>CABZDW010000001.1 GCA_902524545.1 uncultured Pelagibacteraceae bacterium
AAAAATTTGACAAAGAATTCATATTTTATGAAGTTTTATTTAATGGAACAGTCCAAAATTTTATTAATATAATGAAAAATAAAAAATATAATTTAAATACACAAAAAAAAGTTTGGATAATTGAATGAGAGACTTAGAACAAACAATAATCAAATTTGATTATGACAAAAATTTTAAAAATGATGATTTTTATCTTTCTAAAAGTAATAAACATGTTTTTGATTTTTTGAACTTATGGCCAAAATGGGAGAGAAATTTTGTAAATATAACAGGAGAAAAGCTTTCTGGAAAAACTCATTTAATTAATATTTTTTTACGAAAAAATAAAGGTGTCAAGTTAGAGGGCAAGTCTTTAACAAATGATGATCTAAAAAAAGTAAAAATTTATGAGAACATTATAATTGAAAATTTGTCTCCAGAAGTTGATGAAAATTTGCTTTATAGTCTTTTTAATTTAATAGAACAAGATAATAAATTTATTATTATCACTTCCGCGACACCAATAGTTAACATCTCTTTTGAATTAAAAGATTTAAAGTCTAGATCAAAAAATTTTATTTTGTTAAATATCGAAAAACCAGATGACGAGTTGATATTTGCAATTATATTAAAAAATTTATCAGATCGGCAAATCTCTTTGGACGATAAATTCATTGAGTTTATTATCAAAAGAATTGAGAGATCGTATAGTAAAATATATGATTTCATATATAAGATCGACCAATTAAGCTTAAAAAAAAAAAAATCAATTGATTTTAAAATTATAAAAGAAGTCTTAGGAGAATAATTGAATAAATTTAGAACTAATAAATGCAACGAATTAAGAAAAGAAAAAGTTGGAGATGATGTAATTCTTTCGGGCTGGATAAATAAAAAAAGGGACCATGGAAATCTTTTGTTTATAGATTTAAGAGATAACTATGGAATAACACAGTGTACTATAGACAAAGAAAATTCTAATTTTAAAAAATTGGAAAAAATACAATTAGAAACAGTAATTAGAATTAATGGAAAAGTAGTAGCAAGATCTAAGGAGTCAATCAATAAGGATATTGAAACTGGGGAAATTGAGGTAGTAATCAAAAATTTTCAAGTTCTTGGTGAATGCAAAGAACTTCCTTTACCAGTTTTTACTGACCGTGAGTATGCAGAGGAAATTAGACTTAAGTATCGTTTTTTAGATTTAAGAAGAAAAAAAATTCACGAAAATATAATATTAAGATCAAAAGTAATTTCATTTATTAGAAATGAGATGATTAAATTTGGATTTTTAGAATTTCAAACACCAATTTTAACATCTTCAAGTCCTGAGGGAGCAAGAGATTTTTTAGTACCAAGTAGACTAAATCCTGGAAAATTTTATGCGCTTCCACAAGCGCCACAACAATTTAAACAATTAGTAATGGTTTCTGGCTTTGATAGGTATTTTCAGATTGCTCCTTGCTTTAGAGATGAAGATGCAAGAGCCGATAGAAGTCCTGGTGAGTTCTACCAACTTGATTTAGAAATGTCTTTTGTTGAGCAAGAAGATGTATTTAATGTAGTAGAAAAATTGTTTGTTATCACTTTCAAAAAATTTTCAAAAAAGAAATTGTTATCTGATCAATTTCCAAGAATTACTTTTAAAGAATCAATGTTGAAGTATGGAACAGACAAACCAGATCTGAGAAATCCACTTACTATAAATGATATCACCGAAATTTTTTTAAGAGATGATGTTTCATTTGAAATATTTAAAAAACTAGTTAAATCTGGATCTAAAGTAAGATGCATTGTTACGAAAAATACAAAAGATAAACCTCGAAGTTTTTTTGACAGCATTGATAAATGGGCCAAAGAACAAGGTGCCTCAGGACTTGCTTACTTTACTATTGTAAAAGAAAAAGAAATTTCAGCAAAAGGTCCAGTAGGTAAATTTTTCTCAAAAGACTCTTTAAATGAAATAATGGTAAAAACTAAGGCCGAAGTAGGGGACAGCATTTTTCTTGCTTGTGGCAAACAAGAGGAAGTTGAAAAGATTTCCTCACTAGCTAGAGATAAAATTGGTAAAGATTTAGATCTTATCGATGAGAATGTTTTTGCATTCTGCTGGATTGTAGATTATCCAATGTATGAAGTAGATAATCAAACTGGTAAAATTAAATTTAGTCATAATCCTTTTTCAATGCCACAAGGAGATATCAACAAAATTGATTTTGAAAAACCATTAGAAATTCTTGCATATCAATATGATATTGTTTGTAATGGTATAGAGTTGTCATCAGGTGCAATAAGAAATCATATTCCAGATCTTATGTATAAACTATTTGATATTGCAGGTTATTCAAAATCTGATGTTGATCAAAAATTCAGCGGCATGATAAATGCACTGAGTTATGGTGCACCTCCACATGGTGGAATTGCCCCCGGTATTGATAGAATAATTATGTTACTTGCAAATGAAAAAAATATTCGTGAGGTTACCATGTTTCCGATGAACCAAAATGCGCAAGATTTAATGATGAATGCACCTTCTAGCGTAACTGAAAATCAACTTAAGGAATTAAACTTATCTATAAACAATAAAAAATAATTATTTTTTACCTTTCAGATTAATTTTAACATCAGATAAATCCACCAGGTTTTTTTTGTAATTATTTCTAACAAATCCTTTACTTGTTATATCTTTTACTATTTTCAGCAATTGATTTTGCTCATCGGAACCTTTTTCATCTGGTGATATAGTGTCTATATTGCCTATAGAGGGAGTGTGTGCTAAATCCTCTCTGTTAAGATAAGATATTGCGAGTTCTCTAAATATATAATCAAGAATTGAAGAGGCACTTAAAATTCTGTCATTACCATTTACTTTACCTGAAGGTTCAAACTTAGTACCTATAAAAGCGCTTACAAACTCATCCAGTGGAACTCCGTATTGAAGACCAAGCGATACAGCTATTGCAAAATTATTCATTAATGCTTTTACTAGCTCTCCCTCTTTGCTTGTATCGATAAAGATTTCACCAATCTTACCATCCTCGTATTCACCTGTATGTAAATAAACCTTATGGTCACCAATTGTTGCTTTTTGAATATATCCTTTTCTTCTGTCAGGCATGCTAAATCTTTTTCCAGATTTTTCTGAATTTGAAAAAGATTGAGTAACAATTTTCTCAACACTTGTTGTTTTGCTCTCATTTTGAGTTTGAACTAAATCAATTTTTTTATTTTGACTATTTTTGTTGTTGTTGGGATCAAGACTTTTTGTTTTTCTATTATCTAATTTTACATCCAGAACCTCAAATTTTCCATCATCTCTTTTTTCTAGTTTCTTGAGTTCTGTTTCATTAATATCATCTAGATAATGATTTACTTTAAAAGTACATGTATAATAAGTTTCTACAAGATATTTTGCCATTTTTAAAATTCCTTAATTTAAATTTGAAATTTGAATCATTTTACTTATATACATTTACATATTTTAGTCTAATTTATTTTATACAATTTTAAATTGAAATTATAAAATTTTGTATGTTGACTTTTTTAAAAAAAATTTTCACTTGGTGGAACCGTGATACATTCGGCACTAGAATCAAAACTATCTTATCTGGCAAACTCATTGGATCAGATGAGTATGGAAATAAATATTATCAAAATAAAAAAGGAAAAAGATGGGTTATTTATGCGAATGAGATTGATGCATCAAAAATTCCTGTTGAATGGTACTCATGGATTCATTTTATGCCAAATAAAATTGAAAATATTCATGAATTAGAAAAACATGATTGGCAAAAACCTCATCAGCCAAATTTGACTGGTACCGACTCAGCTTATTATCCAAATAAAAACAATAAAGATGCAACTGAAAAAAAATATAAAAGTTGGAAATAATTTAAACCTATTTTTATTTGTATATTTATTTACTATATTAATAACATTTAAGATCAATGCTGAAATTAATCTTGATGGAAGTAATACTGATATAAAGATATTGGATAAGATTAGCTCTAAAAATGAGTTGATAAAATTAGTAAATGACAAGGAGTTTATTTATAAAGATTTAGCAATTAAAAGTATAAAATGTACAGACTCTAAATTTGATGATAATCCTGAAGTTAAAGCGTATATTCAAGTGAGAGATTTGACAAAAAAAGATAGAAATAATGTTTTTGTTTTTAATGGATGGATGTTTTCATCAAGCCCTTCCATAGCACCATTTGATCATCCAGTTTATGATATTTGGCTTGTTGGCTGTTATTAAAGTATTTTATCTTTATCTAACCAACTGACATTGAAATCAGAATCAATAAATTTTTTATGGTTGAGTAATTTTTTATGTAATGGAATTGTTGTTGTAATTCCCTCTATTACAAACTCATCTAAAGATCTATTCATTCTTTGAATCGCCTCAGACCTATTTCTACCGTGACAAATTAATTTACAAATCATGCTATCATAATAAGGTGTTACTTTATAACCTTGATATATTGCACCATCAACTCTAGTTCTGAAGCCTGATGGCTGATGACACATGCCAATCAATCCAGGTGATGGTTGGAAATTTTTACTAGCATCCTCGGCATTTATTCTACATTCTATCGCATGGCCTCTTGGATTTATATCATTTTGGTTTAAAGCAGTTTCCCCTGAAAATGCTATCCAAATTTGTTCCTTAATTATGTCTATGCCTGTTACCATTTCAGTGACTGGATGTTCAACTTGAACTCTTGTATTCATTTCAAGGAAATAAAATTTTCCATTTTCATAAATGAATTCAACAGTCCCAGCACCCATATAACCAATTTTCGATACCATATTTACAGTTTTTTCAAAAAGATCTTTTCTTATCTCATCAGTTAAAACTGGACTAGGAGTTTCCTCAATTAATTTTTGATGTCTTCTTTGAACAGAGCAATCTCTTTCATGAAGATGAACAACTCTATTTTTTCCAGCTAAAATTTGGACCTCAATATGTCTAGGATTTTGAAAAAATTTTTCTATATAAACTTTATCATTACCAAAATATTTTTGAGCTTCAGATTTTGCAGTTGCAAATAAAGACTCAAATTCACTTTCTTTATAAACAATTTTCATACCTTTCCCACCACCACCGCCAGAAGCTTTAATTAGAACTGGAAAACCAATTTTTTTACACAATTCTTTAGCTTCCTTAATATCTTTAACTCCACCCTCCGATCCCTCAATAACAGGTAAACCATTATCATTAGCAATTTTTTTTGCTTGTATCTTATCACCCATCATCTCTATTAATTTTGAAGATGCACCTATGAATCTAATATTATTATCTTCAAGCGCCCTCGCAAAATTAGCATTTTCTGATAGAAAACCATAACCAGGATGAACAGCTTCAGAATTCGTGATTTCAATTGCTGATAATAGAGCTGGGATATTTAAATAACTATTTGCTGGTTGGTGAGAACCTATACAGACACTTTCATCTGCCATTCTTACATGCATACTCTCTTTATCTACATCTGAATGAACAGCTACAGTTGAGATTCCCCATTCTTTACAGGCTCTTATTATTCTAACCGCAATCTCTCCACGATTAGCTATCAAAATTTTTTTAAACATTAATCAAGAATTAGCAGATTTTGTCCAAATTCAACAGGTTGGCCATCTTCAACACAAATTTCTTTTACAACTCCATCTGCCGTAGAGGGCACATGGTTCATAGTTTTCATTGCTTCCACAATCATTACCGTATCACCTTTTTTAATCTTTTTACCAACTTCAACAAATTTTTTTGCACCAGGTTCAGGAGCATGGTATGCTGTCCCAATTATTGGTGATTTAACTTCTACCCCTATTTTAATTTTCTCTGATAAATTAATATTTGAATTACTTATATCATTTTTTTGACTTGGAATATTTTGGTTATTTACTGATATGTTATTTTTAGAAACTTTTATCCTTGTGTCTTTTTCAGTATATTCTAGTTCAGTAAGATTAAATTCTTCTAAGTAGTCGCTTAATTCTTTAATGATTTTCTTATTAATTTTCATTTTGTAAGAGCTTTTGCATTGAAATTATGGCTAAAATATAACCATCAGCACCTAACCCAAATATACCTCCTGTAACTACATCACTTATCAAAGATTTATGTCTAAATTCCTCACGTTTATATATATTTGAAATATGTAATTCTATGATTGGTTTTTTAAAAATACTTAATGCATCTCTAATTGCCACAGAAGTATGTGTAAAAGCTGCAGCATTAATAATCATACCATTAAAGTTTTTCCGAGAGTTTTGTATCAAACTAACTATTTCACCTTCAATATTCGATTGAGAAAAATCAGCTATCAAACCTAGCTCTTGCGACTTATTCAAACAAATTTCTTTCAATTCTTCAAATGTTGTGGATCCATATTGTGATTGTTCTCTTTCACCTAATAGATTAAGATTTGGGCCATTAATTATAATTATCTTATTGCTCATTTAACATTTATATACGATGAAAAAAAAAATAAAAATAAAAATAAACGGTAAAATAATTAAAATCGACGATAAAACTAAATTATCTGATTTAATCAAAAATCTAAAAGTCCCTTTGAAAAAGGTTGCCATTGAGTTAAATAGAGAAATAGTAGATAAAAAAAATCTTAATAAAATTGATTTAAAAATTAATGATAAAATTGAAATTGTTCACTTTATTGGAGGTGGTTAGTTCTGAAAAAAGATAATTTTATAATCTCAAAAAAAAAATTTAATTCAAGATTAATTGTTGGCACTGGCAAATATAAAAGTATGACTGAATGTGCTAGGGCAATAAAAATATCTGGCGCTGATATTGTAACTGTTGCTGTTAGAAGAGTAAATATAACTGACAAAAAGAAACCTTTATTGATGGATTATCTAGACCCAAAAAAAATAACTTATTTGCCTAATACAGCTGGATGTTTTAATTCAATTGAAGCATTAAGAACACTAAGACTGGCAAGAGAAATAGGAGGATGGAAATTGGTTAAGCTTGAGGTTTTAGGTGACAAAAATAATCTTTTTCCGGAAATGATAGAAACTCTTAGATCAACAGAAATTTTAACAAGAGAGGGTTTTAAGGTAATGGTTTATTGTAATGATGACCCCTTAATGGCCAAAAGACTAGAAGATGTTGGAGCGGCAGCTATTATGCCACTAGCAGCGCCAATTGGATCTGGTTTAGGTATTTTAAATAAAATCAATATTCAAATAATAAGAAATCAAACAAAATTACCTTTGATAATAGATGCTGGTTTGGGACAAGCATCAGACGCAACAATTGCAATGGAATTAGGTTGTGATGGTGTTCTAGTGAATACAGCAATCGCCAAAGCAAAAAAACCATTTGAGATGGCAAAGGCATTTAAAAATGCTGTAATTGCTGGAAGACAATCTTTTTTATCTGGAAGAATTGAAAAAAAAGTGATGGGAAGCGCTTCATCCCCAAAAAAAGGGATTATTTAATTTTTTTATAAAACTTCCTTTTCCTATAAGTTTTTTTTCTTTTTTTTAAATCTATTATTTTTTTATCTTTGGCTAAGTCATCCAGATTTTTAAGTTTTTCAAAGTATTCTATTAGTTCAATTGTTTTTTTTGATTTATTTTTTACATCAATTATATACTCTGGGATAATCAAACTGTTGTCAGAAATTATATCTATTTTCATTTTATTTTTCTTTTCAAAATAATTTAAGTCTTCAATAAAGTTTTTTTTTAAAAATTCTGAAATTTTATCACATACTTTTAACTCTACAAATTTAGCTTTATTTAAAACTGCTTTCAATTCAACTAACTTTAATATCTTTTGAGCAAACGATTCGTCTGTTAATGCAACTTTCCATTTCACAGCACTTTCCCTGAGTCTTTGCCTTGACATCTCTAATAATCCAAAATTACTTATTCTTCCAATTTGAATTCTTGCTCTATCAGATCTACATTTTTCTTTAAGTCTTCTTTCGACTGTTTTTCTGTTTCCATAGCTTAACATATCTATAAAGTCGATAATAATTAGTCCTGACAGGTCTCTAATTTTAATTTGTCTCGCAATTTCTTCTGCTGCTTCTAAATTTGTATCCAATGCTGTACTTTCAACATTTTTTTGTTTAATTGAACTTCCTGAGTTGATATCAATCGAAACTAAAGCCTCTGTTGGATTTATTACTAAATAACCTCCGGAATTTAGTTTTATTTCAGTATCAAATATTTGGTTTAATTTTTGTTCTATACCCTCCTCAAAGAATAGTGGAGTCTTTCCCCTATACTTTTTGATTTTTTTTACTTGTGAAGGCATTAGCATCTTCATAAAATTTTGTGCCTTTTTATAACCCTCGTTTCCCTCTATTAAGATACTTTTTGTATTTTCATCGTACATGTCTCTTAAAGTCCTATTTATTATCTCACTTTCTTGATGAATTAGTGAAGGTGCAATCGCATTAATTGCATTGTCTTTAATTTGGTTCCAAGATTTGATTAAAGTTTCTAAATCGTGACTAATTTCATTTTTAGTTTTGTTGCTACCCGCAGTTCTTACAATCAATCCCATCTCTTTGGGTATTTCAATCTCATTCAAAATTGATCTTATTTTTTTTCTCTCTGCTGGATTGAAAATTTTTCTGGATATACCACCTCCTTTAGGTGTATTTGGCATTAGAACAATGTATTTACCCGCAACAGAGATGAAGGTGCTAAGTGCAGCACCTTTTTGACCTCTTTCGTCTTTGATAACTTGAACAAGTATGACCTGGTTTGGTTTAATTACCTCTTGAATTTTATATCTTTTAAATTTATTTTTACTTTCGATTTTTTTCTCTTTATCATCTGAATCTCTTTCTTTTTCCTCATTTTCTCTCTTTTTTATTTCTATAGGATCATCAACTTCTAGTTTACCCTTGGCTAAATTTTCTTCCTCTTTTTCTTCAACCTTTTTTGATAACTCTTCTCTTAATTTTTTTTCCTCTTGTTTAATTTTTTCAAGGTCACTTTGTGGTATTTGATAGTAATCTGATTGAATATCATTGAAAGATAAGAAACCATGACGCTCTCTTCCAAAATCAATGAAGGCCGCTTGCAAGGATGGTTCAATTCTACTTACTTTACCTAGATAAATATTGTTTTTTATAAGGTTACTTTTTGAACCTTCATATTCATAATCTTCAATATTATCTTTTGACTTAAGAACAACTCTAGTTTCATTAGGATGCGAAGCATCAATGTATAAATTTTTTTCCATAATTTTAAGCTTAAATGTTTCATTTAGTACAAATTTTTAAAAATTTTGTTTATTAATAATGCCTTATCTTTACCAAATTCCTGTATATAATTAAATCAAAATGACAAAGTTGTTCAAAAATATTTTAGTTATATTTTTAAGCATTTTCTTATCAACGATTATTATAATTTTTGTTATTTTATGGACCTTTTCTAACAATATCCCTGATTATAAATTTCTTAAAAATTATAAGCCTCCTGTATCTAGTAAAATGTATTCAGGAAATGGAGATTTGGTTGCTGATTTTTCAAAAGAGAAAAGGATTTTTGTTCCTTATAGTGCTATTCCATTAAATGTAATTAATGCTTTTTTATCAGCAGAGGATAAAAACTTTTTTACCCACCCTGGTGTTGATGCAAAGGGTGTTTTACGAGCGATATTAAATAATATAAAAAATATCATGACTTCAAAAAGACTAGAAGGAGCATCCACTATCACCCAGCAGGTTGCAAAAAATTTTCTATTAACTAATGAAGTAAGTATTAATCGAAAAATTAAAGAGGCAATTCTAGCTTTTAGAATAGAAAGAGCTTTAAATAAAGAGAGAATATTAGAATTATATCTTAATCAAATATATCTGGGTAGCGGAGCATATGGTGTTGCTGCTGCAAGTTTAGAATATTTTGACAAGTCAATTAAAGAATTAGATTATGCTGAAGCAGCATTGTTAGCTGCTTTACCAAAAGCACCCAGTAAATATAATCCTTATAACAATATTGATCTAGCAAAATTTAGAAGAGATTTAGTTTTAAAAAATTTGAGTCAAAATGACTTTTTAAGTTTAGAAAAATATAAAGAGTATAAAAATCAAAATATAAAATTAAAGAAAAAGAAAAAAATCTATTTAGAAGATGCTCAGTACTATATCGAAGATGTCAGAAAAAATATAATAGATAAACTTACTTATGAGAAAGTTTACAAACAAGGATATAATATAAATACGCCAATCAACTTAAAACTGCAAAAAATTGCAACCGAGTCTTTGAGAAATGGTTTAATTGCATATGACCAAAGAAAAGGGTGGCGTGGACCTATTACAAATATTAAAAATGTTAATAACTGGCACAAAAACGTAAATAAAAAATATAAACTAGAAAATTCTATCAACTGGGAAATAGCGATCGTTAAAGAATTAGGTCAATTTCGCACAAAAATTGAAACTATTAACAAATCAAATGGCTTTATAAATTATAATGAAATCTCGTGGACTAAAAAGGAGTTTGAAGATTTATTTACAGTTGGTGATTTAATCTATGTTAAAAAGGTTAAAGATAATTTCTATAGTCTAAAACAACTTCCAAAAATAAATGGTGGTATCGTTGTAATGGATCCTTACACAGGACGTGTTTTAGCTCTGAGTGGTGGGTTTAGTTTCAAATCAAGTGAATTTAATAGAGCTACTCAAGCATTAAGACAACCTGGTTCAGCTTTTAAACCTTTTGTATACGCGTTAGCACTAGAAAATAAATATACTCCCTCATCTTTAGTGCTTGACGCACCTTTAGTTTTAGATCAAGGGGTTGATTTAAAAAAATGGAAACCTGAAAACTATGGTAAAAAGTTTTATGGACCTTCTACACTTAGAGTAGGACTTGAAAAATCAAGAAATCTAATGACTGTAAGAATTGCTCAAAACTTAGGCGTTGATAAAGTGACTAGATTTTCTAAAGCTTTAAAAATTTATGATGACCCTGAAGAGTTGCTTTCAATTTCTCTAGGTTCAGCTGAAACAACTCTTTTAAATTTAACTTCAGCGTATTCATCATTTGTAAATGGTGGAAAATTGATTAGTCCTATTATAATAGATAGAATCCAAGACAGTGAAGGAAATACAATAATTAATAATGAAAATAGAAAGTGCACGAATTGTGATAAAATTTCATTTACTGGTAAAGATTACCCTAAAGTAGAGGATAACTATGATCAAGTTATGTCGAAGCAGACTGCATATCAGGTAACTACAATCTTAGAAGGTGTTATTAAAAGAGGAACTGGTAAAAAATTAAGAGATTTACAACTAAACCTAGCTGGAAAAACTGGAACTACTAATGAAAACACAGATGCATGGTTTATTGGCTTTACTTCAAATTTAGTTATTGGAGTTTATGTTGGAATGGATAATCCTAAACCATTAGGTAAATTTGAAACCGGATCAAAAGCTGCGTTGCCGATCTTTAGAGAATTTATTGAAAAGTCAGTCAAAAAATCTGATGCGAGACCTTTTAAGGTACCTGAAAAAATGACATTAATGGTTGTTGATCCGCTGACCGGAGAAAAGGCTAAATTTAATTCAAAAAATACGATTATTGAGGCTTATAAAAGTGAAAATGTTTTAAATGGAAAAGTATTGTATTCAGATAATAATAGATTAGATACAAATAATATATTAAAGTTTTATTAATGGAAGATAAATATTTAGATCTTAAAAAAGAAATTGAAAAAATTAATCAAAGAGTTAAGGAGTATCTTTGAAAAAAATAAGATTTATTCAAAACTTGAAAATATAGATAAAGAAATGCTTGATGCCAATTTTTGGCAAGATAAAGCAGTCTCCCAAAAAACAATTAAAGAAAAAAAACTTTTTGAAGATTTAATCAATTCATACACAGACTCAAATAATCAACTTAAAGATTTAGATGACCTTTACTCTCTGGCTACAGATGAAAATAATCTTAATGTGAAAAAAGAAATTATGGAAAGTATTAGAGAATTAAAATCAAAAGTTAAGAAAAATGAGGTACGATGTTTTTTATCGAATGAGGTAGACTCATTTAGTTGCTATGTAGAAATTCATGCTGGTGCAGGCGGCACAGAAAGTCAAGATTGGGCCAGTATGTTGAGAAGAATGTATATGAAATGGTCGGATGATAAGGATTATAAATGTAATTTAATAAGTGAACACAAAGGTGAGGAAGCAGGAATAAAATCCTCAACTATTAAAATAGATGGGGATTATGTATTTGGATGGCTTAAAAAAGAGTCAGGAATTCATCGCCTCGTAAGAATATCTCCTTTTGACTCTGGAGCAAGAAGACATACTAGTTTTGCAAGTATTTGGGTTTATCCAGTTGTAGATGAAAATTTAAACATTGAAGTATTAGATAAGGATTTAAGGATTGATACTTATCGTTCTAGCGGTGCAGGCGGGCAACATGTAAACACAACTGATAGTGCAGTAAGAATAACACATATCCCATCGAAAATAGTTGTACAATGTCAAAACGAGAGATCACAACATAAAAATAAAGAAACTTGTATGAATATGTTGAGAGCAAGACTTTATGATTTTGAAATGAAAAAAAAAGATGAGAAAAATCAAAATAATGAGGCGTTAAAATCAGAGATAGGATGGGGTCATCAAATCAGATCTTATGTGCTTCAACCTTATAGGTTAGTTAAAGATAACAGAACAAACTTCGAAAGCACAAGTCCGGATAAAGTTTTAAATGGTGACATTGACGCTTTTTTAGAGAAATCTTTATATCAAATTAAATGAAAAAAATAATTTATAGATTTTCAATATTCACATTATTATTAATCTTTGTTTTGGTAGCTTATTTAAGTACAGTTGGTATAAAAACAGATGTTTTTAACAATCAAATATCTAAAGAAGTTAAAAAAATAAATAATCAATTAGAATTAGATTTAAATGAGATAAACATTATTTTAGATCCATTTAAATTAAAATTAGTGTTAAAAACGATCGGCGCAAACCTTAAGAATAAAAACAAATTAATTAAACTCGAAAGTATAAAATCTAATATTGATATAAAGAAATTTATAAATAAAAGATTTTCATTGTCTCAACTAGATATCACTACGAGGACTATAGAAATAAAAAATTTAATTGCATTTATAAGATCAATTGAAGACAACCCTCAAATTTACATATTAGAAAAGTTTGTAAAAAAAGGATATTTGATAGCAGAAATAGGTCTTAAATTTGATCAAAAGGGAAACATTGAAAATGATTTTACAATAAAAGGATTTGTAAAAGATGGTGAACTAAGATCTTATAAGAAAATAGATTTATCAAAAATAAATTTTATCTTTAATATTCAAAATAATAAATTTGAGTTTAAAGATATAAAACTGTCGTATGAAAGTAATGATTTGTTATTTCCAGAATTGAATTTATTAAAAGAAAAAAATGAATTTTTAATCTCAGGAAAAAGCAAAAATAAAAATATTATTTTAGATGATAAAAAAATTAGACTGTTATTAAATAAAGAATTTTCTAATTTAAAAATTAAATCAGCTAAGTTTGATTTAGAAAATACTTTTTCATTTAAAATTAACAATAAATATAAGATAGATAGTTTAAAGATAAATTCTTTATTAAATTTAAAGAAATCTAAATTGGCAAGTTCACTAAATTTAAAGGAGTTTTTTCCAAAAATAAATGACACTCTTGAGTTATCAAATCACCAAATACAAATTCAATATGAAAAAGATCTTCTAAATATTAATGGTAATGGAAATATACTTCTTCAAAATGAAAAAGATAATATTAAATATAATTTTTCGAAATCAAAAAAAAACTTAAAATTTGATACATTATTAGAAATCAAAAAAAATCCATTTTATCTTAATTTTTTAAATTATGAAAAAAATCAACGTAATAAATTAGAGATCATTATTCTTGGAGATAAAGATTTATTATTAAATGAAATTAATTTTAAGAATATTTCAATAAAAGAAAAAAATAATAAATTTGGTGTCAAAAATTTATTATTATCGAAGAAAAATAAGATTGAATCGATAAACACTATAAATTTAAGTTATTTTGATAACGACTTAATAAAAAACGAATTATCTATTCAAAAAAAAGGCAAAAATTATTTATTAGCTTCTAATAGTTTTAATGCCACTAAAATTATAAATGATTTATTGAAAGCTGACAAAAGTTCAGATGGTAAAAAAATTTTTTCTAAAAACTTTAAATTAGATATTAAGATAAAAGAAGCATTCCTTGATAAAGATCATTTAATAAACGATTTAGACGGATATTTAACATTTAAAGATAGTGAGGTAATTGATGCAAATTTAGTGGGAGATTTTTCTCGTAATCAGAGGATTAATTTCACCATTAGATCTACATCAAATGAGAAAATTACAACTCTTTATTCTGATGTAGCTAAGCCTTTTATTAACAGATATAAATTTATAAAAGGTTTTGAGGAGGGTAGTTTAGATTTTCATTCTATTAAACAAAGCAATGTATCTAATTCGAAATTAATAATAGATAATTTTAAAGTGCAGGAGGTACCAGCTTTAGCAAAATTATTAACATTAGCATCTCTTCAGGGTATCGCTGACTTGCTAACTGGTGAGGGAATAAGATTTACAGATTTTGAGATGAAGTTTTCAAATAAGAACGAGTCGATGCAAATAGAGGAATTATACGCTATTGGTCCTGCTATTTCTTTGTTAATGGAAGGGTACATTGAAAGCGATGATTTGGTTAGTCTTAGAGGAACAATGGTACCAGCAACAACAATCAATAGAACTATATCATCAATTCCTCTCATTGGAGAAATTTTAGTAGGAAAGAAAGTTGGAGAAGGGGTTTTTGGTGTAAGTTTTAAGATTAAAGGTCCACCACAAAAATTAAAAACAACTGTAAATCCTGTTAAAACTCTTACACCAAGGTTTATCACAAGAACTCTTGAAAAAATAAAAAAAAATTAATTTATTTCAACTTTAATATGTCTTTTTTTACCTAGGGATATTTTGATTGTATTATTTTTAAATAACTGCTCACTGACTAATAGCTTTTCATCATCGATAACTTGATTATTGATTCTAACACCACTTCCTTTTATCAGTCTTCTTATCTCACTTTTAGATTTTTCCAACTTAGAAAGGATTATTAAATCAATAATAGTTAACTTATCATTTAGTTGGTTCTTTTTAATTGAAACAAAAGGTAATGCAGAACCCATAGAATTTTCAGAAAAAGTTTTCTTTGCAGTTTCCTCACTTTTCATTGCCTCTTCTTTACCATGTAGCATAGAAGTGGTTTGATTTGCTAAAACAATTTTTTGCTCGTTAATATCTTTCTCTTTAATTTTTTCTATTTCATCAAGACTTAAATCTGTGAAAAATTTCATGAATTTTGATACATCTCTGTCATCTATATTTCTCCAAAATTGCCAATAATCATATGGTGACAAAAATTTTTTATCTAACCATATGGCCCCATTTTCAGTTTTTCCCATTTTAGCACCGGTCACCAATGTTATTAAAGGAGTAGTTAAGCCATAAGTTTGTTTTTTAGAATGTCTTTTTATTAAATCTACACCATTAACTATATTACCCCATTGATCAGATCCGCCTATCTGTAACTCACAGTTTTCTTTTTTATTTAATTCTAAAAAATCATAAGCTTGCAAAATCATATAGTTAAATTCCATATAACTTAGGGATTGTTCTCTATCCAATCTTGTTTTAACACTTTCAAAAGTTAACATCTTATTTATTGTAAAATGTTTTCCAATATCTCTCAAAAAAGAAATATAATTTAAACTTTTTAGCCACTCAAAATTATTTACAAATACTGGTTTTGTATTTTTATCATTGGTGTTCAGAAATTTTTTTAAAATTTTTTCTATATTTTTAGAATTTTTCTCAATTTCGTTTTCACTTAAAATTTTCCGGGTTTTATCTTTTCCAGAGGGATCACCAATTCTTGTAGTCCCTCCACCCAATAATACTATCGGTTGGTGCCCATGTTTTTGAAGCATTCGTAAACACATAATTTGCAAAAGGCTTCCAACATGCAAACTTTCAGCTGTACAATCAAAACCAATATAGGCTTTAATTTTTTTTTTATCTAATAAAGATGATAATTTATTCTCATCAGTACATTGATAAAAACAACCTCTATCTTTAAATTCTTTTAAAAATTTATTCATAAGCGTATAATTCTACAATATACAAATTTTATTAAAAAAAAATGATAATGAAAAAAAAGATGTTTACATCTATTGGTTTGATGAGCGGTACTTCGATGGATGGAGTGGATTTATCTGTTATAAAATCAGATGGTAATGATCAATTTTCAAGTATTTATGATATTTATAAAGAGTTTGACGATGGACTTTACAACCAATTAATTGGTTTACGAGAAAAAATCCACAATTTTAAAGACTTAAAAACTCATTCGAAAGAAATTAATGATGTAGAAAAAAAATTTACACTATTCAACAGTCACCTAATAAATCAGGTAATTAAGGATATTAATGAGGACGTTGATTTAATAGGTTTCCACGGTCAAACTTTATTTCATAATCCAAAAATTCAAACTTCAAAGCAGTTAGGAGATGGAAAGTTATTATCCAGTTTATTTACAAAAATTGTAATTAATAATTTTAGACAAAATGATTTAAATCACGGAGGTCAAGGTGCTCCACTTACACCAATATTTCATAGTTTAATTTCAAAAATAATTCAAAAAAGATATAAGCTTAAATTCCCAATTAGTATAATCAATATTGGAGGTATTACTAATATTACGCAAATCAATAAAGGTCCTAATAAATCAATAAACTTTTTTGCTTATGATGTGGGCCCAGGAAATTGTTTAATAAATGAGTGGGTAAGAAATAATATAAAAGCTAAATTTGATAAAAATGGAAATTATGCAAATGCTGGAAACGCAGATGATCTAATTTTAAATCAAGCGATAGACAACTTTGAGATTAAATCTTATGAAACCTCATTAGATGTTAAAGATTTTGATATATCATTTGTAAAAGGTCTATCTTTTGAAGATGGATGTGCGACTATTTCAAAATTTACTGCATATTTAATTGCTGATGGTCTTACAAAAATTAATAAAAAAAACAATTTAAATCCACACCAATATATATTTTGTGGAGGAGGAAGAAAAAATAAATTTTTAATGCAATCGATTGTAAATTATTTAGGAAATAAAAATATATTTATAAAAGATATCGATGAATATAATTTTGATGGGAATTTTATTGAGTCCCAAGCTTTTGCTTATCTAGCTATAAGATCATATTTAAAATTACCAATTTCATTTCCAAATACTACAAGATGTAAAAAAGCTATTTCAGGTGGTGATATTATACAAAATTTTTAATAAAGTGCGGTTTCTTTTTTAATATAGTTATTTAAACATTTATTTAATTCAGACTCATTTTTTGTAAAAAAGTGATTTGCTTCAGCTATAGTTTCAAATTCTACTTTTATCCCTTTTTGTGCCCTAAGTTTGTTGTCTAAGTCTTTAATAAATTCTAAAGGTACTAGCTCATCTTTTTTTCCATAAACCATTAAGCCAGATGATGGACAAGGTGATAAAAAAGAAAAATCATAAACATTTGGCTGAGGTGAAATTGCAACAAACCTATTTATCTCGGGTCTTCTCATTAACAATTGCATTGCAATTAAAGAACCAAAAGAGAATCCTGAGACCCAACATTGAGAGTTGTCAAAATTTTCTCTTTCTAACCAATCTAAAGCTGCTGCTGCGTCAGCTAATTCACCTTGTCCATTGTCAAATTCTCCATCACTTTTACCTACTCCTCTAAAGTTAACTCTACAAACAGAAAAGTCATTTTCCATAAAAACATGGAATGTTTCAACGACTACTTTATTATTCATCGTTCCACCATATTGAGGATGAGGTTGTAACACTAAGGCAATCGGTGAAGTACTTTTTTTACTTTTAAAATATTTTGCCTCAAGCCTTCCAGCAGGACCAGGAATAAATATTTCTAAAATTTTGTTATCCATAATTGATATTGATAATTATTCTCAAAAAAAAAGTTACGTTTATCACATGTGCGTGACAAAATGTTAGTGTTTTTTTTTGTTAGATACTTGACTATTTTAGTCGGGTTTATATATACCCTTGTAAAATAAAGGTTTTATGAAATTAACATCTAAAGGCAGATATGCGGTGATGGCTTTAGTCGATTTGGCAAGATTTAACAATATTAACCCAGTATCTTTAAGAGACATCTCGCTTAGACAAGGTATTTCGCTTGATTACTTAGAGCAAATTTTTTCTAAACTTAGAAAAAAAGAGATTGTTCAAAGTGTTAGAGGAAATCAAGGTGGCTATGTTTTGAATAAAAAAGCTAAAGAGATCAAGCTTACAAATATTTTTGATGCTGTTGATGAAAAAGTTAAAACAGTCCAATGTAAAAAAGAGTCCAAAAAAGGCTGCAACGGTAAATCTACAAAATGTTTAACCCATAATTTATGGGATGAGCTTGAAAACCATATTAACGATTTTTTTGAAAAAAAGAGTTTAGAGGATCTTATCAAAGATAACACGGAGAGAAGAATTTAAAAATGGATACTAGAGAAAAAGATATAGAAAAATTAAAAGATTATAAATACGGTTTCACTACTGATATTGAAAATGTTAAAGCTCCAAAAGGCTTAAACGAAGATGTGATCAAGTTTATTTCTAATATTAAAAAAGAACCAAAATGGATGTTAGATTTTAGATTAAAGGCTTATGAGAGATTAAAACTTTTAAAAGAACCTAATTGGCAAAAACCAAAATATCCTAAGATTGACTATCAAGATTTATATTATTACTCGGCACCAAAAAGCATGAGTGATAAACCAAAAAGCTTAGACGAACTTGACCCTAAACTTTTAGAGACATATAAAAAACTTGGAATTCCATTACAAGAACAAGCAAGACTAAATGGAATTGCTGTCGATGCTGTATTTGACTCAGTTTCAGTAGCAACTACTTTTAAAGGTGAGTTGACTAAACATGGAATAATTTTTTGTTCAATGTCAGAAGCAATTCAAAAACATCCTGATCTTGTAAAAAAATATTTAGGTACAGTAATACCAGTTACTGACCATTTCTTTGCTACACTAAATTCAGCTGTTTTTACAGATGGATCATTTGTTTATATTCCTGAAGATGTTAAGTGCCCTATGGAACTATCTACTTATTTCAGAATTAATGCATCAGAGACAGGACAGTTTGAAAGAACATTAATTATTGCTGATAAAGGGAGTTATGTGAGTTACCTCGAAGGATGCACTGCTCCAATGAGAGATGAAAATCAATTGCACGCAGCGAATGTTGAATTAATTGCTTTGGACGATGCAGAGATAAAATATTCTACTGTACAAAATTGGTATCCCGGTGATGAGAATGGCAAAGGAGGAATTTATAATTTTGTAACTAAAAGAGGATTATGTAAAGGAAAAAATTCTAAGATTTCTTGGACACAAGTTGAAACAGGTTCAGCTATAACTTGGAAATATCCAAGCTGTATATTAAAAGGTGACAACTCAATTGGTGAATTTTATTCTATAGCAATTACTAACAATCATCAAAAAGCAGATACTGGAACAAAGATGATTCATTTAGGAAAAAATACTAAAAGTAAAATTATTTCAAAAGGTATAAGTGCTGGATTTTCTGATATGACTTACAGAGGTTTAGTAGATATTAATTCAAAAGCAAAAAATTCTAGTAACTACACACAATGTGACTCTTTATTAATGGGTAATAAATGCGGTGCGCACACAGTACCTTATATTAAAAATAAAAATTTTGACTCAAATATTGCACACGAAGCTACGACATCAAAAATTAGTGAAGAACAATTGCATTATTGTCAACAAAGAGGACTCAACCCTGAAGAAGCCGTAGGATTAATTGTTAATGGTTTTTGTAAGGAAGTATTACAACAATTACCAATGGAGTTTGCGGTCGAAGCTCAGAAACTTGTAGGTATAAGCTTAGAAGGGAGCGTTGGTTAATGCTTAAAATAAGTAATCTAAATGCGAATGTTGAAAATAAATCGATATTAAAGGGTTTTTCATTGAATATAAATCCTGGTGAAGTTCACGCAATTATGGGTCCAAACGGATCAGGAAAAAGTACATTATCTAACATTCTATCAGGGAAAAAAGGTTATGAGGTATCAGGTGAAATCTTATTTGAAAATAAAGATTTATTTGATCTTGAGACAGAAGAGAGAGCTCACAAAGGAATATTTTTAGCCTTCCAATATCCATTAGAAATTCCAGGTGTGAATACAAATATTTTTTTAAAAACATCTTTAAATGCAATTAGAAAAGCACGAGGTGAAAAAGAGCTAGATGCCATTGAATTTTTAAAACTTGTAAAAGAAAAAGCTAAAGAACTAAAATTTGATGAAGAAAAATTAAATAGACAATTAAATGTTGGGTTTTCAGGTGGAGAAAAAAAGAAAAATGAAATTTTACAGATGTCTATGTTAGCTCCAAAATTATCCATTTTAGATGAGACAGATTCAGGCCTAGACATAGATGCGCTAAAAATAGTTGCAGATGGAGTTAATACTTTAAGAAATAAAGATAATTCTTTTTTAATAATAACTCATTATCAAAGATTATTAGATTATATCAAACCAGATTTTGTTCATGTTTTAATGAATGGAAAAATAATTAGATCTGGTGGTCCAGAATTAGCAATGGAATTAGAAAAAAAAGGATACGAAAATTTTAATTAAATGAGTGAACAAGTACAATCAGATTTTGATAAAATAACAAAAACCTCTAAAATTTCTGAGGAAGAAATTCAAATAAAAAAAAATTTTTTGAACAAATTCATTAAAAGTGGTTTTCCAAACAGAAAACAAGAGGATTGGAAGTTTTTAGATATTAGTCAAATCATTAAAAAAAACATAAGCGATTTAAGTTTTTTTAATGATTACTCACAGCCTAATAAAATTGATACATCTACCTTTGTTGATGGTTTAGAACATAATAAAATTATTTTTGTTAATGGAAAAATAGAAAAAATTGACTTTAATTATGAAGATCAAAATAAAATTGAGATAAGTGACGAAACTAAAAAAGATATATCTTTTAATTACGAAAACTCATTAATTAACTTAAATAACGCATTCACTCATAAAGTTTTTAAAATTTTAGTTAAAAAGAATTATTATTTAAAGAAACCTTTAATAATTTATCACTCAACAAACGATAAAATAAAGTCAACAAATATAAATTTGAGATTAGATTTTGAATTAGGTGAAAATAGCTGCTTAAGGCTCATTGACTTTTTTACTGATAACAAAGCTAAAAATTTTATTAATATTTTTTACAATTTTATTTTAGAAAATGATTCAATTCTTAAAAATTATAAAATTGATAAATTTAGAAATGACAATTTAAAATACTCTTTTAATAATATTGAACAGGGTAACAATAGTGTTTCAGAAACATTTATATTATCTGCTGGTTCAGACTATTTTAAAAATGAAATTAATTGTAATCTAAACGGTGAATATTCCTCTGCTTTTATTAACGGAGTATTTTCATTAAAGGAAAATCAACAACATGAAATAAGAACTGTAATAAACCATTTGGTTGAGAATACTAAAAGTTATCAACTCATTAAAAGTGTTCTAGGAAAATATTCAAAATCTGCATATCAAGGAAGAATATTTGTAAATTCAAAAGCTCAAAAAACTGATGGGTATCAATTAAGCAAAGCAATATTATTAGATGAAACATCTGAATTTAATGCAAAACCAGAATTAGAAATTTATGCGGATGATGTAAAATGTTCTCATGGATCAGCATCCGGCAGCTTAGATGAAAATTCAATTTTTTATTTAATGTCTCGTGGTTTAAATTATCAACAGTCAAAAGAACTACTAATTAACGGATTCTTATTGGATGTTGTTGAAAAAATCACTGACCTTGAAATAAAAAAATTAATAAAAAATATTATCGGATTAAAAAAATGAATATAAATAACGTTAAAAAAGAATTTCCAATTTTTGATGAAAAAATTCAAAACAATGATTTAGTTTATTTGGATAGTGCTAATTCATCTCAAAAACCCAAGGTAGTTCTAGATAGAATTAATGATTTTTACTCTAAACAATTTTCAAATGTGGGGAGAAGTATTCATTATTTGGCTGTGGCAGCTACAAATTTGTATGAAAATACAAGGACTTCTGTTCAAAAATATATAAATGCAAAAGATAAAAATGAAATCGTATTTACCAAAGGTGCCACAGAGGCCTTGAATTTAGTCGCTAATACTCTGGGTCAAGCAATATTGGAACCGAACGATGAAATTTTAATTACAGAATTAGAGCATCATTCGAATTATGTTCCATGGCATTTTTTAAGAAAATCAAAAAATATTAAAATAAAGTTTGCAGAAATAAATGAAGATGGAGATATCCCTATTGAAAATATAGAGAAGGAAATTACGGAGAAAACCAAAGTAATAGCTATAACTCATTTATCTAATGTTACTGGTGCAGTTTTACCAATTAAAGAGATAACTCAATTAGCACATTCGAAAGGTATTGTAGTTGTAGTAGATGGGTGTCAGGGCGGACCACATTTAAAATTAGACATGCAAGACCTAGATTGTGATTTTTATGCAATATCATGTCATAAAATGTATGGCCCAACAGGACTTGGAGTTTTATATGGAAAAAAGAAATGGTTAGAGCAACTCCCACCATACCAAGGAGGTGGAGGAATGATAAATGAAGTAAAAAAAGATAGAATTTCTTATGGCGAACTTCCAAATAAATATGAAGCTGGAACAATGGCTACAGCCCAAGTAATTGCATTTGATCAATCAATTAAATTTTTAGAAAGTATAGGGATCGAAAATATAATTAAGCATGAAAAGGAATTAATAGAATACGGCCAAGAAATTTTAAAAAAGAATAATTCTGTGAAACTAATTGGAAATCCTAAAGAGCGAGGTGGAGTGTTATCTTTTACTTTAGAAGGAGTTCATCCACATGATATTGCTACTATTCTAGATGAAACTGGAGTTGCTATAAGAGCTGGTCATCACTGTTGTCAAATACTTCATGACAAATTAGGTATTCCTGCAAGTGCACGTGCATCATTAGGAGTTTATAATACAAAAGATGATTTAGATAAATTAAATGAAGGTATTAATAATTGTAAAAAAATTTTTAATTTAAAATGAACTTAAAAGAATTATATCAAGAAATAATTTTAGAACATGGAAAGAATCCTAGAAATTTAGGAAAAACAGAAAATTTTAATAAAGATGCAAAAGGTAATAATCCTTTATGTGGAGACAATGTGCATGTGTATTTAAAATTAAATGATCAAAGAAAAGTGGAGGATATATCGTTCGAGGGAAGTGGATGTGCAATATCAATGGCATCAGCCTCTATAATGACTGATTTGATAAAAGGAAAAAGTGACAATGAAGCCAAGGAGATAATTGAAGACTTTTTAGGAATGATTAAAGAAAATCCTGAGCTTAAAAATAATATCTTAAAAGAGGACGATAAAACAAAATTAATGTGTTTATCAGGTGTGAAACAATATCCAATGAGAGTTAAATGTGCTACCTTATCTTGGCATACTTTGGTATCTGCGATGGAAAATGATGGGAAAGAAATAACCACAGAAAATTAATTATGGAAGTTAAAAATAAAATAATTGAGGAAATTAGGAAAATTTACGATCCAGAATTACCAGTGAATATATATGAACTTGGTTTAATCTATGATATTCAAGTAGAGGGTCGAAAGGCCGAAATTAAGATGACACTAACTTCACCAAATTGTCCTGTAGCTGAAAGTTTGCCTAAAGAAGTAAAAGAAGGTGCCATGCAAGTGGAGGGAATAGACAATGTAGATCTTCAATTAGTTTGGGATCCGCCATGGACAAAAGATATGATGTCAGATGCTGCCAAATTGGAGTTAAATTTATAATGAGTCAAATAATTAAGTTAAGTGATAATGCTGCCTTAAGAATAAAAGAAATATTGTCTAATGCTGAAAAAAATGCGATTGGTGTCAGAGTTTCTGTAAAGTCAGGTGGCTGTGCAGGTATGTCATACGTGATGGAATACTCAAAAGAAATCAACCCTAATGATGAGTTGATTGAGGACAAAGGAGTAAAAGTTTACATTGATGCAGCTGCAGTTATGTATCTTCTAGGGACAGAGATGGATTATAAAAAAGAAGATTTTTCTTCTACCTTTGTTTTTAATAATCCTAATGAAACGGAAAGATGTGGCTGTGGAGAATCTTTTAAAATTTAACAGCTATAATACATTTCAAATTCAATTGGATGCGGCGTATGCTCAAAATTATGAATTTCCTCATATTTTAAAGATATGTATGCATCAATTTGGTCGTCAGTAAATACATTACCTTGCTTTAAGAAATCTCTATCTTTATCAAGACTTTCCATTGCTTCTCTTAGAGATCCACAAACAGTAGGTATTTTTTTAACCTCGTCTTCAGACAACGCATAAAGGTCTTTATCAAATGATTTACCTGGATCAATTTTATTTTTAATCCCATCTAAACCAGCCATTAACATTGCAGCAAAAGTTAAATAAGGATTACCAGCTGCATCACCAAATCTAATTTCACATCTAGCAGCTTTTTTACTCAATGTAATAGGAATCCTACAAGATGCTGATCTGTTTCTTGCTGAATAAGCTAATAATACTGGAGCTTCAAAACCTGGGATTAATCTTTTGTAGCTATTTGTTGTAGCGTTTGAAAAAGCGTTTATTGCTTTAGCATGTTTTAAAATTCCGCCTATGTAGTTTAAAGCTGTATCTGATAAACCTGCGTATTTATCGCCTGAAAATAATGCAGTATCGCCTTTCCAAATCGATTGGTGAACGTGCATACCTGAACCATTGTCACCTTTAACAGGCTTTGGCATAAATGTAGCTGTCTTACCAAATGAGTTAGAAACCATGTGAACTGCGTATTTATAAAGTTGTAAGTTGTCAGCTTGATCCACAAGAGTTCCAAAGTACATTCCAAGCTCGTGCTGACTTGGTGCAACTTCATGGTGGTGCTTCTCTACCTTGATACCCATTTCTTTCATGGCTTTTAAATATTCACTTCTCATGTCCTGCTCACTATCAACTGGTGGAACTGGAAAATAACCACCTTTAATACCTGGTCTATGACCTAAATTTCCATTTTCATATTCTTTACCAGTATTGTAAGGACCTTCCTTACTATCAATTTTAAACCCAGTTTCGTTCATATCATTTTTAAATCTTACATCATCGAATACAAAAAATTCTGCCTCAGGACCAAAAAATGCTTTATCTCCTATCCCTGAACTTTTTAAGTAAGCCTCAGCTTTTTTTGCTGTACCTCTAGGATCTCTTTCATAAGGATCTTTTTTGATTGCATCTAAAATATCGCAAAAAAGATTTAACGTATTATGAGATGTAAATGGATCTACTATTGCTCTTGATGTATCTGGTTTAAGGATCATGTCAGACTCGTTAATTGCTTTCCAACCTGCAATTGATGATCCATCAAAAAAAATTCCCTCGTTTAACATTTCATCATCGACCATTTTTGCATCCATGGTTACATGTTGCAATTTGCCTCTTGGATCGGTAAACCTTAAGTCTACGTATTCTATATCTTTATCTTTGATAGTTTTTAATACATCGTTTGCACTCATGTTATCTCCTTTATAATTCTGGACCTTGTGATATCAAATAAAGACTGTTAAATAATGTTCTTTTACTTAATATCACCTATGCACTTTTTACATGAGTTTACAATTAAATCTAAAAAAAAACTAACACTCATAAGTTGAATAATGACATTAATAGATAAAGAACCAGTACAAAGAGTTCAGAAAATATTAAAAAAATTTAACACAAATTCTGAGGTAATTGTTTTAAAAAGTTCTGCAAGGACTGCTCTTGAAGCTGCTAAATCTTTAAATTGTGAGGTTGGTGCAATCGTCAAAAGTTTACTTTTTAAAACTGAGCAAAACTTTACTTTGTGTCTTGTCGCTGGGGATAAAAAAGCTTCACTTAATAAGATTAAAAAAATTTTAAACAAAAAAGATGTATCTATGGCTTCAGCAGATGATGTTAAAAGTGTTACAGGTTTTACAATAGGGGGTGTATCACCGATTGGTCATTTAAACAAAATCGAAATTTTAATAGATCTTTCTTTAGATAGATTTAAGGAATTGTTTGCTGCAGCTGGTCATCCTAACTGTATATTTAAAATTAGCTTTGAGGACTTGAGTAAAATTACCAAAGGATCAGTCAAAGAATTAGTAGAATGACACAGCCAAAATTATTAGATTATTTATTACTAGTTTTGTTAGCACTAATTTGGGCTTCTGCTTTTTTTAATATTAAAATTGCAACTTATTCATTTGGACCAGTAACAATTGCTTTTTTAAGAGTTTTTTTTGGAGCAATACCCGTTTTAATACTTTGTTACTGTAAAGATATAAAGATAGAAGCATTTTCAAAAGATTGGTACTGGTTTGCCTTAATAGGTTTTATAAATCTAGTTGCACCTTTTTTTCTTATCGCTTATGGAATCAAATCTGTTCAAAGTAATCTAGCAGCAATTTTAATGTCTACCACACCCTTAAGCTCCACTGTTCTGGGTCATTTTTATATAAAAAATGAGAAGTTCAATTTTATTAAAACCTTTGGAATTTTAATTGGTTTTTCTGGTATCCTTTATCTATTTTCAGATAACTTATTGATTGATGAGAATAACTTTATATCTGCTTTATTAATACTCTTAGGTTCTACCTGTTATGTAATTGGTGGTGTTTTAACTTTAAAAATAAGTAAAAAGAAAAATGAAAATGTGACTGGCTCTATATTAATTTGGGCAACGATTATTTTGATACCACTTGTCAGTTTTATAGAACAACCCTGGAATTTATCACCAAGATTAGATTCAACTATTTCAGTTGTTTATTTAGGACTTGTTTCAACTGGAATAGCTTGGCTTTTAAGATTTAGAATTTTAGTAAACAATGGCTTAATTTTTCAATCACAAGTATCTTATTTAATTCCTATTTTTGGCACTATTTTAAGCTATATATTCTTAAAGGAATTAATTACAACAAAAGTATTAGTTTCTTTAATTGCTGTTTCGATTGGTATTTATTTTGTAAGAAAAGCAGATTATAAAAAAATTACTTAAGTGATGCGAAAGCTCTGATATGTTGTGGACTGGTCTCACAGCACCCACCTAAAATAGTAGCACCTCCATTCTTAAATTTTTTTACGAACTCAAACATTTTTTCTGGAGATAAATCATCTCTTTTACCTAAAAACTTATTAGGTTGTAAATAGTCATTTTTTTTATTGTTTATGTTTAATGGTACAGTTTTTAAATATCCATTTAACTTAAAACCAAATGGAACACCTAAACTTTTGATTTCTTTAAAATTTAATTCGTAATTTTCAGGGGAAATACATGAAAGAATAACACCAAGGGTTTTCTCTTTTTCAAAAATATTTTTTAATTCTGAAATTAGCTCTCCACTTGGCATTTTGATGCCTTCTGAAATATGTGCTCCTATCAAATAAGGTTTATTGAACTCTTCTATACTATCAATCGCAATCCTGATTTCTTTTAAACTACTTAAAACATCAAAATAAAAAAAATCCACATAAGGGTTTAATACTTTTGCTTGATTGAAAAAATCTGTCTTTATTTCATCCTCGGATCTGTCGTCAACTTTATAAGTTGAGTCTTGAGGAGGCAATCCTCCAGCAACTAGAATTTTGGGAAAAAAATCCTTTGTTTTTTTGGCAATCTCTCCAGCTTTTTTATTTAGATATTCAAACTTATTATCTATTTTATTTTCTTTTAATCGAACTCTTCTTGTTGCAAATGTATTTGTAACGATGACTTCTGCACCAGCTTTGATGTAATCTAAATGAGCGTTTAATAAAAGATCATGATAATTTTCATTTAATAAAGCACTTGCGCTCCATAAACTTCCTTGAGGTTCCATTCCCCTCGCTAGAAGTTCTTGACCCATTCCACCATCTAGAATTCTTGTTTGTGTAAAAAAATTTATATCCATTTAGAATTCTTTAATTGCACAAATAAAAATATTAATCACCTGATTAATAGACACAACATATAGTAGTCGCACAATCCAAGGTAGAAATTTAAATTATAAAAAATAGACACGGATCATGATTGCTAGTTTAATAAGATAATGGCTATTAAGAGAAAAAAAATAGCAAAAAAAAAGGCCAAAAAAAAAATTAAGTTGGTCAAATCATCTAGAAAAAAAATAAAAACGAAAAGTAAGGTTAGACGAAAAGTGTCTGCGACCAAGAAACGTTTAAATAAATCTAGAAAAAACAATAACATCAATACAACTAACAAAAAAAAGAGGAGAAAAAAAATGAGTGCAGAAGCAATGAAAGTGTCATCTGTATTAGATACTTCTCATTTAAAGGTGAAATTTCCGTTTAAAGCTAAGTATGGAAACTACATTAATGGAAAATTTGTAGAGCCTAAATCTGGTAAATATTTTGATAATGTTAGCCCGATTTCTAATGAGAAAATCTGTTCAGTAGCACGATCAAATGAACAAGACGTTGAGGCAGCATTAGATGCAGCTCACGCAGCTTTCCCAGAATGGGGAAAAACTGACATCACTACAAGATCAAATCTCTTGTACAAGATCGCTGACGTTTTAGAAAAAAATCTAAACTTATTAGCAGTTGCTGAATGTTTAGATAATGGAAAACCTATCAGAGAATGTATGGCAGCAGACTTACCATTGGTCGTTGATCACTGGAGATATTTTGCTGGAGTTATTAGAGCAGAAGAAGGATCTATTGCTGAAATAGCTAATAATCAATACTCATACAATTTTCATGAACCGCTAGGTGTAGTTGGTCAAATAGTTCCATGGAATTTTCCATTATTGATGGCAACATGGAAATTAGCACCAGCACTTGCTGCAGGAAATTGTTCGGTTTTAAAACCAGCTGAGCAAACACCAGCATCAATCATGGTAATGATGGAACTTATTGGAGATTTATTACCTCCAGGAGTTGTCAATATTGTTAGTGGTTTTGGATTAGAAGCAGGTAAACCTCTGGCATCTTCTAAAAGAGTTGCTAAAGTTGCATTTACCGGAGAAACAACTACTGGAAGATTAATCATGCAGTATGCTGCACAAAACATAATTCCTATTACTTTGGAATTAGGTGGAAAATCTCCTAACATTTTCTTTGAAGATATCATGGAAAAAGATGATGACTTCTTTGATAAGTGTATAGAGGGTTTTGTTATGTTTAATCTAAATCAAGGTGAGGTTTGTACTTGTCCAAGTAGAGCTCTAGTTCAGGAGTCTATCTATGATAAGTTCATGGAAAGAGCTGTAGCAAGAACAAAAGCTGTTGTTCAAGACAATCCTTTAAAAATGGAAACTATGATTGGAGCTCAAGCCTCAGTTGAACAGATGGAGAAAATAAAATCTTATCTTGAACTAGGTAAAAAAGAGGGCGCTAAAGTTCTAACTGGTGGAAGTGTTGGTAAACTTAATAGTGGATTGGAAAAAGGTAATTACATTCAACCAACTATTTTTGAAGCTAACAACCAGATGAGAATCTCTCAAGAAGAGATCTTTGGACCAGTTGTATCAGTGATCAAATTTAAAGATGAAGCAGAAGCATTAAAAATTGCTAATGATACTCTTTATGGTTTGGGAGCTGCTGTATGGACTAGAAATGGGAATATAGCTCACAGAATGGGTAGAGCGATACAAGCAGGAATAGTATGGACAAATTGTTATCATGCTTATCCAGCACACTCACCATTTGGTGGTTACAAACAATCAGGAGTTGGAAGAGAAACTCATAAAATGATGCTTAATCATTACAGACAGAATAAGAACTTACATGTGTCTTATGCTGAAAAGAAATTAGGCTTCTTTTAATCAAATAATATATACTGGTCCATGATTCGCTATCATGGGCCAGAGAAAAAATATGAAAGTATCTGCAACACATTCGGCATTAAACTTACTATCGGAATTAAAACAGAAATACGGAGAAAAACTGATGTTTCACCAATCTGGGGGTTGTTGCGATGGGAGTGCACCCATGTGTTTTCAAGAGGGCGAATTTCCTTTAGGAGATAATGATATAAAGCTGGGAGAAATTGGTGGGGTTCCTTTTTATATGAACGGTGATCAATATGAAAAGTGGAAACACACAGATCTTACAATAGATGCAGTAAAAGGTATTGGCGGAATGTTCTCGCTGGATAATGGCACAGGTAGACGATTTTTAACAAAATCTGAGATATGTCTTGTGGTAGACAACGATAATCCTAACCACTAATTTTACTTTTTTAATTTAGCTGTAAATTTTAAATCTTTATTTTTAAAGAGAGATTTATTTTTCTCAATATATTCGTCCATTAAAAGACTTTTTTCCTTATCAAATTCAATGACTTTTCTATTGTTTAGATCAACGTGAAGAGCCAGCACCTCAATAGTAGAGGCTAAAAATTTTTTTTCTTTGTGTACCATTTCAATTTTGTATTGAAGACGTTTTTTATCATGATCAAAATAGACCAAATTTATGTCGACTTCATCATTTAGTTTAAGCTCTTGATTATAAGTCATGTGGGATTCAACAATCATGGTACTCTTACCAGTGGTTTTTGCTGAATTTTCTCCCATTTTAAATTTATCATTTAAAACATCAGCGCCATATTTATCAAAAATTAAAAGATAATATGAAACATTAAGATGGTTATTATAATCGATCCAATCTTTAATGATTTTCTGAGAACTTAAAAAGATTGACATAGGTTTTTGACTTAATTTTCATCTATGCCTGAAAGTTTAATCAGGCACAGATGAATTTTGATTATTGACCTACACCTTTGTACTTCTGTGCAATCTTAGCAGCGTGAGCAGCAATATCATTTAGATTTGTTTCTTCTAAAATCACAAGATTACATAAAGTTCCACTTGCTTCGGTTGCCATTTTAATTCCAGCACCTTGTTCAAAGCTACCTTCAAACACAGCCATAAAATCATAAGCACCTCTTAGTCCGCAAAATGATACCATCTTTGCCCCTACTGCTTCCGCAGCAATTTGAGCAGCCTTTGATCTATCTGACCCAGGATCTTTACAAAATCCTTGGAAGCCTTGTGTAGTATAATTTCCTAAAGCATAAAATTTTGCCATGGAGACTCCTTTTGTTAATTTTATATGCTAGCATTGATAAACAAATTTTTTAATAGTAAAAATTACACAGTAGACACAACCTACAGTAATGCTAAGCTAAACACATGTACGAAAAATTTGGGCAATTTATTGATGGTAAATGGTGTCAGTCATCTGACAAATCAACATATGAAGTAATAAACCCTGCCAACGAGGAAGTGATAGGACACGCATCAAAAGCTACGGCTCAAGATGTAGATAGGGCATTAGAGTCAGCAGAAAAAGGATTAGAGGTTTGGAAAAAAACTGCTCCCTGGCAAAGATCTTACATTATCAGACGGATTGCAGACAAAATGAGGGAGAAGCAAGATGTGCTTGCAAAATGGATGACCTTAGAGGTTGGAAAACCTTTTGCAGAGGCTAAAGGTGAAGTAGGAGGTGCTGCAGATATATTTGAGTGGAATGCTGAAGAAACAAAAAGAATTTATGGTCAAACGGTTGAAAGCAGATTTGAAGATACTAGAGTGCATGTATATTACCAACCTGTTGGTGTTGTTGCAGCTTTAACACCTTGGAATTTTCCAGCAGTTTTGTCAGCAAGAAAAATTTCAACAGCTTTAGCAGCTGGCTGTTCAGTAATAGTTAAACCTGATGTAATTACTCCTGGTATTGTAATGGAAATGGTTGATATCTGTAGAGAATGTGGTGTGCCTCCAGGTGTTGTTAATCTTTTATCAGGTGATCCACCAAGTATTGCACAACAATTAATAGCCTCTGATATCATAAAAAAAATTTCAATAACAGGATCTTCAAGAGTTGGAAAATTAATATTAAAACAGGCTGCTGATAAAGTTCAAAGAGTCACAATGGAACTTTCAGGTCATTCACCTTTTATAGTATTCGATGATGCAAATATTAAAAAAGCCGCTGATATGGCAATTGCTGCAAAATTTAGAAACAATGGGCAAGTCTGCATATCCCCTAACAGATTTTATATTCATGAAAGTAAGAAAGATGAATTTGTAAATTTGTTTATTGAAAAAACAAAAAAATTAAAAATCGGAGATGGTATGGATCCCACAACTAAATTGGGTCCATTAACTACAAAAAAAAGATTGAATGAAATTGAAGAATTGGTTGAAAAAACAAAACAGGAGGGTGGCAAAGTTTTATTAGGTGGCAAAAGACCTGCTGGATTCAATAAAGGCTTTTTTTATGAACCCACTATATTTGATGATATTAAGGATGATTTTACAATCATGAAACAAGAACCATTTGGACCATTAGTACCCATGTTATCTTTTAATTCTTTTGATGATGTTATCAAAAGAGCTAATAACCATGAACTTGGATTATGTAGCTATGTTTGTACTAACTCTATGGAGACTGCTCATTTAGCCTCTGAACATTTAGAGACAGGTTCAGTTGCAGTAAATACCCCAATGGTTGCATTAGCCGAAGCACCCTTCGGAGGAATTAAGCAAAGTGGATATGGTCGTGAAGGTGGATCAATGGCAATTAAAGATTACCTAAATATAAAGTATACCCATCTTGGTATTAAAGGGTAGTTAATGAAACTTTTAAGGGTTGGAGAGCATGGTAAAGAAATGCCTGCAATTATTGACAGCCAAAATAATTTACGAAATTTATCTAAAATTATAAATGATTTTACACCTGAAAATTTAAATTTTGAAATTTTAGATAAAATAAAAGAGTTAAATTTAAACTCTCTTCCTTTAATTAATAATAATCAAAGAATAGGACCTTGTGTAATTAAACCAGCAAATTTCATAGCAATTGGTTTAAATTATAAGGCTCACGCTGAAGAGACTAATTCTGATGCTCCAAAAGAGCCAATTGTTTTTAATAAATCACCAAATTGTATTATTGGACCTAACGACAATATTTTAATACCAAAAAACTCGAAGTCTTTAGATCACGAAGTTGAAATTGCATTAGTTATTGGAAGTAAAGCTAAATATATAAAAGAAGATGAAGCACAAGATTATGTATTAGGTTACTGTATTTGTAATGATATAAGTGAGAGAGAATGGCAAAAAAACAGAGGAGGTCAATGGGTAAAAGGAAAATCTGGAGATACCTTTGGTCCATTGGGTCCTTACTTAGTAACAAAAGATGAAATAGATGATTTGTTTAATTTAAATTTATCATTAGATCTCAACAAAAAAAGAAGACAAACTGGTAATACTAGTTTAATGATATTTAATTTTAATTTCTTAATTTCACATATAAGTCAATTTTTAACATTAATGCCAGGCGATGTAATTACAACAGGCACACCAGCAGGAGTAGGAATGGGAATGAATCCACCAGATTATTTGAAAGATGGTGATGAAATGATTTTAAGAGTTGATAAATTAGGTGAACAGAGGTCGAAAGTTGTTAAAGAGGAATAATGATTGAATTAATTATTGCTTTTGGTGCTGGATTGATAAGTTTTTTGTCACCGTGTGTTTTACCACTCATACCAGGTTATATTTCATATATTTCGGGTAGCTCAATTAATGAGCTTGTAGATAAGAAAAATATCAATTTATTTCCTATTATTTTATTTACAGTTGGTTTTTCCTTAGTCTTTATAATCTTTGGAGCAGCCTCAACTTTTTTAGGACAAATATTTTTAGAAAATTCTTACGAGCTAAGAATAGTTGCAGGATTAATAATTATTATTTTGTCTCTTCATATAATTGGCATAATAAATCTAAAATTTTTGAATTATGAAAAAAGAATTCAAACAAATATTAATAAAAGTGTTTTTAGTCCTATATTAATAGGAATGGCTTTTGCATTTGGGTGGACGCCATGTATCGGCCCTATTTTAGGATCGATTTTAGTGTTAGCAGCAACTGAACAAAGTTTAAGCCAAGGAATATTGTTACTATCTTTTTATTCTATTGGTTTAGCTTTACCTTTTATTTTATCAGGCTATTTAATACAAAGGTTTCTTATATTTTCAAAAAACTTTAGAAAAAATATTAATCTAGTTTCAAGAATAGGAGGAATAATACTATTGATCACTGGTATTTTGATATTAACTAATCAATTACAAGCCTTAGGATATTATTTACTAAATATTTTCCCTTTCTTACAAAATTTTGGTTAAACTAAATTATGAAAATTTATCAAATAGACTCTAGTGCTAGAAAAGATGGTTCAACCTCAAGAGCTTTAGCGAAAAAACTTTTAAATAAAATAAAAAAACCTGGAGATGAGGTTATCTATAGAGATCTAAATGATGAGATGGTTTTCGTATCTAATTTGACAGAGTCGGGAATGAAAATAGATCCTAAGGATCAAACAGAAACACATAAAAAAATGTTTAAGCTCTCAGATACTCTTGTAAAGGAATTGAAAGAAAGTGATATCATAATTATATCAGCCCCTATTTACAATTATGGACCTCCTGCAACCTTAAAAGCCTGGTCCGATCTTGCTGCTAGAATTGGGGAAACCTTTAAATTTAAACCGAATGGAAGGAGAGAAGGTTTATTAAAGAATAAAAAAGCTTATTTAGTAATTACTTCAGGAGGCACCAAGCTTAATAGCAATGAAGATTTTCTTACTCCTTGGTTAAAGTTTATTTTAAACTTTTTTGGTATAGAAAAGGTAGAGGTGGTGAGTGCTGATCAAATGTCACTAGATTATGAAAAATCAATAAGAGATGCTGAAAAACAGATAGAAAATATATCTTAATAATTAAATTTTCTCTTTAAATGTTTTAGTCTTCCTTCGGTGCTATCGTAGTCAATATAACAACCCTGAAGAAAGCGATTACCTTCACTTGCATCATACTTGGTTCTACCATGTAATAATCTATAATTGTCCATCATTAATAAGTCTCCAGGTAATAACTTAAATTCAATTTTATAATTTTCAGAATTATATAGCTCAGACAATTTTTTTCTCGCAGAATAAAATAACTCTAATTTCTTTTTGTCTATTAGTGGAACAAAATCTAGCCTTGGACTGAAGCGAACTTGTTTAAATTTTCCACTTTCATCTAATTTAATCATTTCAGCCCAGTCCTCTAAAACTATCGTTTGATCTATAAATTGAAATCGTATTTTAACTTCAGTTAAAATTTTATAGTAATCTGGAAAATCGTATTTGAGTTTTTCAGAAACAGTGTATCCATCAACAAGAGTTGATAAACCACCAGTTACCTCATTTTCAATGCATTGAAGAATTTGAATACATGGCACAGGATTTCTATAAGGGTTATCAGTATGAGGGGCCAGATCTAAAGATGTATAAGCTAAATCATTTGGGTTTGGCTTTGATTGTACATTAAAAAATTCCCCAAAATTTGTTCGCCTAACACTACCGATTGAGTTAGCAAACTTTACAATAAAATTATCTTTTGTAGGTACATTTTTAAAGATTACAAAACCATATTGATAAAAATTTATTAAAGCTTTGTACATTTCATCGGTCTCAGATAAATTTTCATCAAACTCGAAAGTATTTTGCTCGCTGAATGAAGAGTCCCATTTCATTTTTTCTATTTGTTTAATCTCATTGATATTTGAAAATTCTTTAAAAATATCGATAACAGAAATTTTTGTTGAGGTTCCATCATTAAATCTTACATTTAAGAAATCACTAGATAAATTTAAGTCTTTTATTTTAATATTTTCTTGTAATTGAGTAGGATCAAATAATCGCTGTTTAGTTGATTTATCAACAAAATTTTCTCCATTTACTCTCTCCCTTAGCCAAAAAGGATGAATTTCTTTTTTTAGACCCTTACTTTCAAAAAATACCTTGTTATTTTTTAACTCCAATTTCATTTAATTTTAAATCATTATAAAAAATTTAGCTTTAATCAATAGTAATAAAATAGTATTAGAGCGATGTGCAAATTGTAAAATCATCAGATTATAAACTTTATTCTAAATTTATTGAAAATTTAGCTTATAAATTAACAAGATTTTATTATTCCAAATTAAATAAACCATTTAAAGTATCTAATAAACTTAGAGGTGGCTATGATCCCGTGACAACTGCCGACAGAGCATTTGAAAGATTTATAAGAAATGAGATTAAAAAAAAATTTCCGAATCACCAAATTATAGGTGAAGAATTTGGCACGAAAAAAACTAAAAGTGATTACTCTTGGATTATTGATCCAATAGATGGAACCAGATCATTTGTGATAGGAAACCCAACATGGAGCAACTTAATATCTCTAAATTACAAAGGTGCTCCAATAATAGGTCTCGCAAACTTTCCAATTCTTAGAAAATTTTATTTTAATACCTCAAGTGATTTTTCGTATGTTTCAGAGAATGGAAAAAAAAAGAGAATACTTGTTAATCAAAAAGCAACTTATTCAAGTATGAAATTATCCGCAGCCTTTCATGGAAGTTTATCACTAAAAAAACAAAAAAAAATTCCTCAAATTTTAAAGAGGATGCAATTTCCTTGTTCAGATGCTTTAAGCTATTCACATTTAGCTGAGGGAAAACTTGATGTAGTAATTCAATGTGGAAACAAAATTTGGGATATCCACGCCTTAATTCCAATTATTGAAGCTGCGAACGGCATAGTTTCAACTTGGAAAAATGATAATGCTAAGAAAGCTGGGAATATTATTTGCTCAGCAAATAATAGTCTGCATAAAAAAATGCTCAAAATTTTAAAGCCAGTTTCTAGTTAGTTTTACCTAAAGTATTTAAAAGAATTACACCAATAATTATTAAAACAATTCCAATTATTCCATAAAGGTTTGGAATTTGTTGATATTTATAAACCCCAAACAATGTTACTGCTGTAATTGTTAAACCTCCATAAGTTGCGTATGTAAAACCAACTGGAATAATACTCATGGCTTTTGATAAACAAAAAATACAAGCAATTATTGAAATTATACAAAAAATAGTTGGAGCTAGGATTGTAAATCCGTTAGTAGATTTTAAATACCCATTTGAAGTTATTCCTAGGATAATTGCTAATATGAGAAAAATATATCCTGAAAAATTACTCATTATAAAGAATAAAACTATTTAATAATTTTATCTACAATTTTTTGTACCATGGGTGCTACTAATGATATTGCAACTAATGCTACAGGCAAACTTATAGACCAAGCTTTGAAGAATCTCATATAGTACATTTCATCAAAACCCGTATTAATATATGTAATTATTAAAGTCATAATTAAACTCATACTGAAACTCATAAGACAGATAAATAAAATTTTAGTATATTTTTTTGGTAACATAATTTCTAAATACTTTGTTTTTGCAATTGTAACATGAGTTTTTCAATCATGATCATAGGAGATTTCATATATGGATGAACTTTGTGAGCTTCAATATAACTATCAATAGCTTTTTGATAATTTTGTAACGCAGTTTGTACTAAACCTTGACCTGTGAGTGCTCCGAAATGTCTTTTTTCAATATCAAGCACTTTATTTATGTCAGCTTGTGACATTTCATATTTACCCATTAAATACAATACTGTGGCTCTTTTATTCCAAGCCTCTGCCCAATTTGGATCTACTTCGATTACCTTTGTAAATATATTATAAGCATCCTCGAGTTTGTTTTGAGACATCGAAGAAGATCCATCAGCTAAAAGATTTGTAAGACTATCTTTAGTAGGGTGGGTGGTCCAAAGACTCCATATTTTTGACTCAATTTTTTCCGAATTCTCAAAATTTGCAGCTTTTTTTAATTGATCAAATAGTTCATCAATTTGTTTTTGATGATACTCATCAGCACATAAAGATGTTGTAAAAAAAATAAGAAAAAAAGAATAAAATGTTTCGCACTTATTTCGACATTGGGGTAGCGCCAGTTTCTAAACTAACAATTTTTCCGTCTTTATATCTGTAAACTGCCATTACAGCTTCAACATTTCCGTCATTAAATGTAACTAAAGAATGGTGTACACCCACTTCATCATTTTCATATACAACTCTAGCTTTATCTTGATTTATATCTCCACTCATTGCCCATTTAATAACATCAGCTTTTCCTAAAGAATTTCCAGATTTATGCATTGTGAATCTAAAATCATCATGCAAAAGTTCATTCATAGTTGCTTCGTCTTTCTTGTCTATTGCATCAGTATATCTTTTTAATATCGACATCTTATACTCCTTTAATTATTATTCCGTTACCTATTGAGTTTTCTAAACGGATTTGTTTTATTGGTTTATATTCATCAGAATTATACCACTCTAAAGCTTTTTCGTAACTTGGAAATTTAATTACAACTGTTCTAGGATACGTCCAAGTTCCTTCTAACACTTTAGTTTCGCCACCCCTTACAACATATTCGCCACCAAATTTTTCAGTAATCGGCTTTACCTTTTCTACGTATTCTTTGTATTCTTCAGGTTTTTTTACCTCTATGTTGAATATCGCAAATCCAGACATTAGGTATAAATTTTATCAGTTAGACCATAAATTAGAATTGCACTCATAATTGTAAATACAAACGGTGCAATAACACCCTCGTTTGTAGTTTTCTCATTCACACCTGTTTTATTTATTTTTATAGAATAAAAATTACATAAAAAAATACATAGATTATTTATAAAAACTAAATTTAAGAATCCCCATGTATTTTCCAAACCTCCAGGTCTTATAAAACCTACGTAGATTGACATTAAAAATACAGCAAGCATAAATGCTCCTGCCATTCTAATCATTATTGCTCCACTTGGATCTATACCAAATCTTTCCATAAAACTTTTTGTACCAAAAATGGTTTGAAAAGCGTAAACACCAACTCCTAAAAAATGAACCAAATATATTATTAGATAGAATATCCCATTAAATTTTTCTAACATTTTGTGTCCTAGTCGTTAAAAACCATTCTCATCTCGTCCTGAATTGTACCTTCTTTAAAAACATCCTTCATTTTTTTTTGAAGTTCAATGAATTCAGGATCAGCTGACATATTTGTATCATTTTCAAATGCTTTATCAGTAAACTGCTCGCCCACAAGTGTTTCTCTTACCGTCCTTGGGTTTCCACCAATTTGAAATGAAAAGTAAACTTCATGATCTGGATAATGTTTTTTTCTAACTTTTGCCAAGCCTTTGGAGATTTCCATAGCCTCACCAAGTTTATCATCGTAAACGCCAATGGTTCTTGTATAGATTGCTTTCATTAATTTCCCTTTTAAGCGTTATAGTCCATCACCTGGTCAGTACACTCAGTAAATTTATGAGGTTCAAAAAAGTCATTCATAGATGCTAATTGTTTATTAATAGCCTCTGGATTTTTACCTTTCCACCAACAAAACATTTGCATTGTATCTCCTGGAGTATTCCAAGTCATTTGACAAGCTGCATCTTCACTAGTCATTGATTTTACAATATCTTCCATCTTCATTGACGCAACTGTCTCTGAAAATTTATCTTTCATCTCCTTTGATTTGAAAGTGTGAGTCACCATGTAGTTTTTCATATTTTCTCCTTTATAGATTTATTTTAGATAGTTCAAATAACTGAGCACTCTCTACACACTCTGCATAGATCGCTTTTGCAGTAGGATTATTACCAGTTACAAATTCTTTCATTCCAGCTTCATTATGAACATTAACTTTGAATAACATACCACTCTTATCTGGTATCATAGCCCCAATAGTTTTTTCAGGATAAGCAACACTTTTTCTGACACTCATACCTTCATCTGATTGCATCCAACCCATGAAAGTTTCTAATTTACCTTCTTTAAGTTTAAGATGTACTAACATTTCTTTTTCCATTTTCCTCCTTTTTTAATTTTATCTTATTGAATGATATATTTCTCCACCCAAGCTTCGAGCAACACCATATTTTTCCATTATTTCACCAAATTTTGGAAAGTAATCGTTTTTCATTGCATTTTCCACGTGACGTTTAACACTATCCATTGAGGTAAATCTCTCATTAATTGTAAAAACAACATTTCCAGTCAATCCTTGGCTTGGATCCGCAGGATTTACAAATTCATCTGCTTTTGTGAAAAATGAGCTTATCAAATACTTAGAACCATCATTTGAGTCTGAGTAAAATTCTTGCATCCATGCAGCATGTGTTTTGAATAATTCTAGAACCTCATCAGCCTTATCTTTTGGAACAACATATCCTAAATTTATACATTTAATTTCTGACATAATACTCCTTTATTGATTATTAATATGTGTATTCACCCTTAAATATATTTAAAGTTGATGCAAAACCCTTTTTCTTCGTTTTTAGATTAGTTCTACTACTGGTTCCACTACCTTTAATATTTTCATATTTTCCAGTTCCTCTTACAAATACAAAAGCACCAGATCCATCTACACCTGTAGTTCCTTTACCTGTATATTTTATAAATACGCTTTCACCATCAAAAAGATCAAATCTACACATACCAGTTTCATCTACAAAGTTTCCACCTTGGGTAGTCAATCCTCCTACACAATGAACTGAAACATTATTAAATACTTGGTCACCGTTTTTATCCTTCATACTTGCTATTCCATCATAAGTAATTGCCAAATCTCCTTTTCCAGCATTTATCGCGGTAATATCCCATGATCCAAAACCCTCTAAATTAATTTTACCTGAATTAGCAAACGCAATGGTTGAAAGCATTGAAAACAATATTGTGAATATAATTTTTTTCATTTTATCTCCTAGTTTAATATAAAGTTTGAACAACTTTTTTTATTCTTTCGGCTCCATTTGGGACTAAAGCCTCAACAAATGTGTGACATTTGTCAGTTTTAGCTTTGTCGTATTTTGAACCGTAATGTTTATCTACAGCTTTGTTGACTCCAGCATCCCAATCCTTTTCAGGTATACCTATTTCAAGAGCATACGTTTTAAGAACTTTTACGGTTGAAATAGATTTTTCTTTCATACCGTATTCAAATTTTTCACCAGATGGAAGAAAGTAGTTAGCCATATAAATACCAACACAATCCCATGCTTTTGATTTATCGTTATCACTCATTTCTGCATTAGCAGATGTGAAAATTAAAAAAGATAAAGTTATAAATAATTTTCTCATAAACCCCACGTTAATTAATGTTATTTTAAAAATGTAACTGTTTTGTTACATGCCTGGTATGCGATATTATAACCAGCTAGGAATTGGTAGGTTTTTTTCCTTTAGAAATGATTTGTTAAACATCTTTGAGTTGTATTTATCCGATCTATCACAGAGGATGGTTACAATTGTTTTTCCTGGACCTAGTTCTTTTCCTAATCTAATTGCACCAGCTATATTTACTCCACAACTTGTTCCTAAACTTAATCCCTCATTTTGGATTAAGTCGTAAAGCACAGGTAAGGACTCTTGGTCACTGATTGAAAAAGCGCCATCAATTTTAGCTTCAGCAAAATTTTTAGTTATTCTACTGGATCCAATACCTTCGGTAATTGATCCACCTTCAGCTTTAAGTTCTCCATTCATAATGTGATTATAGAGAGCAGAACCAGTAGGGTCTGAAAGATAAATTTTAATATCTTTATTTTTCTCTTTTAGAAATCTACTTACACCACCAATAGTCCCACCTGTACCAGACGCACAAACAAAGCCATCTACTTTACCATCTGTTTGTTCCCAAATTTCTGGTCCTGTTGTTTTATAATGACCTTTTGCATTAGCAGTATTATCAAATTGATTGGCCCAAACTACACCATTGTTATTTGTACTTTTTAATTCTTCAGCTAAACGACCTGCAACTTTTACATAATTGCCATCATCTTTATAAGGTTTGGGTGGCACTAGTCTCAGATCTGCACCAATATTTTTTAAAGTATCTTTTTTTTCTTGAGTTTGGTTGTCATTCATTACGATTATTGTTTTATAACCTAAGGAATTTCCCAAGAGACATAAACCTATCCCAGTGTTACCTGCAGTGCCCTCTACAACTATTCCACCTTCTGAAATTAAATTTTTTTCTTGTGCATCTTTGACTAGTGCAAGAGCAGCTCTATCTTTTACTGATCCACCTGGATTAAGGTACTCAGCTTTACCATAAATATTACATCCAGTTATTTCAGAGGCTGCTTTTAATTTTATTAATGGTGTATTGCCAACTGACTCGATAAAGTTATTTTTAATTTGTGACATTAATCTTTATCTTTATCAGTAACAGCATAAGGTTGAAATCCTTTTGTAGCATCACCAACTTTTGTAGCTGGAATACCTACCATTATTGATTTTTCTGCAACATTCTTAGTAATTACTGCATTAGCACCGATTAAGGAATTTTTTCCAATTGTGATTGGTCCTAAAATTTGAGCACCGGATCCAACTACAACATTATCCTCTAAAGTTGGATGTCTTTTGGTATTTCTTTGATCATTAGAGTTTATACTTGGAGCGACTCCTCCTAAAGTGACGTTATGATAAATTGTAACATTTTCTCCTATCTCAGAAGTTTCACCTATTACAACACCCATCCCGTGATCTATAAATAAATTTTTTCCAATTTTTGCTTTTGGATGAATCTCTATTCCAGTTAAAAATCTTGAAAATTGAGAAATGATTCTTGCAATTAAATCAAATTTAGCAATTGCAAAAAAGTTTGCAATCTTATGAAAAAAAATAGCTTTAACCCCTGGGTAAGTTAATATTAAACTTAGCTTAGATTTTGCCGCAGGATCTCTATTTATAATAGATTGTAAAAAGTCATTCATTAGTATTTGCCAGCTTGATAAAATAAATTATTGCTTATATAGTAATTATACTCAGTATTTAAAGGAGAAAAATATGTACAAAAACACTAATTGTTTTCATTTAGCAATCCCATGTGGGGACTTAGAAACAGCAAAAAAGTTTTATAGCGAAACTTTAGGCTGTCGACTTGATAACTCAGCACAAGAATGGGCTGATGTAGATTTTTGGGGAAATGAATTAACACTTCATGCAAGCGATCACAAATTAGACAGCGAGAGACATGATGTAGATATGGGTAACGTTTCAGTTCCGCATTTTGGCGTGCATCTATCAAGAAAAGATTTTGATACTTTAAAAAATAGATTAAAAGAGAAAGGGGCAAAATATTACGACGAGCCTTATTTAAGATTTAAAGGAACAAAATACGAGCAAGAAACATTTTTTGTAAAAGACCCTAACGAAAATATTTTAGAGATTAAAACTTTAACAGCTAATTCAGAATAATCTGAATTTAGATGGAATACCTGGTATTAGGTTTTTTTACCGGGCTTAGTTTAATCTTAGCAATAGGTGCTCAAAATATTTTTGTAATCGAGCAGGGGCTTAAGAAACAACATATTTTCTTAGTTTGTTTTGTTTGTTCTTTATCAGATTTATTACTAATATTTTCAGGTATACTTTTATTTCATTTTTTTCATCAATATTTTAATTTATTTATAGAATTAATTTTAAACATTTCGTTAATAGTTTTTTTAATTTACTTTGTTTACTCAAAAATTAAATCTTTAAAAATTTATGTTAATTTTGATAGTGAAATAAAAGAGGTTTCAAGCGGAACAATTTTATTTAAAACTCTCGGTTTCACCTATCTTAATGCACACGTATATTCTGATACAGTTTTCTTTTTAGGAAATTTTTCAAAAAATTTTTTATTGGAAGAAAAAATTTATTTTGGTTCTGGAGCATCAATTGCATCAATTATATTTTTCTTTTTACTTGGCTATTTATCAGTTTTTTTTTCTAAATATGTTTTAAGGAAGATAATATGGAAATATATAAACATATTTATAATTTGTTTTATGTCACTGCTAATAATCTATATTGCTAAAGAAACTTTATATTTTCTCTGATAAATCAATATTTTTATAGACAATTATAGCGCATGTTAAATTTCAAATTTATTATTATTTTAAAAGTATGAGTGATTTAGATACACATTTTAAACCAAAAAATTTTAGTGATAAAGTTGCTTTATCATTTACTAAATTTTTACGTTTATTAGCAGATACCTTTTTTAAAAAAAGATATGGTCACAGAGCTGTAGTTCTTGAAACTGTTGCTGCAGTTCCAGGGATGGTAGCAGGAATGTTACTACACTTAAAATCACTTAGAAAAATTGAGGACGACAAAGGCTGGATTAAAACTCTTTTAGATGAAGCTGAAAATGAGCGAATGCATTTAATGACTTTTATACACGTCGCAAAACCAACTGCTCTCGAAAGATTTATAATAATGATTGCTCAATTTATATTTATTTTAACTTATGCAATTATATATTTAGTCTCTCAGAGAACTGCTCATAGAATTGTAGGTTACTTCGAGGAAGAAGCGGTAATTAGTTATACAGAATATTTAAATGAACTTGAAGCAGGAACTATACCAGATCAACCTGCTCCACTAATCGCTATAAATTATTGGAATTTACCACTTCATGCTACACTTAAAGATGTTGTAAGAGTAATAAGAGATGATGAAGCAGGTCATAGAGATGTAAATCACAAGTTTGCTGATTTAATAAATTTAAAGAAATCTAAACTAGCCTACAAAAAAAATAAAGCCAAAGAAAAAAACGCTGAAGAAAAAAGTGCTAAAGAAATTTTAGGTTGATTAGATTTTAAATGATTTTTCGAAGGAAATTTTTAAAAACAATTAGCCTATCATTTTTAACTTTTTTTTTACTTCCTTATAAATTTTTATATTCAGCAACAAAAAAAATCATAAATAAAAATCTTTCAAAAGAACAAAAAAATATTATGTTTAACGAAGGTACCGAAAGACCTTTTACAAGTGAATTACTTAAGGAAAATAGAGAAGGATTTTATCATTGTGCAAATTGTGGAGCTAAATTATTTGCTTCAAGCGCAAAATTTGATAGTGGCACAGGATGGCCATCATTTTCAGAGGCATTACCAGGAGCTTTTAAAACTAAAATAGATTATTCCTTTGGAATGAGAAGAATGGAATATCATTGTGCAAATTGTGGTGCACACCATGGCCATGTTTTTTTAGATGGACCTACCGCTACTAAAAAAAAGATTTTGTAATAATGGATTGTGTTTAATTTTTAAACCAGAAAATTAGTTTGAAAAACCATATTTTCTAAGTCTTACATCTCCTGTTCTTGCATGAGCTTCCATTCCTTCATATCTAGAAATCCTAGCTGCAGCTGCGCCGACCAACTTAGTAGACTGTTTAGTCATTCTTTGAAAACTTAATGTTTTAATAAATTTCCCAACAAATAATCCACCAGTGTATCTTCCAGCTCCTTTTGTTGGTAAAATATGATTTGTCCCAGAACATTTATCGCCATATGCAACAGTTGTTTCCTCACCAACAAATAAAGATCCATAATTTGTCAATTTTTCATGAAACCATTTTAAATTTTCAGTCTGCACTTCTAAATGTTCAGGAGCATATTCATCACTAATTTTAACCATCTCTTCATCGGTATCACAAAGAATTACTTCTCCATAATCTCTCCACGCTGCATCAGCACTTTTTTTTGGAACTTCTGGGAGTTCTGCAATTAATTCTGGAACTCTTTTTATCACTTTTTCAGCTAATTCTTTACTTGTTGTGTAAAGCCAACATGGTGAGTTATATCCATGTTCAGCTTGTCCAACTAAATCTACAGCAACAATTTCAGGATCAGCTTTAGCATCTGCTATAATTCCAATTTCAGTTGGTCCTGCAAATAAATCAATACCAACTTTTCCATACAAAATTCTTTTAGCCTCAGCTACAAATTGATTTCCTGGACCTACAATTATATCTGCAGGGGGGTTTTTGAATAATCCATTTGTCATTGCTGCAATTGCGGGAACTCCTCCTAAATTTAAGATAACATCTGCGCCGCAAAGATCAGCTGTGTATACAATAGTAGGGTGAGCACCAACACCTTCTTTAGGAGGACTACATGCAATAATATTTTTTACTCCAGCAACTTTTGCTGTAGTTACACTCATTACAGCAGATGCAATATGAGCGTATCTTCCACCTGGGATGTAGCAACCTGCTGTATTAACAGGCACTAATTTTTGACCTGCATACAAACCATCAGAAAGTTCTACCTCAAAATCTTGTCCATAATTTTTAAGTTGTGCTTCAGCAAATTTTCTAACTCTGTCAAATGAAAATTGAATATCATCTTTGGTTTTCTGATCTAACGTTTTTTTAATTTCCTCAATTTTATCTTTGGATACTATGATGTCCCCGTCATACTTATCGAATTTTTTAGTTAAATCGATGCAGCCTTGTTCTTTCGTTGTCTCGATATTTTTTAATAAATCTTGAACTATTCCAGTTGTCTTATTATCGTCAGTGGACGAAGTTTTTGGAGACTTTTTTAAATAAGTAATAGCCATTAATACATTTTTATAATTGATGAATTATTTAAGACAAATTTAATTTTATTGCAATCAAACATTTAATCTAGTGCAACAACAGCTGCAGCTATTGATGCTAGTCTTGCAGGTGCTTCATCAGAACGGCTAGTTATTACCACAGGTACTTTGCCACCCACAACTACTCCCGCAGCACATGCACCACTAAAATATGTCAACATCTTTACCAATGCATTACCTGCCTCAATACTCGGCACTAATAAAACATCAGCAATTCCCGCAACATCATTTTTAATACCTTTAATAGTTGCAGATTTTTTTGATATACTATTATCAAAAGCCAAAGGTCCAAATACATCAGCATTTAAATTTTCTTTTTTTGCAAGAATTGTAATTTCTTCAGCCTCTTTAGAACTTGGAACACTATCTAAAACTTCTTCTGTGGCAGACAATACCGCAATTTTTGGTCTTTTAATTCCAATTCTATGAGAAAAATTAATTACGTTTTTTAAGATATGCATTTTGGTTTTTACATTTGGTAATACATTTAAAGCACCATCAGTAATTATAAGAGGTTTATCGTCTTTTTCTAAAGTCATATGCCAGATATGACTTAACCTCGTTTTACCCATCAAGTTGTATTCTCTTTTTAAAACCGCTTTCATCAAAATATCTGTATGAATATGTCCTTTGACTATAATTCTTATTTTTCCTTCACTAGCTAGTTTTGCAGCTATTCCTGCCGTATTATTTTCAACTGGCTCATTTATTATTTCGTATTTTGAGATATCCCACTTAATCTCTTCGGCACATTTAAGAATTTCTTTTTCATCTCCAATAAAAATTGGATCAATTAAATTTTCTTTGACTGCATCTTGAACAGATATCATTGGCAATGGTTTACCCGCGTTAACAATCCCAGCTTTCACTCCTTTATTCTTTAGAGCAGTATTTAATAGATTATTTGGAACAATAATTTCTTTATTTGAAAGCATAATTAGTTTTTTAGAATTTCAAATTCTTTTTTAATAATTTTAGAGATTTTAATATCTTTTTTTAAATTCATTCTATATCTTTTATATTTATTTTGCCCTGGATACATTATTTCTTTTATTCCTTTTACTTTAGGTAGTCTTTTTACCTTTTTGATATTATCTTTAATTCTTTGGTTATAATCTTTTACAAATAAATTTGTTTTAAATGTGATGAATAAATGTCCAATATTCTGTGGTCCAGAAAAATCTTCAAAAGGATCTTTAACTCTTCCAGCGTGATTACCACCAGTTAAAACACCACTCAATATATCAACCATCCATGCTAATCCTGAACCTCTAAATCCTGCAATAGGTAACTGAACACCTTTAAGTGCTTTGTTCGCATCAGTTGTCGGTTTACCAAACTTATCTAGAGCAACACCGACTGGTAGTTTCTGATTATTTTTTGATGCAAATCTAATTTTTCCTCTATTGATCATTGAGATTGATGTGTCAAAAATAAAAGGTGTCTTTGATCCACTAGGAGTTGCGAAGCAAACTGGATTTGTACCAAATAAACTTTTAAAAGCTCCATGTGGAGCCACAGCTGGTGGACCATTGGTATAAATCATGGTAACCAAATTTTTTTTTACGGCTTGTTCTGCATAATAACCAGACAGACCGTAATGACCACTTTTTCTAACAGCAACTAAGCCTATTCCAGTTTTTTTGGCATTTGAAATAGCTTTTTTAATAGCTATATCAGCTGCAACAAACCCTATACTATTATCGGCATCAATGTGTGAAATTGATTGTGATATCTTTTTAATTTTAATTTTGGGTTTTGGATTAATCACTTTTTTTGATATTCGATCACAATACATTTTTAATCTTGAAATACCATGACCGTAAGCACCGACAAGTTCTGCGTTGATCAAAGCATTAGCAGAAATCTTAGCGTGGCCTTGACTTAGACCATATTTTTTAAATATTTTGATAACTTCTTTTTTTAGTATTGGAGCTTTCAACTTACCCTTTTCCACGCCATGGAATTGTTTTATCAATTATTTTTCTTAATGTTATATCAAATAACAATCCAAGCATTCCCATTATAAAAATTGTTATCCAAATCACCTCATATTGAAAATATTTCTTTGCTACATTCTCAACAAAACCAATACCGGTAGTACCAGCTAAAAATTCTGCAGCTACTAAGGTTCCCCAACACATACCCACTGCTACTCTTATACCAGTAAGTATCTCTGGTAATGAGTTTGGGAAAATTACATGTCTTAATATTTGTTTTTTAGATGCACCTAATGAGTGAGCTGCATGAATTTTCGATAGTTGAGTTCCTGATGCTCCCGCTCGAGCTGAAATTATCATTATCGACAAAGAAACCATAAATAGTAAGAATACTTTACCAGTGTTATCAATTCCCAAAACTGAAATAATAAGCGGAGCCCATGCAAGAGGTGGCACCGGTCTATAAAGCTCAATTAAAGGATCAAAGAAACCTTTTGCAAATCTATTTAACCCCATAAATAAACCAAGTGGTACACCAATTAAAATTCCAAATACTAAACCAAGAAAAACTCTTAAAAAAGAGTCCCAAATATGTCCGTAGGGAACAGGCACTTTTAACAAATTAAAATCACCGGTTACAATTTTTAGAACTCCACCCTTGAAGTTCTGTTTTACTATTCCATCTTTAGTATGAACAGGATATTCTCCTGGTAGTATATCTGCAATCCAGTCTGGCAGAATAAAGCCAATCATTTTGCTCACATCAACCATTTGTATCCACAAAAGAGGGATATCTTTATAACCAACACTAGGTTTTGACATTAATATAAATTTATTGAAAGTATCAGATGGTTTAGGTAACCATCTACCTGAACCTTGTTCTGAGCAACTTGGACCACTAGCTACTATAGTTCCAGCCGGGAATAAAAATATATCTATTAATCTAAGCCCTCCTTGAGCATCTATTTGTGCATTTTCAAATTTTATAATTGCTGCTTGCATCTTATCTAATGCATTTGGAGGATAAATACTTGCAAATTCAATTCTTCTAGCAATCTTTATAATGTTTTTAGCGTATGTTGATGCCACTTCCTCATTGTCATTTAAATCTTTTCTGTAAGATTTAATTTCATCTTTTAGTTCTTTAATTTTACTTTTAAATTGAGGGTTATGATTTCTTAATTTAAAAAATTCATCACTTATTAAATTTAGCTCTTGTGCTGCGGTATGAAACTTTAAACCCCTATACGTTGCTGGTACCAAAGGCACCTCTAATGTATTTTCAATAGATCCTGAGCCAGCATCTACTTTAGTTATACCCCAGCCACCTTCTTTATTTACATCTTCGAGTCTTTTATTAAGCTCTTGCTCAGTTTCAAAGGGATAATCTGGTTTTTTAAAATTCTCAGTTAAAAGATTAATTTTTCCAGTTATATCATCTATTTTTTGTTTGGTTTCATTCTCCAGCAAATCTTCATTAGTAAGTAATGGGATCAGTTGATTTGTTTTTCGGATATAACTAGTTAGTATAGTTTTTTGTTGACTACTTAATTCCTCTGAATTTTGAATTTCACTTTGAATTATTCTTAAGTTTTTATTTTCTTTTTTTATTTGTGAAGTACTTTTAAATTCTCTTTCTTCTATTGGAAATTGATATTTTAATCCAAGCAAAGAGTCATTAACTTTTGCAACTTGGCATAGCTCATTAGCAGATTTTGGATAAAATCCTTTAGCAATATCCCAAGAATAATAGAGCCAGATTAAAAGTAAAAAACTGCTTCCAACAATTACCCAATGAGTACCACCCAATGCTCTCTCAGGATTTCCAAATACCGCATCAACTTTTTCTGTCCTTATTAGTCGTCTTCCATAAAGAATACAGCCAACTACAGCAAAAAAGATTAGAAAAGTTAATATTTGAGTTAACATTTAGTTATCTTTCCCCATAATTTCTTCTTCCATGTTCCAAATCATCTCAAGAATTTCCTCTCGTTTTTCAGAAAACTCCTTGTTTTTTTTGATTTCTCTTAGATCCTCTTTTAATCCCATTGAGGCAAATGGAAGATTGTATTCTTTATGTATTCGGCCAGGTCTTGGTGCCATTACGTATAATCTTTCACCAAGTAACAAAGCTTCCTCAACAGAGTGAGTAATTAATATTATTGTTTTACCAGTTTCTTTCCAAATTTTTAAGACTAAAGATTGCATCTTTTCTCTCGTAAGAGCGTCAAGAGCTCCCAATGGTTCATCCATTAATATTAAATCTGGATCATTAATAAGACATCTTGCAAGAGCAACTCTTTGCTGCATTCCTCCTGATAATTGATAAGTTGGGGTATTTCCAAAACCTTTTAAACCAACAATCTCTAACCATTCATCAACTTTTTTTTGAGTTTCAATAGGATCTTTTTTCTTCATTCTTAATCCAAAGTTCACATTTTCAGCAACTGTTAGCCATTCAAATAAAGCACCTTGCTGAAAGACCATTCCTCGTTCAACTCCTGGTCCATCTATCTCTTTATTATTTAAAGTAATATTTCCTGAAGTTGGTCTAATAAACCCTGCAGTAATGTTAAGTAAAGTGGTCTTACCACAACCAGACGGTCCAAGAACAGTTAGAAGCTCTCCCTTTTTAAGAGTAAAATTTAAATCTTTTAATGCATGAACAGTTTCTCCTTTAGGAGTTTTAAAAATCATGTTTAAATTTTGTGAGATTAAATCACTCATAAGAGACTTTATATTTGAATTTTTAATAAAAAAATAGGCACCAATTAATTACAATTGGCGCCTATTAAAATTTAAATTACCCTTATATTATAAAGGTAAGAAACTAGTATCTACATTTCCTTTTGGTGTTCCCATACCATCTAAGAATCCTTTAAGATTTCCACTTTCCATAGATTGCTTTGTTTCTTCAGGAGTTAGAAATTTAAAGCCGCTTAAAGTTTCTTTCATATCAGCAACTTTCATTTCAGAAGCTTTTGACATCGCATTCATATCAGCTTTACCAGCTTTATATCTTGCGTTAGCTTCATGAGTTACTTCTATAAAAGTTCTTAGCATTCCAGGGTTTTCCTTCATAAACTTTGTAGTTACTGAAGTAATATCTATACCCAAGATCCCAGCATCTCTAGCTTCTTGAACTGTAAGTAATCTAGATCCAATAGCTGTAGCAGCCTTGATAGAGTTACCACCAAATAAACATGCCATAACAACATCGCCGCTTACAAGTGCAGCAGCACCTTCTTCAGGATCCATTTGAATGATGTCCATTTTTTTTCTATCAGCGCCAACAACTTTCATACTTTCATCAAATACGTATTCAGCCATTGTTCCTAGTGGCACTGCAACTTTTTTACCTTCAAGCTCTGTTGCATTTGCTTTTGTAATTCCTGAAGCATTTGAAGTTACACAAGTTGTTCCACCCATTCCATATTCCATAGCTACATCTACAAGTTTGATTGGAGCTTTAGATTTAACCGCATTAATGAAAGGCACTAAACCTTGTGAATAAGAAATGTCGATATCCCCTGCCAACATTGCATCTGTCATCGCTCCACCATTTGTGAAGTTAGTCCATTTAACTGGCACCCCTAAAGCTTTTGCAAAGTTTTTCTTTTGCATGTCCTCAAGATTTGGACTAGGCCATTCTAAGAAGTAAGCAACTCTAACTTCATTAGCTGCTGAATTAGCAACTGAAATTGAAAGACTAAGAGCTACAAAACATCCAAGAATAAAACTAATTATTTTTTTCATTTTTCCTCTTCCTTGTTTATTTATATGTTCCAATTTTAAGATTAAATTGACCTAGAAGTAAAACAAAAAAACGATTATTCGAATTACACAACTTAAAGTTGTGACAATTATAATGGTGGTTTATTGGACCCAATTAGTCTAAGGATTAAATAGTTAAGCGTTTTAAAAAATATTTAATATGAGCTCAGAAAAAAGAACTACAGTCCCTAATTCTTTAAATGAACATTGGATGCCATTCACATCTAATAAGGATTTTAAAGAAAATCCAAAACTGATTGTAGAAGCTAAAGGTGTATATTTAAAAAATCACCATGGAAAAACACAAATCGATGCTAGCTCAGGACTATTTTGTAATCCTTTAGGTCATGGACGTAAGGAAATTATTGAGGCAATAACTAATCAACTTAATACTTTAGACTACTGCCAACCTTTCCAACAAGGCTTTGGTGGATCATTTGAATTAGCTACTAGAATTTCAAAACATACACCAGGAAATTTAAATAAAATTTTTTATACAATATGTGGATCAACGGCAGTAGAAACAGCAATTAAAATTAGTGTTGCTTATCATAAAGCGAGAGGTGAAGGGCAAAGATTTAGATTTGTTGGAAGAGAACGTGCCTACCATGGAATGAACATAGGAGCAACTTCGGTTGGAGGAATGATTAATAACGTTAAAGCTTATGCGAGCGTTCTTATGCCAGGAGTAGTTCATATGAGACATACTCATCTGGATGAACACAAGTTTATATCAGGCCAACCTGAAACAGGAGCAGATATAGCTAATGACTTAGAGAGGATTTGTACCAATTTTGGTTCAGAAAATATAGCAGCATGCATAGTCGAGCCTATTGCAGGATCTACAGGTACGTTAGTTCCGCCGGTTGGATATTTACAAAGACTTAGGGAACTATGTGATAAACATAATATCCTTTTAATTTTTGATGAGGTTATAACAGGTTGGGGCAGAACAGGCTCTGCCTTTGGAGCCCAAGAATTTGGAGTAACTCCAGATATAATGACAATGGCTAAAGCAACGACAAATGGTATTGTCCCATTTGGTGTGGTTGCTTGTAAAGAGGAAATTTATGACGCAGTTCTTGATGCAACTCCAAAAGGAGCCGTTGAATTATTTCATGGATATACATATTCAGGAATTCCGATTTCAGTAGCTGCAGCATTAGCAGTTCAAGATATATTTGAAAAAGATGATATATTTAATAGAGCAAAAGATCTTGCTCCTTATTTCCAGGAAGGTTTATTCTCTCTAAAAGATATTGATGTAGTTGATAATATAAGAGGATACGGAATGATGGGTGGTATCGATATTAAGATGGATGGCAGACCTGGTAAGGCTGGACTTGCAACATTTAAGCATTGCTATGATGCAGGAGTAAATTTCAAGGCTACAGGAGATGCTCTTATAATTGCACCAATGTTTATTTGTGAAAAAAAACATATTGATGAAATTATTGAAAAACTAAGAACAGGAATTACAAATTACGCTAAAAGTAAAAAGAATTAATTTTCATTAATGAGAATTGGTGTACCTAAGGAAATCAAACCTCAAGAAAATCGAATTGGATTAACTCCTGCTAGTGTAAAAACACTTGTATCTGAAGGTCATGAAGTGTTGGTAGAAAATAATGGTGGTTTCGAAGCTGGTTTTGAGAACGATCAATTTATAAAGGCTGGAGCAAAAATTACCCAAAATGCTAATGATATTTTTAACGATGCAGAGATAATTGTTAAAGTTAAAGAGCCTCAAAAAGTTGAAGTAGATATGATTAGGGAAAATCAAATAATATATACCTATCTTCACTTAGCTGCTGCAAAAGGATTGACTGAGGGATTGGTAAAATCAAAAAGTATTAATATTGCGTACGAAACCATTACTGATGATAATGGACGACTTCCTTTACTTGCACCCATGAGTGCAGTGGCAGGACGTATGTCAGTTCAAGCAGGAGCACATTGTTTAGAAAAAAACCAAAAAGGTAGAGGAGTATTATTGGGTGGAGCACCTGGTGGTGAACCAGCAAATGTTTTAATTTTAGGTGGAGGTGTAGTTGGAGAAAATGCTGCAACCATAGCAACTGGTATGCAGGCAAAAGTTCATATTGTAGATAAATCAGAAACAAGACTTAAGCAATTAGTTGAAGTATTTGGGGAAAAAATTATTCCAGAGCAAAGTGAAAAAATTGATTTAAAAAAGTTAGTTGCTGAGGCAGACTTAATAGTGGGAGGGGTTTTAGTCCCTGGAGCAGAAGCACCTAAATTAGTTACTAAAGATATGTTAAAATTAATGAAAAGAGGATCGGTGATTGTAGACGTAGCTATTGATCAAGGGGGGTGTGTAGAAACAAGTAAACCTACAACTTTTGACGATCCAACTTTTATAGTTGATGATGTAGTTCATTATTGTGTAGCTAACATGCCAGGAGGGGTCCCTAGAACCTCAACCATTGCATTAAATAAAGCAACACTTCCTTATTTAATTAAATTAGCTAATAAAGGTTATCAAAAAGCTCTTGAGGAAGATAAAAACTTTTTAGCAGGATTAAATGTTCATAAGGGTCATGTGACTTATAAAGCTGTTGCAGATGTTTTCGGATATGAATATGTTAATCCTCGAGACTCAATCAAAAATTAACTAAATGGAAAAAAAACTTCCAACTAGTACCAAAGTTATTATTATAGGAGGTGGCGTAGTAGGTTGCTCGGTAGCTTACCATTTAGCTAAATTTGGATGGAAAGATACAATTCTTCTAGAAAGAGATCAGCTCACATCGGGTACAACTTGGCATGCAGCAGGATTAGTTAGTCAATTAGGTCCCTCCGCAGCAATTACTAAAATTAGAAAATATACTTTAGATCTTTATAAAGAACTTGAGAAGAAAGTTGATCATTCTGCTGGACTTAGATTGAACGGCGCACTTTCAATTGCTGAAAACAAAGGCAGATGGCAAGAACTTCAAAGACAAGCAACAACTGCACAGCTCTTTGATGTAGATGTAAGAATTTTAGATAAGGATCAAATTAAAAAAAATTATCCAATTGTAAATACTGATGAAGTTTTAGGAGGTATTTTAATGCCAGGCGATGGTGCTGCAGATCCATCAGGCGTAACTCATATGTTGGCAAAAGCAGCTAGATTAGAAGGTGCAAAGATTTTTGAAAAATCTCCTGTAGATGAAATTTTAACTAAAAACGGAAAAATTTCTGGAGTAAAAGTAAACGGGCAAAAAATTGATTGTGAATATATTGTTTTAGCATCTGGAATGTGGTCACGCCAAATTGGAGAAAAAGCTGGAGTAAGTATTCCTCTTTATCCCGCAGAACACTTTTACATTGTTACTGAACCAATTGAAAATCTCTCAAAAACTTTACCTGTAATAAGAGATTTTGATAATAGAACTTATATAAAAGAGGATGCTGGAAAAATATTAGTGGGAATTTTTGAGTCAAAATCTATTCCAGCATGGAATAAAATCAATAAAGTTCCAGAGGATTTTTCTTTTGGAGAATTTCAGGAAAATTTTGAGCATTTTGAACCGTATTTAGCAACCGCAATTAAAAGATTTCCAGTTTTAGAAACAGCAGGAATTAGAAAATTTTTTTCAGGCCCTGAATCATTTACTCCAGATACTAATACATTACTGGGAGAAGTGCCTGAAGTGAAAAACTTTTTTGTATCTTGTGGATTAAATAGTATTGGAATAGGAAGTGGTGGAGGTGTCGGTAAAGTTACAGCCGAATGGTTAATCAACGGACATGTTAATGAAGATATTTTCTGTTACGATATTAAAAGATTCCAAAAATTTCACTCTGAGCTTGGTTTCATTAAAAAAAGAATTACTGAGTCATTAGGGGATTTATATGGAATGCATTGGCCTTATAAACAACACAACACTTCTAGAAATATAAAAATACTGCCATATCATGATGAATTAAAAAGTTTTGGTGCTTGTTTTGGCGTTGCCGGTGGATACGAAAGACCAATGTGGTTTGCTTTAGATGGAGAAAAAACAGAATACGAATATAGTTATAATTATCAAAATTGGTACCCTTCAGCAGAATATGAAACAAGTAATACTATTAATAATGTTGGCTTATTTGATTTAACTCCTTTTTCAAAATTTGAGATAAGATCTAGTAAAGCTCACGAGGAATTACAAAAAATTTGTACAGCTAATATTAAAAATGAGTTAGGTAAATGTGTTTATACACATATGTTAAATCCTGATGGTGGTATTGAAGCAGATTTAACTGTTGTTTGTTTAAATAAAGATCACTTTAGAATAATAAGCTCTGCAGCAACACGAGAGAGAGATAAATTTCATATAAAAAAATACCTTTCTAAAGATATAGAATTAAAAGATGTGACAGACAATTTATGTGTGCTCGGTTTGTTTGGCCCAAAATGTAGAGATTTAATGAAAACCTTAAGCACAGACAATTTTGAAAATGATCAATTTAAATTTGGAACTGCAAGATTTATTTTAGTTGATGGGATTAAAATCTGGGCACAAAGATTATCTTATGTGGGTGAACTTGGTTATGAGCTTTATGTTGAACTTAAAGATGCAAAAAAAATATACGAATTAATCATAAAAAAAGGTAAAGAATTTAACCTTAGTAACTGTGGTATGCATGCAATGGATATTATGCGAATGGAAAGTGGTTTTTTACATTGGGGCCATGATATTTCTCCTGAAGAAAATCAATTTCAAGCAGGATTATCTTTTACAATCAGCTCAAAAAAAGAAGTTGATTTTATAGGCAAACAAGCGCTTGAAAAAATTAAACAAGACAAAGTTAAAACTAGATTTTCAATGTTTACTTTAAAAAAAAGTGAACCAGGAAAACCATTATTACTCCATGACGAACCGATTTATGAGGGTGAAAAAATTATAGGAAGATCTACATCTGGAAATTATTCATTTAATTTCAAAAAAAATTTAGTATTTGGGTATATTCATAATAATTTTTCTAATGAAGAACTCCGTAATAAAAATTTATATATTGAAGTAGAAAAAAAGAAATATCCTATAGAATTAATAAGCAAACCTTTAAAACAAACAAATTTTAAAAATAATTAGACTTTATTTTTAATAAAAAAAACAAATATAAAACCAGTAATATACATAATTATAGCATATGCAGCTGTTGGAGTTATATAGATTATATCTGTGCCGAATATTTGTGTAGAAACAAAAATGGCCAAAGTACCATTTTGTAACCCACATTCCAAAGCAATACACTTTTGCTGTTTTACTCCTGAGACAAAAGTTTTACCAAGATAATATGCTATCATCATCATTGTTACATTTAAGGTTAAAGTAATTAAACCTGCTTTTAATAGAAAATTTATAAAACTTTCTCTTTCTTCGTAAAATGCAGCTATAAAAAAAATGATAAATAAAAACAAATTAAGTTTTTCAAATATATGAATTTTTGAATTAACAAAATTTTCAGCAAATTTTCTTATAATCATTCCCAAGATAACTGGCACGGTTACAACTGTAAACATTTTTAGTGCTATACCAGTCATTGAAATATTTTGAGAAATACTTGTTATTCCAAATAAATCAGCAGATATAAAAATTATAAGAGGAACTGTAATGATGCTGATTAAACTAATAACAGCTGTTAAAGAAATGGACAAAGCAACATCTCCATTTGCAAACTTAGTTAATATATTTGATGTTACTCCTCCTGGTGCAGCAGCAATAATCATTACTCCAATCGCTATTTCTGGGGTTATTTTTAAAATGACAATTAGTGAATAAGCAACAAATGGAAGGATAATTAATTGAGAAAAAAAACCTATAAAAAAATCTTTTGGGGTTTTTAATATTCTTGTAAAATCTTCAATTTCTAATCCCAAACCTAAACCCAACATTATTAATGCAAGTATGATAGGTGCTATTTTTGTTACTACTTCCATTTTTTACCTAGATGAAATTAATAAATTTTAAATATTATATATGTAAAGATTATGAAAAAAAAGTTTTTATAAAATCGTAAGAAGATTTAAAATTTTACGTATAAACTTTGCTTTAAACCAAAAAACCTCTGTTTGATAGGGTAAAATTTTTTTAAAATTCATTGAAGATAAAACATATTGTTTTTTTGAATTTATCTTAACCAAATCTTCTTTTAACAAGTATTGGCATTTTCTAATAACTGTTGCCCGAGGGATACTTGTCATATCTGAAATTGACATTGCACTTATACCAGCATTTGATCCTAGATTATTAAAAAGAACATTGTTTGTTTTGAAGAAGTTTAAAGTTGTTTTACTATTATTTGTGTCTAATTGTTTTGAAACATTTAAAACTTGGTTCATTGCAACTGTTCCCCAAATATGAAAAGTTGTTAAATCTTTCATAAACTTATGGTATCCAATAACTAAAGGTATTTGCATTCTGTAAAACCATCTCCAACATAAGGTAAATCTTTTTTTTATAATATTTTCAATTGTTTTTTGATCAAGTTTTTTGGAATAAACTCTATTTTTGTTTAAAGCTTTTGAAACTAAATAAATATATTTTGATGAAAATTTAATTTGGGTTTCTGGTTTTACGATATTGAATGCTTTTCTATCAATTATGATTTTTTTCTTGTTACGTGTTATAACTCCCTCATTTTCAAGTTCTAAAACCTTTCTCCTAACTGTTTCTTTTGGCAAATCCAATTTTTGACAAAGTTCTATAATACTGAACTTTTCAATTTCTAGATACGATTTTGAGTAATATTCATCATAGTCATACTGAATATTCATTTGGTCATAAAACTGTAAAGTCTTTTCAATTAAAGAAATTATTATCATGTGTTTATAATGATCATTAAATGACTCATAAACATTGTTCATCCAATTCCATTGATGAGATATCCAATCTTTACTCAGATCAGAGTAATTGGACATAATTATATTATATACTTTTTCATCAGTTAGAGTTTTGGAAAAATCTATTTCTTGTATATTCATAATCGAAATTTTAACCAATAGAGACCCAAATTGAACAGTTGTCAAATAATTTGCGACCAATTTGAACTTTTTTTAAATTGTTCGTACGCAAAAGAAATGGTTTAATAAATTATGAATTATAAAGGCTTTACGGATGATAGCGATAAAATTGAAACTTCAAATGATATTAATGTTTCTGAAAAGCCTTCAAATTCAGAAAAAATTAATTCTGGCAGAGTTGACATTAATGTCTTGAAGTCAAAATTAGAAGCTCAACAAGGTAAAGAGCTTAGAAAAAATATTTTTATTTTTTTATTTTGCGTTCTACTACTAGGTTCAATTGGAATATTTCTATCTTTATAATTTTATTTGCAAATGAACTCAAACGATGGTTTACTAATTAGATGAAAAATTTAACTAACACGCTTAAACAAAAGCTGGCTTCAAAATATACTGTTTCTGATAGTCCACACTCTTATTCTAGAAGGACAGATATCAATGTACTCTTAAACAGGGTAAAATCTGATAAAAAACAAGAGATTAAAAAAAAGTTTTATTTTTCTGCAGTAGCCTCTACAGGTTTGATTTTATTTGGACTAGTTATTTTTAGCTAAAACAAGTCAATAATACTAAATTAACATAAATTAAATGATTTATTATTATTGAATCAAATTTAATAAATATTATAAATCAACAAAGTCAAAAGGCGGGGTAGCTCAGTTGGTTAGAGCGCGGGACTCATAAGCCCGAGGTCAGTGGTTCGATCCCACTTCCCGCTACCAATTTAGTCCTGTTTCATAATCGATTTTAAATTAATACTATTAAAAGATTTTTCGCTTGTTATTTGATAATCAAGAAACTTTGATGGTAATTCACAGTCAAAACCATTTAAATCATTTAAACAAATTATCCAATACTTATCGGAATATTTTTCTTGATCCAGAGTTAAATAGTTAAAATATTGAATATTCAAATTTTCAATCTTAGAATAATTATTTAAGTAATTTTCAAAAGAATTTGAAATTTCTTTTTTTGATAAATATGTTTTTTCCAAATTTAATGTGACGTAAGTATTAGATGATTCATTTATTCTTAATAATACCGATTTCAAATCAGGTTTATGCACAGGTCTTTCTTTAATGAATTGTTTAAATGTCGTTTCAGTAAAAAAATTACCTATAGTAAATATTATTAACACTGAACAAAAAAATAGTCTTATTTTTTTTGATTTAATTTTATCTATTAGAATTACCATTAGCAAAACTATAATAAAAACTAAGTAAATTAAATATCTATCAACTACTGCTGGACTTATTAAGTAAGAGTAAATTATTGGTATTAAATAAGAAAAAAATAAAGAAATTAATAAAAATATTTCAAAATTTGATTCAAATAAAATATTCTTAATATATCTAAATAATAAAAAGAGAAACATTAAAAGATAAACACCACCTACCAATCTTGATCCAAAAAATTTTGAAAAGAAAAAATTTGTAAAAAATTTCCAGTCTATATTTTCAATCCAAATTGGTTGGTGTGTTGTATTTAAAATAAAAAAAATTACGAATAAAATTGAAAAACAATTAATTATTATCAGGATACTAAGTAATCTTGTATCAAAATTTTTTTTTTTATTAAAAAAATATTCATAAATAAAAAAAATATTATATGAAAAAATTATAATTAATGAAAAAGGATGGGTAAATATTAACAAAATACTTGTTATTAAAAAAAGACAAAATTTCAAATTTGATAAAGAATTTCTAAAATTTATTACTTTATAAAAATAATAAACGTTAATTATAAAAACAAATAGATACCATGAGTACAACCTAAGCTCTTGAGAATATTTTATTAAATAAATATTAAATGCAAGTAGGATAAATAGCAGAAGTGTTGATTTTCCTTTTAAAGTTTTTGTATAAAAATATATTAAAAAAAAGATAGATAAAGAATTTAATATTGATGGAAGGTATCTTGCTATTAAGGGGTCATATCCAAAAATTTGAAAATAGTTTCTTAAAATTAGATTAAATAAAAAAGGAGAATTTTCTAAAGTTTTATGTCTATAATAAAATTCATCTAGTGTAATAGAAGGTTCAGATACGTAAAAACTTATAATTTCATCGATCCAAAAATCATCATAATTTATGTTATATAACCTGAATAGAATTGTTATAAATATTAACGTTGAATAATATACAAGATTTAAATTAATCTTATTCATAATGATTGGTTTAATACAGATAATGAAATTGTGAAATCAAAAATTTTAATTACAGGTTCCCAAGGATTTATTGGAAAAATATTAGTCAATAAATTAAAAAAAAGCGAAAAATTAGTATTAATTGATAAAAAAAAAAATTTATCAAATCAAAAAAATTTCTATCAAATTAATCTATTTAATCTAGATGAACTTGAAAAAATATTTAAAAAAAATAAAATTAATACAATTATACATCTAGCTTCAGAAATTTTTGATGATGATAAAAATGTATATAATTATAATGTAACAACATCGAAAAATTTAATTTTAATGGGGCAGAAATATAAGATCAAAAACTTTATATTTACATCAACCTTCTCAATTTTTGAGAAAAATTACATCAAACCTATACTGGAAAATGAGTCCCCAAGTGCCAAAAATTTATATGGTAAATCAAAATATAAAGTAGAGAAAATAATAAGAAGATCAAATTTGAAAAATTATACTATTTTAAGGGTACCCATAGTGGTTGGTAAATCTAGGAGTCATAGAATGGGAATTCTTTTTGAAATGATTAGAAATAATTTTCCATTATTCCTTATTGGCAATGGAAATAACAGAATTCAATTTATTCAAGTTGATGACTTATGTTTAATTATTAAAAAATGTTTAAGCCTTAAAAAAAAAGATATATTTAATGTTGGAACAAAAAAATCCTTTACTTTCAAAGAAAATTTATTGCATATAATAAAAAATTCTAAATCTAAGTCAAAAATTTTTAATATAAACTATTATTTAGGAAGTTTTGCTTTAAATTTGTTAATTTTTTTAAAGCTAATTGATATAAATTATTATCACAAAGCATTACTTACAAAAAATATAGTTCTGAACACAAAAAAAGTTTTTAAGACTCTGAAATTAAATTTTGATAGTTCCAGTAAAGACATACTTTTAGAAAATTATAATTATTATGTGAAAAATTTAGAAAGAATAAGTAAAATTAAGTCTGGATCAGATAAAAAACCAAATTTAAAAATTCTAAATATCTTTAGATTAATCTCTTGAGATAAGATGAATATTCACAATTACCATAAAATTTTATAGAGTCTTTAATATTTTTTTTATTAATCCATTTGTTGTTAAACGAAATTTCTTCTAAACAGGCTATCTTTAAACCTTGTCGATTTTCAATAGCAGATACAAATGCTGATGTTTTATAAAAATCTTTGATAGAACCTGTGTCTAACCAGGCTCCGCCTCTCCCAATGATATCTGCACTTAATTGTTTTTTAGATTTATAAAAATTTAATAAATCAACAATTTCTATCTCACCTCTTTTTGATGGCTTTAGTTTTTTTGCTAATTCAATCACTTTATTGTCAAAAAAGTATAATCCTGTTATCGCTAAATCTGATACGAATTTTTTAGGTTTTTCTCTGATCAACAAAATTTTATTTTTTTTATCTACTTTAGCTACACCAAATCCTTCAGGGTGCTGAACTTTATGTAAAATAATTCTTGCACCTTTTTTTAATTTAGTATTTTCCAGGAGTTTTGAAGTAAGATTTTGACCATAAAAAAAATTATCTCCTAAAATCATTGCTACGTTATCTTTGCCAATAAATTTTTCCCCAATTATAAATGCATCAGGTAATCCTCTAGGTTTATCTTGCTCCAGGTAAGTTATTTTTATTCCTAAATTATCCCCATTTGGAATAAGTTTTTTATATTGATATAATTGTCCTTTATTAACAATTATTAAAATATCTTTTATTCCTGCGAGCATTAAGATTGATAATGGATAAAAAATTAATGGTTTATCGTAAATTGGAAGAAGTTGCTTATTAACTGCTTTAGTTAAAGGACTCATTCTTGTGCCTTTCCCACCTGCTAAAATAATTCCTTTTTTAATCATGATTGCCCCAGTCTTTTTACGATATCTTTTTTTGATAGGCTTTTGTAGTAACTTTTATTTTTATTATACCACTCAAATGTTAACTTAATTCCATCCATAAAACGAACTTCTGGTATCCAACCAAGTTTTTTAATAATTTTGTTACTGTTCAAAGCATACCTAATGTCATGCCCTGGACGATCTTTAACGAAATTTATTTCTACATTATTTCCCACTTTCACCAATTTTCTTGAAATATTTAAGAGCTGCGAACACACTTGTAAGTTATTTAAATTTTTATTTGAACCAATGTTGTAAAATTCTCCAATTTTACCTTTTAAAAAAACTTTTATTAAAGCCTCACAATGATCTTTTACATAAATCCATTCCCTTGAATTTGTACCTTTTCCATAAATTGGTAAGGGCTTGTTATTTAAAATATTATAAATTAATTTTGGTATTAATTTTTCAGGATGTTGCTTAGGCCCGTAGTTATTTGAGCAGTTGGTTACTATAGCTGGAATTTTATAAGTTCTAATATATGAGCTCACTAAATGATCTGAGGCTGCTTTGCTTGCCGCATAAGGTGAACTAGGATTATAAGGAAACTTTTCATTTGAACGACCTATTAATATATCACCATAAACTTCATCAGTAGAAATATGAATGAGTTTACATTTGTGTTTTTTGGTAAAATTTTTAAAAGACTCTAATAATTTATAAACATCAACAATATTACTGTTAATAAAGTTATCTGGATTATCAATAGATCTATCTACATGAGTTTCAGCAGCTAGATTAAATATACATGTAGGCTTGTATTTCTTTAATATTTTATAAAATCTTTTTGCTCCTATACTACATTTGAAAAATTTATAGTTTTTAGAATATTTAAATTCTTTAACATTATAGAAATTCGATGAATAAGAAACTTTATCAATATTTATAACAAAATAATTTTTTTTTATTAATAATTCAATTAAATTACTACCTATGAAACCTAAACCACCAGTTACAATTATTTTTTTCATTGATTAATTTATTTTTACATTAGTAAAAAGTATTAGTATAGTTGATTACACTGATCATATGTCAATATCTAGGCAAAATTTAACGGTAATAATTGTGAGCTTTATGAGTGAAAATGTGATCCACGAGTGTATTGGCTCTATACCAAAGGATATCAAAATTGTTGTGGTTGATAATTCTAACAATAAATCTTTTAAAAATGAAATTGAAAAAAAATATAATAATGTTCGTTGTATATTATCAGAAAATAATATTGGCATGGGTGCAGGTAATAATTATGGACTAAGTGAAATCGATACGGATTATGGATTTATTCTTAATCCTGATGTTATTTTAAGAAATGATACAATTGAGGAACTCATACTTGCTTCTAAAAAAATTAGTACGTTTTCAATTATTTCTCCAATTATGGAGAATAAAAATTACCCAAACTATAAAATAAGCAAAGAAGATAATTCTATAAATAAAGAAGATGAACCTTTTAAAGTAAAGAGCGTTGATGGGTTTGCTATGCTATTAAATATTTCAAGACTAAATAAATTAGAAAATTTCAAAAATAAAAAATATTTTGATGAAAATATTTTTCTTTATTTAGAAAATGATGATTTATGTAAAAGAATACTCAAAAATGATGAAAAAATTTACATAGTGCCAAAATCAAAAATTAATCATCTTGGTGCAAAAGCTGTTGATGAAAAATATAAATATGAAATAGAGTTATCAAGAAATTGGCATTGGGTTTGGTCAAAATTTTATTTTAATAAAAAACATTATGGTTTTTTAAATGCCTATATCAAAGTATGCCCAATATTTATATCAGCAACTCTTAAGATGCTTCTATATTTTTTTACTAATAAAAGAAAAAAAGAAATATATTTATTTAGAATGTTAGGATTTGTAAATGCTGCTTTAGGAAAAAAATCTTTTTATAGGCCTAAAATTAACAATTAATGACCTGGAAACTCTACTAAGCTTTCTACATGATAGCCTTTTTTAACTAAACTGTCGGATCCATCTAAATCAAAAAGATTTATGACAAATATAAAACCAGCAACTTTTCCATTAGAGATTTCCACAAGTTTGGCTGCTGCATCTGCAGTACCACCAGTTGCAATTAGATCATCAATAATTAATAAAGAGTCTCCCTCACTAATAGAATCTTTGTGGACTTCTATGGTAGCTTTTCCGTATTCTAACTCAAAATCAACAGAGTGCACATCGGCTGGTAATTTGTCTTTTTTTCTAAACATTATAAATGGTTTTTTCAGAATATAAGAAACTGCTGAGGCAAAAACAAATCCCCTTGATTCAATTGCTGCAATCTTATTAAATTTCAATTTTTTTGATCTTTCTATGATTTGATCAATTGTTTCAGAAAAAGCTTTCTCATTTTTAATTAATGTACTGATATCTCTAAATAAAATACCCTTTTTTGGATAATCTGGAATAGATCTAATAAAGTCTTTTAAATTCATAAGAGTAAAATATAAAAGTATAAATAAATTAAATTTATAACATGACAATTAATAAATTAGCAATAATTGGTGGTAGTGGTCTTTATGATGTCGAAGAGTTCAAAAATCGAGAATTATTAGATTTAATTACTCCTTGGGGAAAACCATCAGATCAAATTTTAAAAACTAATTACAATAATAAAGAAGTCTACTTTTTACCTAGACATGGGAGAGGTCATTTTATTTCACCCTCTAAAATAAATTTTAGAGCAAATATTGATGCACTTAAACAATTAGGTGTGACAGATATTGTATCAGTATCAGCAGTTGGATCTCTAAAAAAGGATTTACCTCCTGGGAAATTTGTTATTGTTAATCAATTCATTGATCGTACATTTGCAAGAGAGAAAACATTTTTTGATGATGAAATTGTTGCTCATGTTTCTATGGCTCACCCAACATCTAACGGCCTTATGAATGCTTGCGAGGATGCAATAAAAAAAGAGAAAATTGAATACCAAAGAAATGGGACGTATATTGTCATGGAGGGACCTCAATTTTCAACTTTAGCAGAGTCTAATTTATATAGATCTTGGAAAGCAGATGTAATTGGGATGACTAATATGCCGGAGGCAAAATTAGCAAGAGAAGCAGAAATAAGATACGCATCTGTTTCTATGGTGACTGATTATGATTGTTGGCATCCAGATCACGAAAATGTTGATGTTCAACAAGTAGTAAAAGTTTTGCTAGGTAATGCTGTAAAGGCAAAAAATATGATTAAAAACTTAATAGAAAATTTTGAAAACCATATTGATCCTGATGATCCAACAAATAATTGTTTAGATGTAGCTATTATTACTGCACCGGAAAAAAGAACGAAAAAAACTATAGAAAAATTAAATACAGTAGCGGGAAGGGTATTGAAAAAATGAAAAAATTATTATTAATTCTAATATTTTTAACAGCATCAAATACAGTCTACGCAAATGGAAAAATTTTAAAAAGTGGTTTTTTCACTAAAACAGCCTCGGTAAAAGAAGGTATGAGCATTGATGATCCTAAAAATAAAATTATAATTATTTACAATCATGGTCAAAATTCAAATGATAAAGCACACAAGAGTGAATGTATTTGGGTGAATCAAATAAGAAATCAAGCCTCATTAGTTGATAAGGAAATTAATGGTAAAAAAATTATGGTTTATAATTTCTGTTCAAATGAATTTGCGGGTGATATGTCATTAAAAAAACACTGGTGGAATTCTAAAACTCTTTATGTAGGTAAGCACAAATTAGATAAAAGAGTTGAAAAAAATTTGGAATTAGTTGAAAAATTTATAAGTATAGGGGTTCCAAGAAAACAAATTATTATATCAGGTCATTCATGTGGGGGTCTATTAACTTTAATGTTGTTATCAGCTCACCCCGATAAAGTAGGTGGGGGCATATCATATATGCAAGCTTGTTTTGGTAAGCTTTCTAAAACTTATAAAGTAAAAAAAGTAGGCCCTGAAAAGGCATTAGAAAAATTTGCTAAAAAATACCCAGGCCCTGCTCAATTACGATCAAGACAAATTAATAATATTAAAGAATCTGATAATGTTCCTGTTTTAGCTTTCACTCACCCCAAGGATAAATGGGAGGGACTGACATCTGATTGGTTAGAAGAAGTACCAGGAGTTAAAAGAATTGTTATTTCTGAAGACTATAAAATTAAAGGAAAATCTTGTGTTGTAAAAGGAGTTGATTGGCAAAAAAATGTTTCAGCTCGGAAAAATCCGGGTCATGAGATGAACCAAGGGTTATGTTTTCAATACTATAATCCAGAAATTCTTAATTTTATTGCTTCAAGATTAAAATGAGAATTGAAGGTAAAGAATATCATACTATTTGGTTTGAAAATAATGTTGTAAAAATTATTGATCAAACAAAACTTCCACACCAATTTATAATTAAAGACCTTAAAACAGTTAAGGAGTCAATAAATGCGATTAAGGCAATGGAAGTAAGAGGTGCACCTTTAATTGGAGCTACTGCAGCTTATGGAATGGTTTTAGCTATTATTGAAAATAAAGATCGATCATTTTTAAAGAAATCTTCTGAAGATTTAATAAGTTCAAGACCAACGGCAATAAATTTAAAGTGGGCTGTTGATAGAATGATTAAAAAAATATCAGGTGTTAATAGTGATCAAATTTTAGAAATAGCCGTGCGAGAAGCTAAAGAAATTTGTGAGGAAGATATTAAATTTTGTGAAAATATAGGATTGAATGGGTTAAAAATTATTGAAGAAATCTATAATAAAAAAAAAAATACAGTTAATATTCTCACTCATTGCAATGCTGGATGGCTTGCAACAATAAATTGGGGGACTGCTACCTCTCCAATCTATCATGCACACAAAAAAGGAATTCCCGTTCATGTGTGGGCAGATGAAACTAGACCAAGAAATCAAGGAGCGAATCTTACATCCTATGAATTAAATGAAGAGGGAATTAAAAACACAATAATTGCAGATAATACAGGTGGCATATTAATGCAAAGGGGTGAAGTTGATATGTGTATTGTTGGAACAGACAGAACTCTAGCGAATGGAGATGTTTGTAATAAAGTTGGAACTTATCTTAAAGCACTAGCAGCTTATGATAATAAGATTCCTTTTTATGTTGCACTACCAAGTTCAACGATTGACTGGAATATAAAAGATCATAAAGATATTCCAATTGAAGAGAGAAACTCAGATGAATTATCTCATATTGAAGGTTTAGATGAAAAAGGAGATATAAAAAAAATACAAATTTATCCAAAAAAAAGTAAAGCTATGAATCTAGCTTTTGATGTAACTCCAGCAAAATATGTTTCAGGATTAATTACCGAAAAAGGAGTATGTGAGGCATCAGAAAAAGGACTTAAAGAATTATTTAAATGATGAATTTAGATCAAAGAAATCAGATAATTGAATATTCGTTAAAATTAAATTCAACAAATCTTTCACCCCTTAGGTCAGGCAATATATCATTAAGAGGAATAGAGGATGATATAGAAGGATACTTAATTACTCCATCAGGAAAAAAATATGAAAGCTTAAAACCTGAAGATATTGTTTTTATGGGTTTAAATGAAGAAGAAAAAAAAAACTCCACGAACAAACCTTCATCCGAATGGAGATTTCATCGAGATATTTATGCAAATAAAAAAGAAGCACACGCCATTGTTCACGCTCATTCTCCACACGCAACAGCTGTATCTTCACATGGAAAACCTATTCCACCATTTCATTATATGATTGCTCTTGCAGGAGGAGAAGACATTAAATGTGCTGAATATGCTACTTTTGGAACAGAAGAATTATCTAAAAATGTTATCAAAGCTTTAGAAAATAGAACTGCTTGTTTAATGTCTAATCACGGGCAGGTTGCTTTTGGAAAAAATCTTGATGATGCATTTGAACTAGCACAAGAGATAGAAAATATTTGTCATCAATACACTATTGCTTTAAAATTAGGGCAACCTAAGATTCTTTCATTTGAAGAAATGAAAAAAGTTTTAGATAAGGCTAAAAATTATAAAAAAGGGTAAGATGATTAAAGTTGGGGAGCATATTACTTTAGATATTATAGGTACTACAAAAGAGTACGATCCTTCAGTTTTTGAAAAAGTTATACACAAAATAGCTAAAGCAGCCAATGTTACTATTTTGAATATTTCAAAATATAAATTTGAACCTCAAGGTTTTACTATTTTAGCGTTATTAGCCGAAAGTCATATTAGTTTCCATACATTTCCAGAAAATGGAATAATTAGTTTTGATTTTTTTACCTGTGGAAAAATAAGTCCATCAGTAGCAATTGATATTGTAAAAGAAGAATTTAAACATAAAAGAATCGTTAAAAAAGAATTTAATAGAGATACTAGATCTCTCTACCACGATATCTACAGTTCACCTGGATTACAAAAATCTTACGTTGTAAATGAAGTTCTAGAGGATTTTAAATCAAAAGTTGGTCAACATATTGAAATTTTAGAATTAGAACAATTTGGAAAATCTCTATTTATTGATGGCGAAATACAAGTTGCAGCTTCAGATGAACACTTGTACAGCTCAACTTTTGTAGGAGCTGGTTTAAAATTAAATAAAAAAAATGAAAGAGCAGCAATTATTGGTGGTGGTGATGGTGGTGTTGCAAGAGAATGTATTTCAAAAAAGTTTAACTTTATAGATTGGTATGAATTAGATCCAGAAGTTGTTGAAGTTTGCAATAAACACCTTGGAGATATTGGAAAAAAAGCCACAGAAAAAAATTCAGTTAAATGTGTATGGGGTGATGCTTTTGAAAGCATCAAGACTATAAATGAAGATACTTATGATCACATTTTTGTTGATTTAAATGATGATCATTTTTGTATAGATCTTGCTGCTAAAAACATGGACTCTTTAATTAGAATACTTAAACCTAAAGGAGTTATTACTGCACAAGTTGGAAGCCAGGATAAAAAACCTCTTCAAGTTGAAAATTGGCTGAACGTATTTAATCATCATTTTGGAAATACTAATTTATCAAGAGTTTACATACCTAGTTTCGATTGTTCTTGGAATTTTTCTTCATCAATAAATCATTAATTTTTTCTTTTTAATAGCCATCATTTGTGAAATACTAATTCTTTTATTAAAGGAGATAACAATGAATATATTCAAAAAAACTATTTTTTCAGTTTTACTTTCTCTGCTTGTAATGGGAAATGTTTATGCTGATAAAATAAAAATTGGTACAGAGGGTGCTTATCCTCCATGGAACTCAAAAAGTGAGGCAGGTAAGCTTATAGGATTTGAAGTGGAACTAGCTTACACTCTATGCAGATATATTGGACAACAATGTGTAATAGTTGAACAAGACTGGGATGGAATGATTCCCGCTTTAATCATGAGAAAGTTCGACGCAATAATGGCCGGAATGTCAATTACTGCAGAAAGACAAAAAGCAATAAGCTTTTCTCAAGGATATGCAGATGAAGTAGCATCTTTAGCAGTCATGAAAGGGTCAAGCCTAGAAGGTTTGGATACATCTGCTGGGATAAATCTTACAAAACCAAATGCTGCAGCTAAAAAAGATCTTAAAACACTTACTGGAGCATTAGCAGGTAAAACTGTCTGTGTACAAACTGCTACAATTCACCAAAATTTTTTAGACTCTGGTGATGTAGGAAAAGTAAATGTCAGAACATACAAAACACAAGACGAAGTTAACTTAGATTTAGCGTCAGGAAGATGTGATGCTGCATTGGCCGCTGCTGTTGCATTCAGTGATTATGCAGAAAAATCTGGTAAGCCAGTTGTCTTAACTGGACCAACTTTCTCAGGTGGTGCATTTGGAAACGGTGTTGGAGTTGGTATTAGAAAAGACGATACTGAACTTTTGAAAAAGTTTAACGCCGCTATTAATAAAGCGAGAAAAAACGGAGACATTAGTAGAATTGCTACTAAGTGGTTTGGTTTCGACGCTTCTATGTAATTAAATTTTAGATTTGGCGACTATAATGTATAGTCGCCAATCTGTATGGAACTTCTAGCATTCGGAGATACTGGTTGGGGTGATGAATTATTTTACGCAACCCTAATGACTATAGCTGTTTCAATAACAGCAATGTTTATAGGTTTTCTTTTTGCGTTAGTTTTTACTCCATTAAAATTATCTAAAAATAAGTTTTTAAATTTTATAGCAAATTCTTACACAACTATAATAAGAGGTATTCCAGAATTATTGGTAATTTATCTTTTCTTTTTTGGTGGAACTGGTGCAGTCATGTTTATTGCTTCAATATTTGGTTATAATGAATATATTGAAATTAATGCATTTATCACAGGGGCATTAGCAATTGGAATAATCTCTGGTGCTTATTCAACAGAAGTTTTTAGGGGAGCAATTCAATCGATTGATAAAGGGCAGTTCGAAGCTGCCAATGTATTAGGTCTTAATAAATTTGGAAAATTTTTTAAAATTATTTTACCTCAAATATTAAGATTAGCTATTCCAAATCTAAGTAATGTTTGGCAAATAACTCTTAAAGACACTTCTCTAATTTCAGTTACAGGTTTAGTTGAAATCATGAGACAATCTTATATTGCTGCTGGATCAACAAGAGATCCATTATTCTTTTATTCATTTGCTGCAGTTTTGTATTTACTACTTACTTTTGTGAGTATGAAATTAATCAACAGATTAGAAGTCAAATATAGCAGGGGGTACTAATGGATCTTGAATTAATGATTAATAGTTTCCCTAAATTATTAAGTGCAGCAGTGATAACTTTAAAACTTCTTTCAGTTTCTCTAATAATAGGATTATTCATTGGATTGTTTTTTGCAATTCTAAGATTAAATAAGAATATATTTATCAATAGATTTGCTTATGGATATTCGTATGTTTTTAGAGGTACTCCGCTTTTAGTACAAATTTTTATAATTTATTTTGGATTAGGTCAGATAGAATATTTAAGATCGACAATTTTATGGGTAATTTTAAAAGAGCCATATTGGTGTGCAATTATTGCTTTTGCTCTAAACACGGGTGCTTACACTTCAGAGATATTAAGATCAGCATTTCAAACAATTAAACCAGGAATAGTAGAGGCAGGTAAAAGTTTGGGCATTTCAAATAAAGTAATTTTTTATAAAATTCAGATACCTATCGCAATTAGACAATCTTTACCAGCATATGGAAATGAAATTATCCTGATGATGAAAGGAACTTCTTTGGCAAGCACAGTCACCATAATGGACCTTACAGGTGTTGCAAAATATATAATTTCAACAACTTTTAAACCAATTGAAGTATTTATAGTTGCTGGTGGAATTTATCTATTTATGACTTTTATAATTCACAACGTAATTAAATTTTTAGAGAAAAAATACAGTTTTAATTAAAGTACTACTAAATCTAACTTATGTTTACCGAGTCTTTGGTTGCCATCTCTTGTAACTAAATAAGTTTCACCTAGGTTCATTGCTAAATGGTTTTCAGAGTCCATTAATATCATATGTAGGAAGAACACATTACCTGGTTCTATTACATACGGATTGCCAGTGTATAGCATAGGCCAATCCATCCAGTTTGGAGAAAAAGTATTTCCTAATGAGTAACCACAAGCGTTCATTCGAGCTTTTTTAAAACCAAGATCATCAAACGTTTTTGCATGAATATCAAAAACTTCTCCAACTTTATTCCCAGGTTTTAATTTACTTTCACAATTTTTAAGAGCTTCAACACATGCTTCATGCATTTTATGATGTTTAGGATTTGCCTTACCAATAGGAATAGTTCTAAACATTGCAGAATGGTAATGTCTATAAGTACCAGCCCATTCAACAGTTAATTGATCTTGTTTGTCTAAAATTTGTTTTTCTGCTTGATAACGACAAAGCAGTGCATTTTTACCAGAGCCAATTATAAATTCATTTGCAGGATAATCTCCACCACCCTCAAATATTACTTTGTTCATTTCAGCTAATATTTTAGACTCACTTACACCAACTTTGGCATGTTTCCATACTTCGTCTAAAGCTCTATCAGCAAGCTCCGCAGCTTTTTTAACATAAACAATTTCCTCTTCAGATTTTACAACTCGTAGTTTTGTTATTAAGTCTGATTTATCCTCAAGAGAACAATAATTTTCTAAAGATTTGTTTAATCGAAGAGCATTACGACCAGTTAAACCATAAGCCTCATACTCAATTCCTATTTTCTTTCCTTTAAGATTTAATTCACTCAAAATAATTCTAAGATCATCAGTTGGATTTGATCCGTCTTTATCAACCCATATTCTAATATCTTCTATGTTGGATGTATTTTGAGCTTGTCTTAAATCAGGAGCCCTTGTGAGCAGTTTTATCTTTCCGCTTTTATCTAAAACCAATGTTTGAAAAAAAACATAACCAAAGGTATCGTATCCAGTTAGCCAATACATGGACTCTTGTCTAAACATCAAAAGAGCATCAAGGTTTTGCTCTTGCATAGAATTTAAAACTTTCCTTTTTCTGCTTGAAAACTCTTTTTTTGAAAAATGAAGCGCCATTGAAATTATTTAGTAACTGGTATATTCTTTTATCTCTTTTATGACTGAACCGGTATGATTATTAATTTCTAATTTTATTTTTGCTCGATCATCATTAAGAAAATGGACGTCTCTTGAAAGTTTAATAAATTTTTCGCCAAAATCTTTTTCTTTTTCACATTGTCTTTTATCATCCTCAATAACCCATAGTTTAGAATTTATTTTTTTGAGGGATTGATAAAGATCATTAAGTTTATCATCAGATTTTACTTTCTTATCCAGCTGATTTTTTAAAATAGAGTGTTCATTACTGATAAATTTTAGTTTTTCTGAATCTTTAATTTTTCCTTGTTTGATTTCTAAAATTGAAATTTTATCCAAAAGTTCACCTATCGAAACTTCAACTATAATTTTATTCATAAAATTTAATACTGTGCTATCTTGTTATAAATATGTCTAATATTTTAATTATTAAACACGGATCATTAGGAGATATAGCTCAAGCAAGTGGTGCAATTCAAGACATATTTGAAAATCATAAAAATGATAGAATTTATTTACTAACCACAAAAGCTTATTTAGAAATTTTTAAAAAAAATCCATTTATTCATGAGGTAATTTTAGATAAAAGGTTACCAAAATATAATCTTATATACTTATACTTCTTGATGAGAGAACTTAAAAAACATAGTTTTTTAAAAGTTTTTGACCTTCAAAATTCTTCAAGGACAAATTTTTATAAAAATATTCTTTCTCCTAAATCAAATAAAGAAACTTGGTCCAGTTCAATTACAACTTTACCGGAAGTAATAGATAAAAAGGAATTTGATAAACATTCAGTTTTAGATAGATTCAATCACCAATTACAAACCTCAGGGTTAAAAACATCTTATACTCTAAATCCTGATTTTAGTTGGGCTTGTACTGATATTAAGGAAATTAAAAATAACTTTAAGTTAGATAAATATATATTATTATTTCCCTTTTGCTCGCCTCACTTAAATATTAAGAAATGGCCTTACTATAATGATCTTATAAAACTTATTTTAGATAAATTTGGTAATGAATATAAAATAGTTTTAACTCCGGGCCCATCTGAGATAAACGATGCAAAAGAAATAAATGCTGAAGTTTTATTAGATAATGGAAAAGCGCTTGATATTTCTCAACTAACTTCTTTAATAAAAGAGAGCTCTTTTGTTATTGCAAATGATACTGGACCTGCTCATATTGCAGCTCATGTTGGAGCTAAAGGTTTAACTTTATTTGGAAAACATACCACTGCTTACAAAGTTAGCATTGAAACAGAAAATTTTAAAGCAATTGAAGTAACAGACTTGAATAATTTAAGTGCAGAAAAAGTTTTTGAAAGATTAATTAATTCTTTAAATTAATTAAGAATTTTTTTGTATTCTTCAAAAGTTTTATCCCATTGAAATTTTAATACATACTCTTTGGCATTTTTCCCAAATTCAATATATTTTTTATTTTCAATCATCGAATTTAATGATGAATAAATTTCATCTAGATTGTTCCCATCACAAATTAATCCAGTTTTATCGTTGTCAATTACATCTGACGCACCACCATCTTTTCCTCCTAACGAAGGAATTCCATATTGTGCTGCTTCTACATAAGCTATTCCAAAACCTTCCACAGAAGTTTTATATATTATAGATGGCATGACAAAGATATTTGATTTAGCCAATAATGCATTTTTTAAATCTACACTTATGTCTTTAAAGAACATTACTTGTGATGTTAGATCTAACTCTTCAACTAATTTTTTTATATTTTTCTCTTCATCACCATAACCAATACAAATATAAACAATATCAGGGTATAATTGTTTCAAATTTCTTAGTGCCATAATTATTTTTTCATGATTTTTTCTTTTATCAAATCTAGAAACAGTAATAAGTCTTGGTGTTTTTACTTTTAATAGACTTTCAACTTTCTCAAGAGATTTTTTATTTAATGCTTGAACTGGATCAGCTCCAGGATTTATAACTATAAGTCTACTCTGGTCTACACCATTATTTATTGCTAAATTTTTTGTATACTCAGAATTTGCAATTACTTTTTCTACATTGTTAAGAACTTTTATTGCTCTTTTATTTAATGAGCTTCCTAATGGATGGTTGATCTCCTTACCATGTATTAAACAATACTTTTTTTTATCAGTTTTTATTAACTCTAAACTTTTCCAGTGATCAGCAATAATACCTTGAACTTTATTTTCTTTTAAAAATTCATTAATTAATTGAGCTTTTCTAATTTTTCTTAAAAATTTTATTCCACCAACTCTTTCAATTGAAAAACTCATTTGCTCATCAAAATCTTTATGATTCTCTTGGTAATCTGCAAAAACTTTAATCATAAAATTTTTTGACATTTCACGGGATAAACCCCACATCAAACTTTGCATTCCACCCAATTCAGGCGGGAATGCTCTTGTCACAATAAGGTACATTAATTAGTTTTCCACTTAATGCCACATCCAGCACTAGGAATTTGTTTCTCAGGTCCTTTATTAGTTTCGGCAACTTGTTTCATGGCTTTAAAAAGATCGCTATCCCCATCTCTAACTGGAATTAATTTTTTAAGTTCTCTTACTCTTCCTCTATATTGAAGCTCTAGATCTTTGTTGTACCCAAAAAAATCCGGAGTGCATACTGCATCATAAGTTTTTGCAATTTCTTGAGTTTCATCAACTAAATAAGGAAAACCAAACTGGTTTTTTTTTGAAAACTCAATCATATTTTCAAATGAGTCTTCAGGATAATTTTCAGCATCATTGGCGCAAATAGCTACCGAGTTGATACCGATATCTTTTAGTTTTTTACAATCTTCAACAATGTCCTTTGTTACTGCTTTAACATACGGACAGTGATTACAGATAAACATGATTAATGTTCCCTTTTCACCTTTAATATCTGTTAATGAAAGTATCGTACCTTCTGTAGATTTAAGCTTAAAGTCATGAGCTTTTTGACCAAAATCACATATTGGAGTTTGTATGGGCATAATGTAATAATATATAAATTATGTTCTACGATTTAAAAGATAAAAAACCAAAAAACTCTGGCGAAAATTGGGTAGCGCCTAATGCAACAATAATAGGTGACGTTACCTTAGAAAAAAATTCTAGTATCTGGTTTAATGCAACTTTAAGAGGTGATGTAGAAAATATACATATAGGTGAAGGTTCTAATGTTCAAGATGGATGTGTTCTTCACACAGACCCTGGATATCCGTTAAAGGTCGGAAAAAATGTCACGATAGGCCATATGGTTATGTTGCACGGTTGCACAATTGGAGAAAATAGCTTGATAGGTATTGGTGCAGTTATACTTAACAATGCAAAGATTGGAAAAAATTGTATTATTGGCGCCAAAGCCTTAATTACGGAAAATAAAGAAATACCTGATAACTCATTAGTAATAGGTTCTCCTGGAAAAGTTGTGAGAGAGCTTACCGAAGATGAGAAAAAAGCAATAACTGAAAACACAAAACACTATCAAGATAATTGGAAAAAATATTCTAAATCTATATTTTAAATATAATGCCAACTTATACAGTAACAAATTCAAACTTTAACATTTCCTCCAAACAACAAAAAAAATTAGCTGAAGGTATTACAAAAGTTCATAATGTAGTAACTGGTGCAAATACATATTTTGCACAAGTAATATTTAATAAAACAAAAAAAAATAACCATTTTATGGGTGGAAAAAAAGTCAAGGAGCCATCTTTATTTTTACTTGGTCAAATTAGAGCAGGTCGATCAAAAGAGGTAAAAGATAAGTTAATTGCTGATTTAAAAGATGTATTAGTCAAAAATTCCAAATTAGATGAAACTCAAGTATGGGTTTATATTAATGATCTACCCCCATCTCAAATGATTGAATACGGGGCTGTCTTACCAGAATCGGGCAAAGAGAAAGAGTGGTTTTCAAATTTGACAGTTAAATTAAAGAAAAAATTAGCAGCTATTGAAAAATAGATATTCTAAATCAAACTTTTAAATTATTTATATCTTAGTTTGTAAATTAAGATAAAAAAGCTTAATACTAGAGTAACAGCATTAGCTAAAATTATTGGCCAATCATTAATTATGAGACCGTATATGAGCCACGACAACACTCCAATTGTGAATATTAAAAACATATATAATGAAATATCTTTTGTACTTCTTGACTTATAAACTTTTATTGCTTGAGGCAAGAATGCGAATGTGGTGCAAAATGCTGCGAAGAAGCCAATATATTTGGTTATGAATTCTGTCATTTTAACTTATGGAACTAACCAATCACTTTGATTGGTTTCTAAATTAAATTTTGCTCTTCGGTGTCCTTTAGCAGCAAGATATAGCCATTCAACAGATTTAACTTTACATTTAATGACAGTAAAGTTTTTATAACCTTCTTCACTCTGTTCCATAGTATAATCAAAATCTTCTAATTTGGATATCATTCCTGATGTTGGATTATTTGATGTAGTCCCTGGAGGACTATCTGTTAAATAGCAACGTCTGCTTATATGTTGAGTTTTTTTCCAAGACTCTTCAGTTATAGAATTTTGATTATTAACCTCACACTCAACTTTAACTCTTAGTTGTATCTTTTCTTCTTTATCGTAGAAAACTAAAGAGGCATTCTTGTTATTTTTAAGTATATACACTTTTGGAGATCTTAAATCGGTGTGAAACTGTAAGAGCTTACTTTCTCTGTCTGATTTACGTAAGACAACTATTCTACCATCAACTTCATTTTGATGAGCGCAAATAAAAACTGGAATTCTAAATGGTGAACTTCTGTTGGTTACAGCATCATCCAACATTGACCAATATTTGTTTTGAATTTCCTCTAAATCTTCATAGTACGCTGGCTGCATACTTTACTTTCTAAATCTTTTTATTAAACTTGAAGTATCCCAACGATTACCACCCATTCCCTGTACTTCTTCGTAATATTTATCAACTAATTCAGTTACAGGTAACAATGAGCCATTATTTTTAGCTTCATCCATTGCAATTTTTAAATCTTTTCTCATCCAATCAACTGCGAAACCAAAATCAAATTTATTATCAATCATAGTTTTATATCTATTTTCCATCTGCCAAGATTGTGCTGCACCTTTTGAAATAACTTCAATTACATCCTCCATATTTAATCCAGCTTTCATTCCAAAATTAATAGCTTCAGATAAACCTTGTACTAAACCTGCAATACAAATTTGATTAACCATTTTCGCAAGTTGTCCATTTCCTGGACCACCAAGCAATTTCATTTTTTTACTATAACAATCAATTTTATCTTTTGCTTTGTCAAAGTCAGTTTGATCACCACCAATCATAACTGTTAATGCACCATTTTCTGCGCCAGCTTGACCTCCTGATACTGGTGCATCTAGTGCACCAAATCCATTTTTTTTTGCATAAGAATGTATTTCTCTTGCAATTGTTGCTGAAGCAGTTGTGTTATCAATATAAACTGCACCTTTTTTAATTGTTTTAAATACACCGTTGTCTCCAAAAGTAACCTCTCTTAAATCATTGTCATTTCCTACACATGTAAAAATGTATTCGGCATCCTTTGCAGCTTCGGATGGTGTGTCAGCTATTTTACCTTTAAATTCTTTAATCCATTTTTCAGCTTTGGATTTTGTTCTGTTAAAAACAGTTACATTATGTCCACCTTTTGATATATAACCTGCCATTGGATAACCCATGACACCAAGGCCTATGAAAGCAACATTACAACTCATAATTTTTTAATATGTTTAAAAGTTTAAGTTTAAAAGTAATCGTATTTGGTTTTATATTTACATTTTTTTCCAGTTTTGGACAGAGTTTTTTTCTTGGTCTTTTTAACTCTAGTATACGAGAAGCATTATCTATTACCCAGGGACAATTTGGAACAATTTATGCATCTGCAACATTACTAAGCAGCTTTTTATTAATTTGGGTTGGAAAAAAAATAGATGATATCAATATATTTAAATTTGCTTTTTTTGTAACAATACTTCTGTCCTTCTCATGTTTTTTCTTTTCAAAAATTTCTTCAATAATCTTTTTATTTATTGCAATTTTTTTAATGAGATTTTCAGGTCAAGGTATGATGTCTCATACTGCAACAACAACAATATCTAGATATTTTACAAAATCTAGAGGTAAAGCTTTAAGCACAAGTTGGTTTGGTCTCTCTACTGCTGAATTTATACTACCTGTTTTAATTGTATATCTACTAACTATAACTTCTTGGCAAAATTTATGGATGTATATTTCAATATTAGTTTTGATTTTTCTTCCAATAACTTCCTTTATTTTAGTTAAGAACTTAAACTTTGAGTCTAGAGAGAAGACAAACCAAAAAGAATTTAATGAAAAAATAAAACAATGGAAAAGAATAGATGTTTTGAAGGATTACAGATTTTATATAGTTTGTTTGAATATGTTAGCGATGCCATGGATTGCAACTGGCGTGTTTGTTTATCAATCTTTCATTTCAGAGTCTAAAGGGTGGGGTACTTATGTAATTGCTCAATCTTTTATGGTTTATTCAATTTTATCAGTATTAACTCTATTAATTGCAGGATTTTTAATTGATAAATTTACGAGTAGAAAATTACTAATTTTTATGAATATTCCGTTATTAATTTCTACTGTAGTTCTTATGTATTTTGATGTTTCATTCTCTGCTTTTGTATTTTTAGGTCTAATTGGTATTTCAAATGGACTTGCAAACGTTCTAGGTTCATCAACTTGGGCAGAAATTTACGGTGTAAGATATATTGGTTCAATTAAAGCTTTGACAACAGCTTTAATGGTTTTTTCTACTGCTTTTGGCACTGCTTTATTTGGAACATTAATAGATATTGGATTTACGATAGAGCAGATAGCCTTAATATCTTTTATATATATTGCCTTATCAGCGGCTCTTTTATTCTTTGTTAAAAACAAGCTAAATCCAGAGTATTTATAAAATTTTCCTTGATTTTTTAAACTTCACTGTGTAGATATTCCGCATGGCTAGAGTTACCGTAGAAGATTGCATAGATAAAGTAGACAGTCCTTACGAGTTAGTTTTGGTAGCTAAAGAGAGAGCAACTCAACTTAATACTGGTATAGAACCCACTTTAGATAAAGATAATGACAAAAACACTGTCATTGCTTTAAGAGAAATTGCAGAGGAAAATATTAAAGTAAAAGACCTTACTCAAAGTGCAGTTTATAAATTAAGAAAACATGTAGAGCAGGTTGATGATGGAGCCGAAGATGATGATGAAGTAGGTGATGATTTTGAAAGTTTATACAAAGGCGAAATTTCAAAAAGTGGGACACCTATTTTACCATCGAAGAGAGCGAGAAAGACACCAGAGAAAATACAAGTTTCAAATGACGATTTAGCAGAGTTATCACAAACAGCCAAGCCGGATATCGATACATCGGCAACTGACGAAACTGGAGAAGAACAAGGTGATGTTTCACTAGAGGAAGTTAATGAAACAGAAAATCAAACTTCTGAACAAGAAACTTCTAACGAGACTGAAAATAATTAAGTAAATTCTTTTAAAATTTTTCCCCTATGCTCATCTAAATCAGGGATATCACCTCTAGTTTTTTCATCTTTATAGTTAGACATTTTAATTGGATTACCAGCTAATTTGAAATCTCCAATTCTTTTATGAAAGGCCTTGACAATCATATTTCTGGCATCTACTTGAGGATTCTCTACCGCTTCTTTAATATTAAATATAGGACCACAGGGAATTTTCTCTTTTTCCATGTCACTAACCCATTCGTTGGTATTTCTAGTTAATAGTTTTTTTTCAAGAATCACTTTAAGTTCATCCATGTTTTGTGCTCTAGATGAGTTGTCAGAAAATTTTGTATCTTTATTAATTTCAGGCATACCCAAAAGTTCGCAAAGTTTTTCGAAAAGTCTATCATTACCAGCCGCAATAATAATATAACTGTCTTTAGTTTTAAAAGCTTCGAATGGTGCAATTGATGGATGACGTGATCCCATTGGTTTTGGTATTTCATTTTTTGCCAAGTAACGAGCTATAGCATTTTCTAAAATCGCTATTTGACAATCAAGCATTGAAACATCTATGTACATACCTTTACCGGTTTTTTGTCTATCGTAAAGAGCTGCATTTATTCCAATTGCTGTAAACAAACCAGCTGTGATATCTCCAATTGATGTTCCTACTCTTGTTGGTTCTGAGTTAGGTTGACCGGTCACACTCATTAATCCGCCCATACCCTGAACAACCATATCATAAGCAGGCAGTTCTTTTAGAGGCCCAGTTTGTCCAAAACCGGAAGCAGATGCATAAATTAATTTTGGATATTTTTTATTTACATCTCGCCATCCGTATCCCCATTTTTCCAAAGTGCCTGGTTTAAAATTTTCAACTAATATGTCAGCTTTTGATAAAATCTTATCAAAAATTTTTTTGTCTTCGTCTTTTTTTAAGTTAAGAGCAATACTCTCTTTACCTCTATTTAGTGACATAAAATAAGCGGAGTAATCTTTTATGAATGGTCCAAATTTACGGGAATCATCACCAATTTCTGGAGCTTCAATTTTAATCACTCTTGCACCAAGATCAGATAAAATCATCGTGCAATAGGGACCGACTAATACTCTCGTTAAATCAACAACTAGCAGGTTTTTTAAAGGTCCGTCCATGTAATTTCTATAATATTTGAGTTTTTGGCGACTTGACTCTTATTAATAAGTTCATTTTAATCGAATTAATAAAAATAACAATAGAGGGAAAAATAATGTTAAAAAAAATATCTTTATATTTAACTTCATTAGTTTTTGTTTTTACTACTATTGGTTCTGCTTATGCTGTTACGCTAAAAGCTAGTCACCAATGGCCTGGAACACCAAGAGCTGATGGATCTTTCGACCCACGTCATGAAATGGTACAAATCATTGCTGACGAGGTAAAAAAAGCAAATGTTGGAATAGATATCAGAATTTATCCAGCTAAATCATTATACAAACCTAAAGAACAGTGGAAACCAATGACAACTGGTCAATTGGATATTTCTGCTTTTCCATTAGCTTATGCATCTAAGTTCCATCCTGAATTTGATGCAACTTTAATGCCAGGAACTGTTAAAAATCACGATCACGCATTGAGATTCAATAAAGGTCCGATGATGACTGAGATTAAAAGAATTATTAACGATGCTGGCGTAGTAGTTTTATCTGATGCATGGTTAGGTGGTGGTTTTGCTTCAAAGTCAAAATGTATAAAAAATCCTAGTGATGCAAAAGGTCAAGTTATGAGAGCTGCGGGTAAAGCATTTAACCAAATGTTAGAAGCAGCTGGTGCTGGTATTCAAAGTATGCCATCATCAGAGATATACACAGGTTTACAGACTGGTGTATTAACTGGTGCAAATACTAGTTCAGGAAGTTTTGTAAGTTACAAAATTTATGAACAAGTTTCATGTGCAACTCCTCCAGGAAAATTTGGTCTATGGTTTATGTATGAGCCAATCCTTATGTCAAAAAAGTCTTTTGATGCTTTGAACTCTAAGCAACAAAAAGCTTTAATGAAAGCTGGAAAAGTTGCTGAGAAATATATGACAGCTCAAGTTGAAAACTTAGACAAAAAGTTTGAAGACGCTTATAAAGCTGCAGGCGTAAAATTAGTATATATGTCTGAAAAAGACCATGCTGCATGGGTAGAGATTGCAAAAAAATCTTCTCACAAAGCATTTGCTGATAAAGTTCCAGGTGGCGATAAGCTAATGGAAATGGCTTTAGCAGTTAAATAAAATAATATATAAAGAACCCCTATTTAATTTGATTAAATGGGGGTTTTTTTTATGAAAAAAAAGTATCTTCAACTTTGTGATTTGATAGCTAAAGCATGTGGTGCCTTCGCTGTATTGGCATTGCTTTTATCAATATTAGTAATAGTTGAACTTGTTTTTGAAAGATATTTTTTTCAAAGAGCGATTACATGGCAAACAGAACTTGTCACAATGTTATTAGTTGCTTCAACTTTTATAGGTAGTGTATACGTTTTAAGTGAAAAAGCTCATGTGAGCATGGAATGGATTTATGATTTTTTATCAAAAAAAAATATAATTAGATTAAAAATTTTTACATCCTCAATAAGTTTACTTTTTTTCTTAATTTTATTTTATTTTGGATTTTTAATGTTCGAGGAAGCATTTACCAAAAACTATTCCACAGGAACTGTCTGGGATCCACCATTATGGATACCATATTCATCAATGATGTTGGGAGCTTTACTAATGATATTACAGTATATCGCAGAAATTATAAAATTAACTGACGAAAAGGATTTTAAATAAATGGATCCACTCATTATAGCATTGATAGTTGCAGTTTTTACTTTATTGGTACTTTTTTCTGGAATTCCAATTGCTTTTGGTTTGAGTTTTGTTTCAATAGCTCTATTAGTTACATTTGAAGGTTTTCAAATGCTTGATGTCTTTGCTGAAACATTTTTTGCAGGACTAAACTCTTTTGTTCTACTTTCTATACCAATGTTTATTTTAATGGGAATGGCCGTTGCCAACTCCCCAGCGGGAAAAGATTTATATACAGGATTAGATAGATGGCTTTGGAGAGTACCAGGAGGATTGGTAATTTCTAATATTGGAGCATGCTCAGTTTTTGCAGCTTTGAGTGGATCTAGTCCCGCAACTTGTGCTGCGATTGGAACAATGGGAATACCCGAAATGAGAAAAAGGGGATATTCGGATCAGATTGCAACAGGAACTATCGCAGCCGGTGGAACTTTGGGAGTTTTAATTCCTCCAAGTATTGTTTTAATTGTTTATGGAATTGCAACTGGTACGTCTATTGGAAGATTATTTTTATGTGGTCTTGTGCCTGGTTTTATGTTGGCGGGAATGTTTGCAATATGGGCTCTAATACATAGTTATTTTATTGATAAAGATGCAGCAAAAGCTCTAAGAAATAGAGTGAGACCAACTCTAAAAGAAAAACTCGAAGTTTTACCGAGAATTCTTCCTTTCCTAGCTATTATAGCAGGTGTTTTATATGTACTTTATGGAGGAGTCGCAACACCCTCAGAGGCATCTGGAGTAGGAGCATTTTTAGTTTTTGTATTAATTGCAGTTGTTTATAAAATTTACCAGCCAAAAAAGATTTGGAACATTGTTAAAGTTTCAATGAAAGAAAGTGTAATGATAATGTTCATTATTGCTGCCTCATATCTCTTTGCATTTACTCTTTCACAACTGTATGTAACTCAGTCTTTAGCACAGAGCATGGTTGAATTAAGCTCTAATAAATGGGTTGTGTTTATGCTAATAAACATATTTCTATTAATAGCTGGTTTCTTTTTACCGCCAGTTGCAGTTATAGTAATGACTTCAGCAATATTATTACCAGTTATTACTACTTTAGGTTTTGACCCATACTGGTTTGCAATAGTATTTACAATCAATATGGAGATTGGCCTAATTACACCACCAGTTGGATTAAATCTTTATATTATAAAAGGAATTACCCCAGACGTTAGTTTGTCAGAAATTTTAAAAGGATCTATACCATTTATGATAATTATGGCTTTAGCTATAGTAATTTTATGTATTTTTCCTGAGATTGTTACATGGTTCCCTGATAAAATAATGGGTAAAGACCTTGGATTCTAAAAAAGAAATAAACAGAAAAATATCAGTTGCCCCAATGATGGATTGCACAGATAGGCATGATCGTTTCTTTTTAAGACTGATGAGCAAAAATGTTATGCTCTATACTGAGATGGTTGCTACAAAATCAGCAATTCACGGTGATCGAAAAAAAATTTTATCTTATAGTCCTGAAGAAAAACCATTAGCTTTGCAAGTTGGTGGGTCTGATAAAAAAGAATTAGCAGAAGTAGCTAAAATTGCCGAGGATATGGGTTACGATGAAATTAACATTAACCTCGGTTGTCCTAGCAAAAAAGTTCAAAAAAATAAATTTGGTGCATGTTTAATAAAAGAACCTGACTTGGTTGCTGAATGTATCAATTCAATGGTGAATGCTTGTAAAATACCTGTTACGGCAAAAACAAGAATTGGTTTTGATGATACAGAAAAATTTGATTATTTAAATAATTTTATTCATAAAATGAAAGATGCTGGTTCAGAAACATTTATTTTGCATGCAAGAAAAGCAATTTTATCAGGTTTATCTCCAAAACAAAATCTAAATATTCCAAAACTAAATTACAAAATGGTTTATGACATTAAACAAGAAAATCCTGATTTAGAAATAATTATAAATGGTGGAATTACAAAAGTTGAGGAAATTAAGAATCATTTGAAGTTTTGTGATGGTGTGATGATAGGAAGATCAATTTATCAAAATCCATATTCTTTAATAGAAATTGAAAAAGAAATATTCAATACAAAGAGTAGTCCTACTAGAGAGCAAGTGGTAGAAAAACTTTTAGAGTATGCTGATAGAGAGGTAAAATTGGGAACAAAGATCAATCATATTATGAGACATACCGTAGGTTTATATCATGGACAAGTTGGTTCTAAAGAATGGAAAAGATATTTAAGTGATAATATGATGGCAAGAGACTCTGATTTTCAAAAAACAAAACATATCATGACCATTGTTCAGAATAATGAGAAAGCAATTCAGACTAACTAATAATGGAAACTTTAGACATAAATGAAATTATAAATCTTTTATTTGTTTTATCTTTGGCAGCTTCAGTTGCAGGTTTTATGGCAGGTTTACTAGGAGTTGGTGGCGGTATTATAATAGTGCCTGCGCTATATTATGCTTTTACTGTTTTAGATTTTGATATTGCAACAAGAATGCATCTTTCAGTTGGTACTTCTTTGGCAATCATAATTCCAACATCCATTATATCAACAAAAACCCACATGGAGTATGATGCGGTTGATTTTAAGCTTATAAAATCTTTTGGTATATTTATTTTATTTGGTGTTATTGGAGGAACATTTTTAGCAGTAAATTTAAAAACACCAGCTTTTGTTTTATTCTTTTCCATAATGGCTTTTATAGTTGGTTTATTTTTTATTTTTTTTAGGGAACAACTTTTAAAAAATCCAAAAATGATTTCTGATTCAGCTAAAAATATTTCAGGAGTTATTATAGGTTTCATATCTGTATTATTAGGGATTGGTGGTGGATCATTAATGGTTCCTTTTATGAGAACTTTTGGATACGATATTAGGAAATCAATTGGAACTGCAGCAGGAGTTGGTTTTCTGATTGCTGTATTTGGTACAATTACAATGATTACTGGAGGTAAAATTGTAGATAATATTAATACACCCTACAGTCTTGGATATGTGAATTTACTTGGATTTCTAGTTTTCGTGCCAGTGACAATGATTATGGCTAGAGTAGGCGCGAAAGCAGTTTATAAAATAGATAAAAATATATTGAGCAAGATTTTTGGGTCATTCTTAATTATCGTATCGATTAGATCTTTTTTTGAATACTTAGCAATAAATTAATATTAACCAGTTCCCCACTTGACCTTGTTCCAAATTCTCTCATGAAAATAGTAAAAAAAAAGTGGAACTATTGATCCAACACCTAGTATTCCTGCACCTGTAAATGTTCCAGTGTAGATGTATCCAAAAATTACCCAATAAATAAAAATGATAAATCTCCAAGAAAAAGTTTTAGCTATTGATCTAATTTTTTTGTCTGCCATAAAAAAAAGAGGTGACTTCAGTCTCCCTCCATCACCTCACAAATATAGATTAAATGATTCTTTACAGTTCTATGAACACTTTTTAGTTGAATCTTACCTTTGTTAAATTTTTTGATCGTACTCACCAATCTTGCCAGTTTTCTTTAATGTTTTATCAATGAATTTAAAAATATTTAATTTTCTTTCATCAGAAGTAGGGCTTTCAGTTACTATAACTAAAGAAGGTTTATTTGATGAAGCCCTAATCAGACCCCATGAACCATCTTCGAAAGAGAATCTTACCCCATTTACCGTTATTATTTCTTTTATTTCTTGATTATCTATTTTTATTTTTTCTTCTTTTAATTTCTTAAATTCATTTACCATCTGATTTACTACGCTATATTTTTCTTCATCTGAGCAAAAAGGAGCCATTGTTGGTGATTGATAAGTGATGGGGAGATCCTTAATAATTTCACTCATTTTTTTATTTTGATTATTTAATAAATGACAAACTTGAATTGCTGAATTAATCCCATCATCATAACCATATCCTAATGGTTGATTGAAAAAGAAATGACCACTTTTTTCGAATCCTGCTAAAGCTTTTTCATTATGAACTTTTCTTTTAATATGTGAGTGACCAGTTTTCCAGTATAAAGTTTCGCATTGATTTTGATTTAAAACCTCATCGGTTGAATAAAGACCAGTTGATTTAACATCTACAATAAACTTTGACTTTTTATGTAAATTTGAAAGATTTCTTGCAATCAATAATCCTATTTTATCTGAAAAAATTTCATTTCCCTCATCATCAATTACACCAACTCTGTCTCCATCCCCATCAAAACCAAAACCTATATCAGCTTTATTATCTTTTACGGATTTTGCAATGGCATGAAGCATTTCGAGATCTTCAGGGTTTGGATTGTATTTTGGAAAATTCCAATCTAAATCACAATCCAGCTCAATCACTTCACATCCTATACCTCTTAGTATATCTGGAGCGAATATACCTGCAGTACCATTACCACAAGCAACTACAGCTTTAATCTTTTTATTTATTTTATTTTTATTTATTAAATCGTCTTTATAAATTTTATCAAAATTTTTTATTTGTTTTTGGTTACCTTTTCCCTCAGAGAAATTTTGACTTAAAGTAATTTCTTTTAATTCGTTCATTTCCTCTGGTGCGTGAGTTAACCCCTTTTTGATACCCATTTTTACACCTGTCCAACCATTCTCATTATGACTGGCTGTCACCATTGCGACCGCATCAGCATCTAAATTAAATTGTGCAAAATAAACCATTGGCGATAAAGATAAGCCAACATCTTCAATTAAACATCCAGTTGAAATTAAACCTTTCTTTAGTGCCGACTTTATCTTTTCACTATATGATCTATAATCATGTCCGACAATAACTCTTGGATTTTCTTTTTTAGTATGTTTTTTAATTTGTGTTCCAAGGCCTTTTCCAAGATTCGTTATTCCTGGTTCATTGATGTCCTTTTCAAAGACCCAACGAGCGTCATATTCACGAAAGCCATATGGGTCTATTTTTAAAGTTTCAGACATACTGTTAATTACTTACATTTTTTCAGTTTTTATAGTTGAAATATTTTTTCATTGTTCTATAAATGTTCTATTGATTTACTTGTTATATAGTATATTGATACGAAGCGCATACAACATGTAGTTGTTTACGTAATAATAACAAAAATATTAATAAATATGAACAAAATACTATCACAGGCTCTGAAGAAAGCTGTCTCTGAATATAGTCCAGAAGTAAATCAGGCTGTAAAAAACAATAGACCTGACCTTTTCTCTTTAAACAATGAAACTGAGCTATTTCAAAACGATAAAGGCATAATTATTAAGATTGATAGATCTAGAGATGCAAATCTCACTGATTTTGGTAAAGCAACTTTAAAAGATAGATATTTAGGACAAAATGAATCTTATCAAGATTTATTTGCAAGAGTAGCAAGCACTTACTCAGATGATAACCTTCATGCGCAAAGAATTTATAACTACATTAGCAATCTTTGGTTCATGCCTGCAACTCCAGTTTTATCAAACGGTGGGACTAAAAGAGGTTTACCTATTTCGTGTTTTCTTAATGAAGCTTCAGATAGCTTAGGTGGTATTTTAGATCTTTGGAGTGAGAATGTTTGGTTAGCTGCAAAAGGTGGTGGTATAGGAAGTTATTGGGGCAACCTAAGATCCATTGGAGAAAAAATAGGAAAAGTTGGAAAAACTTCTGGAATAATTCCATTTATAAAAGTAATGGACTCCTTAACTATGGCAATCAGCCAAGGTTCTCTAAGAAGAGGTTCAGCTGCATGTTATCTTCCAATTGATCATCCTGAGATTGAGGAATTTATCGAAATGAGAAGACCAACCGGCGGTGATCCAAACAGAAAATCTTTAAATTTGCATCATGGAGTTTTAGTATCAGATGCATTTATGAGAGCTGTAGAAACAGATGAACAATGGGCACTCAAAAGTCCAGTTGACGGGACTATTCAACAAACTTTATCAGCTAGAAACTTATGGATTAGATTATTAACAGCAAGAATAGAGACAGGTGAGCCTTATATAATTTATATTGATACTGTTAATAGACAAATCCCTCAGCATCACAAATTAGCTAATCTTACAGTTAAAACTTCTAATTTGTGTAGTGAAATAACTTTACCTACAGGAATTGACAAGGATGGACATGATAGAACAGCTGTTTGTTGTCTGTCTTCTTTAAATTTAGAAAAGTATGATGAGTGGAAAAATGATCCAAATATGATTGGTGATGTAATGAGATTTTTAGATAATGTTTTATCTGATTTTATAAACAAAGCACCGGATCAATTTAAAGATGCTAAATACTCTGCAGAAAGAGAAAGAAGCGTTGGTTTAGGTGTAATGGGTTTCCATTCCTTTTTACAAAAAAACAGAATTCCACTTGAGTCAGTGATGGCAAAATCTTGGAACAAAAAAATATTCAAACAAATTGATGAACAAGTTAATCAGGCCTCAAAAGATTTAGCTGAAGAAAGAGGAGCGTGTCCTGATGCTGCAGAATATGGATTTCAAGAAAGATTTTCAAATAAAACTGCAATAGCCCCAACAGCCTCTATTTCGATAATTTGTGGAGGAGCTTCTCCAGGAGTAGAACCTATTGCTGCTAATAGCTATACTCATAAAACTTTATCAGGATCATTTAATGTCAGGAATAGATATCTTGAAGAGATCTTAGAAGCTCATAGTAAAAATGATGATGAAACATGGTCCACAATTACAACTAACCAAGGGTCAGTTTCACATTTAGACTTTTTAACTGACTTAGAAAAAGACGTTTTTAAAACAGCTTTTGAACTAAACCAGAAATGGATTGTAGAATTAAGTGGTGATCGAACACCTTTTATTTCTCAAGCCCAATCAGTTAATTTATTTTTACCAGCAGACGTTCATAAAAAAGAATTACATAGAATTCATTTTGATGCTTGGAAAAAAGGTTTAAAAAGCCTTTATTACTGCAGATCAAAATCAATTCAAAGAGCTGAAAATATCAATGATGCAAAATCAACAGATGTTACAGCCAATGTATATAAATCTAAAAATAACCAACCAAACCAAGAACCAGAATACGAGGAGTGTTTATCATGTCAGTAACAGAAAAAATTAAAATGCCAAATAAAGAAATAGTTCAACCAAAAAAAATGGGTTTGTTAGTTGAAAACCCAGTTTACAAGCCTTTTAGATACCCATGGTGTTACGATGCATGGCTAACTCAACAAAGAATACATTGGTTACCAGAAGAGGTGCCATTAGGTGATGATGTTAGAGATTGGCAAAAAAATCTAACACAATCAGAAAAAAATTTATTAACCCAGATATTTAGATTTTTTACTCAAGCTGATGTTGAAGTTAACAATTGTTATTTAAGACATTATACAACTGTGTTTAAACCAACAGAAGTTTTAATGATGATGACTGCTTTTGCTTCAATGGAGACAGTGCATATTGCAGCTTATTCTCATTTATTAGACACAATCGGAATGCCAGAGTCAGAATATTCTGCATTCATGAAGTATAAAGAAATGAAAGATAAATATGATTACATGCAAAATTTTGACATGAGTTCAAAAGAGGACATTGCAAAAACAGTTGCTGTCTTCAGTGCTTTTACCGAAGGCCTTCAACTTTTTGCAAGTTTTGCAATTCTTTTAAATTTCCCAAGACATAATAAAATGAAAGGAATGGGTCAGATAGTTACCTGGTCTGTTAGAGATGAAACACTTCATTGTAATTCAATGATTAGAATTTTTAAAGAATTCATAAAAGAGAATCCGGAAATATGGAATGCAAAATTAAAAAAAGAACTTTATGAGGCTTGCAGGACTATTATAGAACATGAGGATGCTTTTATTGATTTAGCTTTTGAAATGGGTCCAATGGAAGGCTTGACTGCAAAAGAGGTCAAAGATTACATTAGATTTATTGGAAACAGAAGATTAGTTCAATTAGGTCTAGAGCCTATTTATGATGTCCAAAAAAATCCATTAGGATGGTTAGATACAATGCTAAATGCTGTTGAGCACATGAACTTTTTTGAGGGTCGTGCAACTGAATATTCTAAAGCATCCACACAAGGAACTTGGGTAGAAGCTTTTAGTTAATATATAAATTACATATACATAAATATCAAATGAGCATTCTCAAATGTTTATCGCAATGAATAGGTTTAAAATTGTATTAGGTAAAGAAGCCGAATTTGAAAAGGTTTGGAAGGAAAGAGATACACACCTTAATGATGTTAAAGGTTTTAAAGAGTTCCATTTAGTTAAAGGTGAAAAAAATGAGAAATTTTCATTATACGCCTCTCATAGCATTTGGAATTCTAAAGATGATTTTATTAACTGGACTAAATCAGAAAATTTTAGATTAGCTCATAAAAATGCGGGACAACATAAAAATTTATATCTTGGAGCACCTAACTTTGAAGGTTTTGAAGTAGTGATTTAAATATATCTTAAACTTAAATTAAGGAGTGAAATATGAAAATATTGAAAGAATTGAGTGATGCAAAATTAGTTATTGTAGATTTAGAGGTGAGATTAGGAGAAAAATTAAGAAGTGCTCCTACTTTATGTGCGAAGTATAAAGGAAAAATTATACCTCTTAATACTGCCCATGATGGAAGACCAATATTAATGAAAGAAGAAAATTCTATAGAAAACTAAATCATGATTGAACAAGTTAGTATTTATTTAACGGCAATGGTTTTAGGAATTATGTTATTTTTTTCATTTGTAATTGCTCCAGTAGTATTTACTACCCTGGATGAAGATAATGCTAGAAAGTTCATAAGAAGAATATTTCCTTTTTATTATAACGTAAATTTAGGGATAAGTTTAATTGTTCTATTAACATTTATATTTTTAAGTAAGTTAGGAGTTGATTTCTACTTAATATTAGTCATTAGCTTATTATTTGCTATATCAAATTACCTATTAATGCCATTGATCAATAAATACAGAGATCAAAATCAGGAGAAAAAATTTAAATACTCTCATTTTATATCTGTTGTTATAAATTTTGTGCAGATGATTTTCTTAGTTGTTTTGCTTATTTAATAAAATCTCCGTTAAATAATTATCTCTGGTTTAAACGAATAACTTTTCTATATTTGCTACCCTTGTAGCTTGCGAGAGGTCTTATTAGTTTGTTTGCAGCATGTTGCTCAATTATATGAGCTGACCAACCTGTAATTCTTGAGATTACAAATATTGGTGTAAAAAAATCAGTATCAAAACCCATTAAATGGTAAGTAGGTCCGGTAGGATAATCCACATTTGGATAGATGTTTTTTCTCTCAATCATTACTTTTTCAACGATGTCATAAATTTTTTCAAATTTTTTGTCTTTTTTAATTTTCGCAACTTTTCCAAAATACTCTCTCATTGTAGGAACTCTTGAGTCACCACTTTTGTAAACTCGATGACCAAATCCCATCACAACATCCTTATTATCAAGTGCATTATTAATCCATTTTAATGCATTTTCAGGTTTTTTAATTTTGTTCATCATGTGCATCACTTCTTCATTAGCTCCACCATGTAGAGGACCTTTTAAACTAGCGATTGCTCCAGTAATTGCTCCATGAATATCAGATAAACTACTCGTTATAGTTCTAGCTGTAAATGTTGATACATTAAAACTATGCTCAGCGTATAAAATTAATGAGACATCAAAAGCTTTTACAATATCTTTACCAGGTACTTTTCCAAAACACATATGAAAAAAATTTTCAGAAAATGAAAGATTTTTTTTAGGGGGAATAATCTTTTTGCCTTTTCTTACTCTATAAAATGCTGCTAAAGCAACTGGAGTTTTAGCAAAGATTCTCATTACTTTTCTCATGTTTGATTTTGGTGAATTGTCTTTGGTCTCTTTATCTTCAAGACCCATTATACTAACAGCAGTTCTTGCAACATCCATAGGGTGAGCTTTTTTGGGGAATTTTTTAATGTCATCTAATAAAGTTTTTGATAAGTTTCTCTCTTTTTTCTCAACTTTTTCAAAAGCTTTTAATTGTTTTTTAGTTGGCAGTTCACCATTTAAAATTAAATAAGCAACTTCTTCAAACTTACATTTTGCACATAAATCTTGAGCGGCATAACCTCTATAAGTTAAAGAGTTGATTTCAGGCATTACTTTAGAAACTTCTGTTTCATCAACAGTTATTCCAAGTAGGCCTTTTTTAATATCCTCACTCATTATTCATGACCCTCTGTGTCAAAATTATAAATTTTTTCGTCTACACTATTGTATTTTTCATAATCTACAAGATCATATAATCTTTTCCTAGTTTGCATTTTATCAATAATGTTATTTTGATGTCCACTTGAATAAATGTCTCTTAAACCGTCTTCAACATTTTTCATTGCTAATCTCTGAGTTGTAACGGGATAAATAACTATATTATATCCAAGATTTTCTAGTTCTTTGTAGTTTAATAATTTTGTTTTTCCAAATTCAGTCATATTAGCTAGCAAATAACATGAAAGTTCTTTTCTAACTTTTTCAAAATCTTTTTCATTGTGAAGCGCTTCAGGAAATATAATCTCCGCACCAGCGTCGATATAAGCTTTACACCTGTCAATCATTTTATCTATTCCTTCTACGCTTTTTGCATCTGATCTTGCAATAATCTTAAAATTTTCATCTTTTTTTGCTGAAACACATTCTTTAATTTTTTTGACCATTGCATCAGTAGATATCAATTCTTTATTATCTAAGTGTCCACATCTTTTTCTCTCGATTTGATCTTCAATGTGAACTCCACTAATTCCAAATTCCTCAAAAGTTTCAATAGTTTCTTTACAAGATTTAAATCCAGTATCTATGTCAACAATAGTAGGAAGATTAGTAACCCTGGAGATTAAATATGATCGAGTGCTAACATCTTGTAATGTAGTCAAACCAATATCTGGAAACCCAAGATCATTTGCCATAACACCACCTGAAACATAAACAGCATCATAGCCTATCTCTTCTATTAATTTTGCAGTTAGGGGATTATAAGCACCAGGTACCCTTAGTATATTTTTTGATTTTAATTTTTTAGAAAAATCTTTTCTTTTTTGTATTGGTTCTTTTTCAACAAAATGCATTAAAAAATACCTTTTTTTAAATTTCTTTTAATTTTATTTTTTCTTACCACAATATTTAATCTATCTAATTGACCAGGCTTTAATTTTCTTAAGTTTTGCACTGTTTTTAAAAATCTATCTATTTCTTTTTTATTTAATAAATTTTCAGTTAAAGTTAAAAATTTATTAATATAATTTTTTCTTTTAAAGGGTCTTGAACCATAAGGATGAGCATCTGCAACCCCTTGTTCTTCAGTGATCTTTTTTCCATTTTTTAAAGTTATTACTACCTTTGCACCAAAGGCCTTTTTTCTAGGATTTGGATCATGATATTTTTTTGTCCATTTCTTATCTTCATGAGTTTTGATTGATCTCCAAATCTTAATTGTACTTTTTTTCTTTGCCCTAGTTTTTGTATACGATTTCACATGATGCCAATCACCATCCTCTAAAGCAACAGCAAAGATGTACATTATCGAATGATCTAATGTTTCCCTGCTAGCATTTGGATCCATTTTTTGAGGATCATTTGCACCCGTACCAATCACATAATGAGTGTGATGACTGGTATAGATATCTATTTTTTTAATTTGATTAAGATTTGAAACTTTTTTTTTAAGTTTTTTGGCAAGATCAATTAGCGCTTGAGATTGATATTCAGCTGAATATTCTTTTGTATAAGTTTCGAGTATAGCTTTTTTAGCTTCATTCCTTTTTGGAAGTGGAACTTTATATAAAGCTTTTTTTCCATCTAAAATTCTTGCAATAACACTATCTTCACCCTCATAAATTGGACTTGGTGCACCTTCACCCCTCATAACTCTATCAACAGCCTCTATGGCAAGTTTACCAGCATGTGCAGGCGCATAAGCTTTCCAACTTGAGATTTCTCCTTTTCTAGATTGTCTAGTTGAAATAGTTGTATGAAGAGCTTGCTGAACAGCTTGATATATCGTTTCTGTATTTAGTTTTAGCATAGATCCGATACCAGCGGCAACACTTGGCCCTAGATGGGCTATGTGATCTACTTTATGTTTATGCAAACAAATCCCTTTTACTAAATTAACTTGAACTTCATAGGCAGTTATTATTCCCCTCAAAAGATCATTTCCACTTTTTTTATTTTGTTGTGCAACACTTATTAAGGGAGGAATGTTATCACCAGGATGACTGTAATCAGCTGCTAAAAAAGTATCATGAAAATCAAGTTCTCTTACAGCTGTTCCGTTACTCCATGCCGCCCATTCACAGTCAAATTTTAATTTACTGTTAACTCCAAATATCGTTGCACCATTCTTTCTTAAATGTTTTAAAGCCATTTCTCTTGATGAAACAACTGGATGTCTATTTAAAGAAGCTATTGCAACTGATGCATTATCAATAATTCTGTTAATTACCATTTCTATTGCTTCCTTATCTAATTTTGCGTTATCACTAGCAATCTCAGCAATTTTCCAGGCCAACTGTTTTTTTTTTGATAAATGGACTTTAGATGGAAAAACTTTTACGTTGTGTATGATCAAAATAACTCCTAATAGAAAACTGTTCTAATATGTAAAAAAAAATAATCAATATTAAAGATATTTTGCTACAATTTTTTCAACACCAATAAAGTCTTTTATTAAGTGATTATGGTAAATTTCAGTTGTATTCTTTTCGGTATATCCGTCTTCTAGTAAAATAACTGGTATCCCAGCTTCTTTTGCAGCATTAGCATCTGTCTCACTATCACCAATCATTAAAGTTTTTTTTAGATCTCCATCTAAAATTTCAACTACTGAGATCAAATGTCTTGGATCGGGTTTACAATAATCAAATGTATTGTGACCAGCAACATACTCAAAGAAATCGTAAATTCCAATTTTTTTTAAAAGATCAATTGCTAAATGCTCTTGTTTATTTGTACAAACACCCATTGAAATTTTTTTTTCTTTTGACCATATTAAGAACTCCTTAACTCCATCAATTAGTTTACTTTCATTTACTATATTTTTTCCATAATAATCTACAAACTCTTTAACCATTTCTTTTTTAATCTTTTCATCTTGGACTTTTCCAAATTCCTTTTTAGCCTGACCCCATATAGATCTACCAAGCATTGCACCGGCGCCTTGGCCTACCAAGTTTCTTATTTCCTCAGTAGATTTTGTTGGATATCCAAATTTATTCATCACATGATTATGGGCCCGCATTAAATCTGGCGCCGTATCTACCAATGTGCCATCTAAATCAAAAAGAATTGTGTAAATTTGTTTCATTATTAAAAGTATTTTTAAGAAATATTTTGTGAATTAAGAAAGATATATACTTAATATAAATGATTTTCTAGATGAAACAATTAAATTTACAAAAACTTCAAAATTCACTCAGAAAGAAATTTCTAAAATCTGGAGTAAAAATGATTGCCCCAGACACGATTTATTTTTCAAAAGATACTAAAGTTGGAAAAAATGTGACGATAGATCCATATGTAGTTTTCGGATCGAAAGTTAAAATTGGAAATAATGTTAATATCAAATCTTTTAGTCACCTAGAAAATTGTAAGATTGAGAATAAAGTAGAGATTGGACCTTATGCTAGAATAAGACCAGGCACTACTTTAAAAGAAGGTTCCAAGATTGGAAATTTTGTTGAAATAAAAAAAAGTACAGTTGGAAAAAAAACCAAGGTAAATCATTTAGCTTATGTGGGTGATACCATAATTGGTAAATCAGCCAATGTTGGAGCAGGAACAATTACTTGTAATTATGATGGAATAAAAAAAAATAAAACTAAAATTAAAGATAATGTTTTTATTGGTTCTAACTCTTCATTAGTTGCTCCACTAACTCTTGAAGAGAATAGTATAATTGGAGCAGGATCAGTAATTACAAGAAGCGTAAATAAAAAATCTTTAGCACTTACAAGAAGTCAACAACTAGAAATTAAAAATTATAAAAGAAAGTCTAAATAACTATGTGTGGAATAATAGGGATAAATAGTAATAGACCAGTTTCGTCAACAATAATTAGCTCTTTAAAAAAATTAGAGTATAGAGGTTACGACTCTGCAGGAATTGCAACACTTTTAAATAATGAAATTAATGAAGTTAAATCCGAGGGGAGAGTAGATAAACTTGAAAATAATTCATTAGTTCAGAATATGTTGGGAACAATTGGTATCGGTCATGTTCGTTGGGCAACACATGGTCTACCAAATAGTATAAATGCTCATCCACATTCATCTCAAAATGTTTCTGTTGTACATAATGGAATAATTGAAAATTCAACTTTACTAAAAAAATTTTTAGTTTCCAAGGACCACAAATTCAAATCACAAACAGACACCGAAGTAATTGTTCATTTGATTACAGAAAATTTAAAAACAGAAAATATTGTAAACTCTATAAAAAAAACTTTAAAATCCCTTCATGGTAGTTTTGCACTTGGAATAATATTTAAAGATCAACCAGATCTAATTGTTGGCGCAAGAAGAGGTTCACCTTTAGCTGTAGGTTATGGTCCAAATGAAAATTATTTAGGCTCTGATTCTTATGCTTTAAAATCAATGACAAATAAAATTACTTACCTCAATGATGGTGAATTTTGCATGATTAAAAAAGACCATGTAGAATTTTTTAATGAGGATGGAGTTAAAATTAATAAAAAAGTTTTAGAGTTATCTTTAGAGGAAGAAAAATATGACAAAGGTGATTATAAACACTTTATGGCCAAAGAAATAGAAGAACAACCTACCACATTAAAAAATGGGATTAATGAATATTTAGATACGAAAAATAATGATATTAATATTTATAATTTTCCATGGAAAACTAACGAAATTTCTTCAGTAACTCTCATCGGTTGTGGAACAGCTTATCATTCTTGTTTGCTTGCAAAATATTGGTTTGAAGAACTTACCTCATTAGATGTGAATGTAGATATAGCTTCTGAGTTTAGATACAGAAAAAATAGGCTTAAAAAAGAAACCTTATATGTATTTGTATCTCAATCTGGTGAAACAGCTGATACTTATGCAGCCTTAGATTTGTGTAACCAAAATGATATGAAAACATGTGCAGTTGTAAATGTTATTGAAAGTTCAATTGCTAGAGACTCCAAATTTGTTTTGCCAATACATTGTGGAACTGAGATAGGTGTTGCATCTACAAAAGCTTTTTTAGGGCAAATCCTTATATTGTATATCTTAGCTTTAAAAATTGGATTATTAAGAAAAGATCTAAAAAAAGAGTTATTTGATCAAAAGTTCAAAGATCTAAAATCTTTACCAAAATTAGTAGAAAAAACTTTGTTAATGGATAACAAGATACAAACAATATCAAATACCTTTAACGAAGCTAAAGGTTCAATGTTTTTAGGTAGAGGTTTTTCCTTTCCAATAGCATTAGAAGGTGCATTAAAATTAAAAGAATTATCTTATATGCATGCTGAAGGATATCCAGCCGGTGAAATGAAACATGGACCACTTGCTTTGATAGAGGAGGGTATGCCAGTTGTTGTTTTAGCCCCAAGAGACAATTATTATAAAAAAACTATTTCGAACATGCAGGAAGTTATTGCAAGAGGGGCAAAAGTTTTATTAGTAACAAATAAAAGTAGTGACGAGATAGTTTCTGAAAATATTTGGGAAAAAATTGAAGTTGAAACTGCTAATGAGGATCTTTTGCCCTTTCTTTTAACAATCCCTTTACAAAAATTAGCTTATTTTTCAGCACTTAAAAAAGGATTTGATATAGATAAGCCTAGAAATTTAGCCAAATCAGTAACCGTTGAATAATAGAAAAACTCTGATACAACAATCCTGAGTTGAACATGAAAAATTGGAAAGTAAATAGTTGGAGAAAGTATCCTGTCAAACATATACCAAAGTATGATGATGAGAAGGAACTTAATAGTGTTTTAAATAAATTAAAAACATTTCCACCACTTGTTTTTGCAGGTGAAACAAGACACCTCAAAGATCAACTTGCTAAAGTAGTTGATGGAAAAGCATTTCTATTACAAGGTGGTGACTGCGCAGAAAGTTTTGCAGAATTTCATCCTGATAATATTAGAGATACTTTTAAAGTAATACTTCAAATGGCTTTAGTAATGACATATTCGGCATCTTTACCTGTTGTAAAACTTGGAAGAATTGCTGGACAGTTTTCTAAGCCAAGAAGTGCCCCAACAGAAAAACAAGGTGACATTGAATTACCAAGTTATTTAGGTGACAACATTAATGCAATAGACTTTAACGAAAAAGCTAGAAGACCTGATCCAAAAAGAATGTACAAAGCATATTCTCAATCAGCCTCAACACTAAATCTTTTGCGAGCATTTTCAAAAGGTGGTTTTGCAGACTTGAACAAAGTTCATTTATGGAACTTAGATTACATTAAAAAAAGTCCACAAGCGAAAAAGTTTAAAGACTTAGAGGATAAAATTGCTGATGCATTGGCTTTTATGGAAGCATGTGGAATAACTTCAGACTTTAATAATAGATTATACACCGTTAATTTCTGGACATCACATGAAGCTCTTCATTTACCATTTGAGGAAAGTATGACAAGAGTAGACTCAACAACTGGTGAGTATCATGATACATCTGCTCATTTTGTTTGGATTGGTGATAGAACAAGACAACTAGACGGTGGACACGTTGAATTTTGTAAAGGAATCGAAAATCCGATTGGAATAAAGTGCGGTCCTACTTCAAAACCTGAGGAGATTGCAAAAATTTGTGAGGTATTAAATCCAAAAAATGAAAAAGGAAAAATAACTCTGATTTCCAGATTTGGTCATCAAAATGTTGAAAAGTTTTTACCGAAGTTAATTAGAAGAATCAGAAAAGAGGGACTTAATGTTATTTGGTCATGTGATCCGATGCATGGTAATACTATTGCATCAACAACCGGATTTAAAACTAGACCTTTCAATAATGTAGTAAATGAGGTTAAAAATGTTTTTGGTGTCCATCAGTCAGAGGGAAGTTATGCGGGTGGTTTGCACGTCGAAATGACTGGTCAAGATGTGACAGAGTGCACTGGAGGTGCTAGAAAAATATCTGATGCTGATTTGTCAAGTAGATATCATACACACTGTGATCCAAGACTAAATTCTGATCAAGCTTTAGAATTGGCTTTTTTAATTTCTGATGAAATTAAAAAGAACTCTAATTACGCAAAAAATATTATTAAAGCCGCTTCTTAAAGCTTATTAATCAAATAGGCTAATTAAGTATGACTATTATTATTATACAATTTTAATTATAAGTAATTATATCTTAAATATGGACAAAAAATTAAAAATCGCTTTAGCACAATTAAATCCTTTAGTTGGAGATGTTGTAGGAAATATTGATAAACTAATAACAATTAGATCCAAATTAGACGACGACATAGATGTGTTAGTTGCACCAGAACTTTATGTGTCGGGATATCCGATAGATGACTTAGTTCTAAGAGAGGATTTTCTAAATTTAGTTGAGAATGAAATAAAAAAACTCGTAGAAACTACAAAAGACGAAAAATCATCAATAATTTTTGGTGCACCACGAAAAGACAGAAAAGACATTAAAAATTCCGTATTTGTAGCTGAAAATGGAAAAATTATTGCAATAAAAGATAAGTATGAGCTTCCTAATACAGGAGTTTTTGATGAACAAAGAATATTTACTGAGGGTAAATTAGAAGATTGCGTGAAAATAAAAGATATAAGATTTGGGTTACCAATTTGTGAGGATATTTGGGAAAAAACAGTTCTTGAAAAATTATCAGAATCAGGTGCAGAGATTATTATTGCAATTAATGCTTCACCCTTTACAGTTTCTAAAAGTTTTGAAAGAGAGCATGTAACCTTAACAAGAGTTAAAGAAATAAAACTGCCACTTATTTATCTTAATAGAATTGGTGGACAAGATGAATTAATATTTGATGGTTCCTCTTTTGGGTTAAACTATGATGGAAGTAAATTTTTCTGCTCAAAAGAATTCAAAGAGGAAATTTCAGTCATAAATCTTTTAAAACAAAATGGAAAATGGATAGGCAATGGAAATCAAAGAAAAAATTCATCTGAAACAGAAAGATTGTATAAAGCCTTAGTTCTAGGATTAAGAGATTATGTAAATAATAACAAATTTAATGGAGTTGTTTTAGGTTTATCGGGTGGTGTTGACTCCGCCCTAGTTGCAGCAATAGCAACTGATGCATTTGGCTCAGAAATGGTCCAAGCAATAATGCTCCCAAGTCCTTTTACAGGTCAAGAAAGTCTTAGTGATGCAAAAGATGCAGCCAATCTTTTAAAGATTAAATTTTCAAATTTAGAAATTAGTGAAGCCATGAGAATTGTTGATAAAACTTTGGTAAAATTTAATGGAAATAATTTTTCCCCTGGTATCACTGAAGAAAATATTCAGTCAAGGTTGAGGGGTTTACTTTTAATGGCTTTATCAAACAGATATGGCTATATGGTATTAGCTACTGGAAATAAATCAGAATATGCTGTTGGGTATTCAACTTTATATGGTGATATGTGTGGAGGTTTCGCACCTATCAAAGATGTATGGAAAACTGATGTTTTTAAATTATGTAGATGGAGAAATGAAAATTTTTCTGACCTGTTTAAAGGTCAAAAAGGACAAGTGATTCCGGAAAACATCATAACAAAAGCACCAACAGCTGAATTGAAAGAAAATCAAAAGGATTCTGATAGTTTACCGGAATACGAAATTTTAGACGAAATTTTAAAAGATTTAGTTGAAAAAGAGATTTCAGTTGAGAAAATTATATCAAAAGGCTTTGAGAGAAAAGTTGTCGAAAAAACAGCTCGTCTATTAGCTAAATCTGAATATAAAAGGTTTCAAGCAGCACCAGGACCAAAAGTAACTTCAAAGGCTTTTGGGAGAGACAGAAGATTTCCGCTTACAAGTGGTTTTAATAATTGGAGCTAAATGAATAAAGATATTTTTTTATCAAATAGTTTAGGTAATAAGAAAGAAAAATTTAATCCAATTGATCCAACAAATATCGGAATGTATGTATGTGGTCCAACGGTGTATGATGATCCTCATATCGGGAATGCAAGACCATTAATAATTTTTGATATATTGTTTAAGGTTTTAAAATGTAAATATGGAAATAAGTCGGTTACGTATGTTCGAAATATTACTGATATAGATGATAAAATTATCAAATCATCTGAAGAAAAAAAAATTCCAATAACTAAATTAACTTCAAATATTATAAAAAAATTTCATGAAAATTGTAATTATTTAAATTGTGAAACACCAACTCACGAACCTAAAGCTACTGATAATATTGATTTAATGATCGATATGATACACGAATTAATTAAAGGTGAATATGCCTACGAGAGTGAAAAGCATGTTTATTTTAAGATAAAAAAATTTAGAAATTATGGTATGCTCTCTAATAAAAATATTGATGATTTGATAGCAGGTTCAAGGGTAGAATTATCTGAAAACAAGCAAAATCCAGAAGATTTTGTATTATGGAAACCATCAGTTGGCACAGAACCGTTTTGGGATTCTCCTTGGGGTAAAGGAAGACCTGGATGGCATTTAGAATGTTCAGTAATGTCAAAAAAATATCTAGGTAATACCTTTGATATACATGGAGGAGGTCGAGATTTAATATTTCCCCATCATGAAAATGAGATTGCACAGTCGCTATGCGCAAATAAAACAAAAAAATTTGCGAATTATTGGATTCACAATAATTTTGTAACAATGTCGAACGAAAAAATGTCCAAATCACAGGGAAATATTTTAAAGATAAGTGATTTAAAAAAAATATATAATGGTCAAGTCTTAAGATTAGCTCTAATTAGCGCTCACTACAGTCAGCCACTGGACTGGAATGAAAAACTTATGGAAGAATGTGAAAAAACTCTAAACAAGTGGTATAATTGCTATGTTAATGTTGATCAAAAAATATTGATACAAGATAATGATCTAAAACCTTTGTATGATGACTTAAATACACCGGGCTTTATTTCAGTACTGCATGAGCTTTTTGATAAGGCTAAAGACGGTGGTCAAAAAGACAAAGAACTATTTACAACTGCATGTAAATTTATTGGACTTTTAAGTCAATCAAAAGAAGAGTGGAATAGCTTTAGAAAGAGAAATCTGAAAATTTCTGAAAAAGATATTCTAGCAAAAATTAATCAAAGAAATGATGCTAGAATTAAAAAAAATTACGAATTAGCAGATAAAATTAGAGATGAGTTATTCGATGAAGGTATTTTAATTGAAGATGAGGATGGTAAAACAATTTGGAAAGCTAAATGACTAAAGAAAGATTATATATTTTTGACACGACATTAAGAGATGGTGCTCAAACTCAAGGTGTAGATTTTTCATTAGAGGACAAGGAAAAAATTGCTCTAACTTTAGATAATCTGGGTGTGGATTATATAGAGGCAGGATGGCCTGGAGCTAATCCAACTGATACAGAATTTTTTCAAAAGAAGCATGAATTTAAAAACTCAAAACTAACATCTTTTGGTATGACGAAGAAATCAGGACGTAGTGCAGAAAACGATACTGGTTTATCCGCAATTATGAATTCAAATACTTCAGCTGTGTGTTTAGTTGGTAAGTCTTGGGATTTTCATGTTGATCTTGCTTTGGGAATAACAAATGAAGAAAATTTGAATAATATTTCTGAGAGCGCTAAACATTTTGTTAAGGCAAAAAAAGAATTTATGTTTGATGCTGAGCATTTTTTTGATGGTTATAAAGCAAATCCAAAATATGCACTATCCTGTATCAAAGCAGCTTATGATCAAGGCGCAAGGTGGATCATACTGTGTGATACAAATGGAGGAACACTTCCACATGAAGTTACACAGATAGTCAGTGAAGTCGCAAAAGTAGTACCAGGAAAAAACTTAGGAATTCATGCTCATAACGATACCGGTAATGCAGTTGCTAATTCATTAGCAGCAGTATTGTCTGGAGTTAGACAAATTCAAGGTACAATAAATGGGTTAGGCGAGAGATGTGGAAATGCAAATTTGATGTCGTTAATTCCTACATTTTTTTTAAAGAAGGACTTTTCATCTCAGTTTGAAATTGGAATAAAATCAAAAAACATTAAAAATCTTACTGATTGCTCAAGACTTTTAGATGAAATTTTGAATAGAAAACCCAATCAACATTTACCCTATGTAGGTGCTGCAGCTTTTTCACATAAAGGGGGATTACATGTATCTGCTGTGCAAAAAGATCCTAAAACTTATGAGCATATTAATCCAGAGGAAGTTGGTAACGCAAGAAACATTATCGTCTCCGATCAATCAGGCAAGTCAAATATTATCTCAAGATTAAAGAGTATCAAAGTTAATATTCAAGAAAATGATCCTAAAATTAAAAAATTATTAGATGAAGTAAAAGATAGAGAATTCATCGGTTATAGTTATGATGGTGCAGATGCATCATTCGAATTATTAGCTAGAAGAATTATTGGAGAGATACCGCGATATATATCTATTAATGAATATGACGTTTTGGTAAAAAAAAATAAATCCGGTGAAATAGTTTCCTCTGCAAAAGCACAATTGGAGGTTGATGGGGAAAAAATAATGTGTGAAGGAGAGGGGAATGGTCCAGTTAATGCTTTAGATAATGCCATCAGACAAAACGTTGATAGATTAGCAAAATACTCAAAATATTTAAAAGATTTAAAACTAGTAGATTATAAAGTCAGAATCTTAAATACAGGAACTGAGGCTGTAACAAGAGTTTCAATTGAAAGTACAGATTCTCATGGAAAAAATTGGTTTACTATTGGTGTGTCTACAAACATTATTGATGCTTCATTCAAAGCATTAATTGATAGTTTAGATTATAAATTATTCAAAGATAATGCACCTGCAAGTAAATAAATGAGTAAAAATAATATCTCATTTATTCTAAATAAACCCCAGTTATCTGAAAATATTGGTGCCTGTGCTAGAGCAATTAAAAACTTTAATTTTAAGAAATTGGTTTTAGTTAGTCCTAAACCTGTTTTACCTAACGACAAAATCTTTGCCACATCGGTTGGAGCCAAAGATGTTATTATAAAAAGTAAAAAATATAATAATTTAGAGAAGGCCATAAGCAAAATTGATATTGTCATTGCCACTTCTGCGAGATTTAGAAATAAAAATATCAAACATATACATTTAGGTGACTTAAAGGATATTAATTTTAAAAAGAAAATTGGTTTTTTATTTGGTTCAGAGGCATCGGGTTTGTCAAACGATGAAATCAGTTACGCTAATTATACTATGCAAATACCTACTAACCCTGATTTTAAATCTTTAAATCTATCCCATAGTCTGATCATAATTGCTCAATACGTCTCTAGTCTTATTAAACTGAAAAATATCCCATTTAAAAAATCAAAAAAAGTCAAATCAGCCAGTAAAAAAGAGATACAATCAATGTTGAGTCTTTGTGTTAAAAATTTAGATGAAGTTAATTTTTTTAGACCTAAAGAAAAGAAAGCAAAAATGCTTGAGAACTTGAGAAATATTTTTTATAAAATGGAGTTATCTGATAAAGAAACACGCATATTATCAGGTGTATTTGCAAGTTTAGGTAAAAAACGTTGATTGACAAATAAAAGAGTAAGTTTATAAAGCCCAATATCACATGACAAAGAGAATTAACTCCAAACACAAAGTTGATAGAAGACTAAAAGTTAATTTATGGGGCAGACCCAAAAGCCCATTTAATAAAAGAGCCTATGGACCAGGTCAGCATGGTCAGACTAGACAAGGCAAACCTTCAGATTATGGTATTCAACTACAGGCAAAACAAAAACTTAAAGCTTATTACGGAAATATTAATGAAAGACAATTCAGAAATATTTATAAAAAGGCCTCTATGCTTAAAGGAGATACAAGTGAAAATTTAATTGGACTTTTAGAGAGAAGATTAGATGCAGTAATCTACAGAGCTAAATTTGCAACAACAATTTTTTCGGCAAGACAATTAATTAATCACGGACACGTTAAGGTAAATGGAAAAAAAGTAAATATTTCTAGCTATTTAGTTAAAGAGGAAGATAGTATTGAAATAAGAAATAAATCAAAACAATTAGCAATCATTGACATAGCTTTAGCAAGCAAAGAGAGAGAAGCACCCGAATATATTCAATTAGATCAAAAAAATAAAAAATTTAAATTTGTAAGAATTCCAAAATTTGAAGAAGTTCCATATCCTATAGTAATGGAACCAAATTTAGTCATCGAATACTACTCAAGATAAAATTGAACTTTCTTAGTTTATTGAAAAGAGGCTTAATTTATAAGCTTAAAAAAAAAATTAATGTTGATTTGGATGGAATAGAATACTCTTCCCTAGACAAGCTATTTTCTCATTACGGAACAGATAAATCTGAATACAGTAAAGATAAAAAATTTAAAACTCACGGTTTTTCAAAATATTACGAGAAACATCTATCTTTTTTTAAAGATAAGAAAATTAAAATTTTAGAAATAGGATCATTTTCAGGAGCTTCAGCTGCTGCTTTTTCAAAATACTTTTCAAATTGTGAAATTTATTGTTTAGATATTAATATTTCTAATTTTAAATATTATTCAAAAAAAATTCATGTATACGGTTTAGATTCATCAAATCCAGAAATGGTTACAAAATTTTTGAAAAAGATAAATCTTAAAGAAACTTTTAAATATTTTGATATAATAATTGATGATGGATCTCATAAACAAAGTGATCAATTAAATGCGTTAAATCATTTCTATGAATATCTTGTTGAAGGTGGTTTTTATGTAATTGAAGATTATAAATTTCCAGATTATTTTAAACATCTTAATGACGTGAACGATATTAAAATTGATGAATTAACAGATCATATTTTGAAAAAAAAATTATTTTCATCCTCATTAATTTCAACTTACGTAATTAATCTTTTACTAAATACTAATAAAAATATTTATAAGTATAAAGGTAACACCGATATATCTGATATGGTCTTTATTGAAAAAAATTAGCTTTTAAATTTTATATTTTTTTCCTCAAAAACTTTTTTTAATTCACCACTTTCGTACATTTCTTTTAAAATATCACAGCCACCAACAAATTCTTTTTTTACATAAAGTTGAGGGATAGTAGGCCAATCACTAAAAATTTTGATTCCCTCTCTGATTGATTGGTCTTCAAGAACATTTACACTTTTAAAATTCACCTCTAAAATTTTAAGAATGTTTGTGACTGCCATCGAGAATCCACACTGTGGCGCATCTGGAGTTCCCTTCATAAATAAACATACATCGTTAGTATCGATATGATTTTGAATTATATTTTTTGTTTTATCATCCATTATTGTTCCTTTGTTTTAATAGCTAAGGCATGTAATTCATTGCCCATTCTTCCTTTTAATGAATTATAAACCATTTTGTGTTGCTCAATTTTACTTTTTCCAACAAATTGAGATGATGTTATCGTAGCAGAATAATGATTACCATCTCCGGCTAAATCTTGTATTTCAATTGAAGCGTCTGGCATTGCTTCTTTGATAAACCTCTCAATTTCTTTTAAATCCATTGCCATAATCAAAGCATATAACTCTTTAGCCAATTAGTATTATATGATTTTAATTCGTCAATTGTTAGTTTCGTCTTTTGATCAATTATCATCTCTTTATCGATAATTTTACCTATCTCATCATAATGTACTGAATTTTTATCTAAGATTTTTGATACTTCTTTGAAATCTTTTGGATTTATTTCAATTAAATATCTTCCTTGATCTTCAGCAAAAAAGTATTCAATTTCATTAATTAAAAATTTTGGTTTTTTTATTTGTATACCCTTGTTACCTTTTATACACATTTTGCTTATTGCTGTAATTATTCCACCCAGAGATACATCATGGGCACTTTTAATGAAATTTTTGTCTATTAAATTTAGTAAAGTCATGCCATTGTTCTTTTCATTAAATAAATTTACCTCAGGTGGGGGTCCATTATTCTCATTTAATATAATTCTTGATAATAAACTTTGATCAATATGACCCTCCGTTTTACCAATCACTAATACAATATTTTCGATTTCCTTAAAATCCATTGTGATCATTTTTTTGTAATCTTTAATCAAACCTACACCTCCTATTGTAGGAGTTGGTTTAATTCCGATGTCTTTAGTTTCGTTATAAAAAGATACATTTCCTGAGACAACAGGATAATCTAAATACTTGCATGCTTCACTAATACCCTGAACACATTCGACAAACTCACCTATATTTTCCTCTTTCTCCGGGCTTCCAAAATTTAAACAATTTGTAACTGCTATGGGTTTTGCACCTACTGAGATTAAATTTCTCCAAGTTTCACAAACGACTTGTTTCCCCCCTGTAAGTGGATGTGCCCAACAATAATTTGCAGATGAATCAACTGTAGCAGCTATAGCCTTATCTGTTTTGTGAATTCTTACTACCCCTGAATCTCCACCTGGTTTTTGTATAGTATCACCCATTACCGTGTGATCATATTGTTGCCAAATCCATTCTTTACTACAAACGTTTGGACTGGATAAGATTTTTTTTAATGTATCTTTGATTTTAAGACTTTTAAATAGTGTTTTATTTGTTTTATTTTTTTTTGGTAATTTTGATTTTTTCCATTTTCGATCATACATCGGAGAATTTTCAACCAATGTATTAACTGGAATATTAGCTACTTGTTTGTTATCAAAAAATAATTCTATATTCTTTGTATTGGTTGTTTTTCCAATTATAGCAAAATCTAAATTCCATTTATCAAATATTTTTTTGGCTATTTCCTCTTTACCACTCTCAAGCACTATAAGCATTCTTTCTTGGCTTTCTGATAACATAATTTCGTAAGGTGTCATTTTAGTTTCTCTACACGGGACTTTGTTTAAATTAATTTCAATACCTAAATTTCCCTTTGATGCCATTTCAATACTTGAAGAGGTTAGACCTGCAGCCCCCATGTCTTGAATTGCAATTATAGAGTCTCCATACATTAATTCCAAACACGCTTCTAATAGAAGTTTTTCAGTAAAAGGATCCCCAACTTGCACAGTTGGTTTTTTTTCCTCAATTTTATCGTCGAAACTTGCTGAAGCCATACTTGCTCCATGAATTCCATCCCTACCAGTTTTTGATCCAACATATATAACTGGTTTATTTAAACCAGTGGCCTTAGAGTAAAATATCTTATCTTTTTTAACCAGCCCCAAAGTCATTGCATTTACCAAAATATTTCCATTATACGATCTATCAAAAGAGGTTTGTCCCGCTATCGTAGGTACTCCCATGCAATTACCATAACCACCAATTCCATTAACGACACCTCTTAATAAATTTTTTGTTTTTTTATTTTGGGTTGATCCAAAATGGATTGAATTTAAGTTAGCAATGGGTCTTGCGCCCATAGTAAAAACATCTCGCATAATTCCACCAACTCCAGTAGCAGCCCCTTGATATGGCTCAATAAATGATGGATGATTATGACTTTCGATTTTAAAAACTATTGCATCTCCATCTTCAATATCAATAACCCCTGCATTTTCCCCTGGTCCTTGAATTACTTTTTTTCCTTTTGTGTGTAATTTTTTCAAATGAATTCTTGAAGATTTATAAGAGCAATGTTCATTCCACATCGCTGAAAATATACCTAACTCGGTAATGTTAGGTATTCTCTTCAACAATTTACAAATTTTTTTGTATTCATCTGATTTTAAACCATGTTCGATAGCAATTTTTTCGTTAACAAGCATTATTTAATGTTATTTAAAAGATTTTTAAAAAAGATGGATCCATCTTCTCCGGACAAACTTTCATCTATCATTCTTTCAGGATGAGGCATCATGCCTAAAACATTTTTTTCTTTATTAAAAATACCTGCAATATTTTTAATTGAGCCATTAGGATTCATTTGATCATTTGTATTGCCATTTTGATCACAGTAATAAATAGCTATTTGATTATTATCTTCAATCTCTTTGAGTTGATCGTTGGTACAAAAATAATTACCCTCATTATGAGCTATATGAAATTCCAAAACTTTTTTATCAAGATTTTTAAAAAAAATGTTCTCTTTGTTGTCAACTTTCACGTGGACATTTTTACAAATAAACTGAAGATATTTGTTTCTTAATAATACTCCAGGCACTAATTTGGACTCAACTAAAATTTGAAAACCATTACAAATTCCCATAACCAATCCTCCCGATTTTGCAAAATTAATTACTGAATGCATAATTTTTGATTTTGAGGCCATACTGCCACAACGTAAATAATCACCGTAAGAAAAACCACCAGGCAAAACAATCAAATCACTTTTGGGCAATTCTTGATCATTATGCCAAATCATTTTATTTTTAAATCCAAATTTTGTTAGAGCCACATCCATGTCTCGATCACAATTTGAACCAGGGAAGGTTATAACCGACGATTTCATTAATTATTGTGTTTCAATAATTTTGTAGTTTTCAATAACAAGATTAGCTAAAAGTTTTTTACACATATCTTCCACAAGATCTTTAGCTTTTTTTGGATCATTTTCTTTAACATCAATTTCAAAATACTTTCCTTGTCTAACTTCATTGACAGAATTAAAACCCATACTATCTAATGTCTCATGAATTACCTTGCCTTGTGGATCTAAAACATCCTTTTTTAGAGTTATTACTGCAGAAACTTTCATTTTCGCCTCTTTTTAATTGAGGATAGTTTAGTAACATTTACTGCAGAAACATTAGATTGCTCATGTAGAATTCCAAGTCTTTTAGCAACTTCGGTATACGCAGGTAATAAATCTCCTAAATCTTTTCTAAATCTATCTTTATCAAGTTTCTTGTCAGTTGCAGAGTCCCACAATCTACAAGTATCAGGGCTTATTTCATCAGCCAAAATTATTTCTTTTCTACCATCAATTTTAGTTCGCCCAAATTCTAATTTAAAATCAATTAATTTTATTCCGACTCCTCTAAACATTCCAATCATAAAATCATTAATTCTAAAAATAGTTTTTTTTATTTTTTCAATTTCTTTTTTATTTGCCCAATCAAATGCGTAAATATGATCCTCTGAAATTAAAGGATCACCAAGCTTGTCATCTTTTAAACAGTATTCAATTAAAGGCTCTTTTAGTACAGTTCCATCTTCTATTCCAAGTCTTTTGGTTAAAGATCCTGTCGCTACATTTCGAATAATAAATTCAATTGGAATTATTTCTACAAATTTAATCAATTGTTCTCTCATGTTTAGTCGTTTGACTAAATGATTTTCAATACCAATTTGAGATAAATTTGTAAGTATATGTTCAGAAATTCTATTATTTAGAACTCCTTTACCCTCAATAGTAGTTCTTTTTTCATTATTAAATGCTGTAGCATCATCTTTAAAATATTGGATTACTAAATTTTTATCTGAGGTCGAATAAATTATTTTTGCTTTTCCCTCGTAAAGTTTCTTACCCTTTTTCATTATTTGAAAACCCGCTTAAAAATTAGATTTACATTTTTAAAGTGTTTAGAATAATTAAAGATAGACTTTAATTTTTTAATTGAAATTTTACTCATTATTAACTTGTCAGATTGGATAATATTAAGCAAATCTAAATTTTCAGCAAAACATTTTTTTGCATATCCTTGAACTAAATTATAGGATTTCTCCCTTGTGATACCAGTTTTTGTCAGCTCTAGCATTACTTCTTGTGAAAAAATTAGCCCTTTAGTTAGATTAAGATTTTCTAGCATTTTTTTTGGATAAACAATCATATTATCTAAAACAACTGCTAATCTTGTAAGAGCAAAATCTAAAGTAATATTTGCATCAGGACCAATATTTCTCTCTACACTTGAATGTGAAATATCTCTTTCATGCCAAAGTGCAATATTTTCAAGCGCTGGAACAACAGTGCTTCTTACCATTCTTGCTAGTCCCGTTAAATTTTCACTTAAAATTGGATTTTTTTTATGAGGCATCGCAGACGAACCCTTTTGACTTTTAGAAAAGTATTCTTGCAATTCGTAAACTTCTGATCTTTGTAAATGTCTTATTTCTATTGCAACCCTTTCTACACTTCCTGCAATGATACCTAAAACTGAAAAATAAAACGCATGTCTATCTCTTGGGATTATTTGAGTAGAGATTGGTTCAACTTTTAATCCGAGTTTTTTTGCAACATATTTCTCAACATTAGGATTTACATTTGCAAATGTTCCAACAGCTCCAGAAATTGCACAAGTTGATATTTGATCTATAGCGTGAACTAATCTTTCTCTATTTCTTTTGAATTCTTCATAAAAGGAAGCTAATTTTAATCCAAATGTTATTGGCTCAGCATGAATTCCGTGACTACGTCCAATACAAGGAGTAAATTTATATTTTTTAGATTGTTTTTTTAATACTTTTAAAATTTGATCTATGTCTTTTAAGATAAATTTTCCTGATTGAACTAATTGAATATTAAAACTTGTATCCACTACATCAGATGATGTCATACCAAGATGCAGATATCTTGCTTTAATTCCTGCCTTTTCTGTTATGGAAGTTAAAAAAGCAATTACATCATGTTTAACTTTACTCTCAATTTGGTGAATTCTTTTTACATTTATCCTAGCTTTTTTCCTAACTATTGATGAGACCCCTTTTGGTATTTGATCAAGTTTTTCCATTGCTTGAGCTGCAGCAATTTCAACATCTAACCAAATTTTATATTTATTTTCTTCAGACCAAATATCAGTTAGTTCTTTTCGCGAGTATCTTTTAATCATTAATTATAAGTATGGGGGCTTAGAATAACCTTTAGCAGATTCTGTAAATATTTCATAACCATTTTCAGTAATTCCAACAGTATGCTCAAATTGTGCAGATAAAGATTTGTCTTTTGTAACTGCAGTCCACCCATCATTAAGCATTTTAACATTAAATTTACCGGCATTAATCATTGGTTCTATTGTAAATGTCATCCCAGGTTTTAATTCCATACCTGTATTCTTTGTTCCATAATGTAAAATGTTTGGTGGTTCATGAAATGATGTACCTATCCCATGACCACAAAAATCCTTAACTACAGAAAATCCTTTTTCTTCAATATAAGATTGTATTTCATGACCAATATCTCCAAGTTTAATACCAGGTTTTAAGATGTTAATTGCTTTCATCATAGACTGATAAGTTGCATCAATTAGATTGTTTAATTTTACCGAAGTTTTTCCAACACAAAACATTCTACTTGTATCTCCATAATGTTCATTAATGATAGCAGTTACATCTACATTAAGCGCATCTCCTTCAACTAAAACTCTATCCTCTGAGGGCACACCATGACACACAACATGATTAAGAGATGTACATAAAGATTTAGTAAAACCACGATAATAAAGTGGGGCAGAGTGGCCACCATTATCTTTTATAAACTCGTAGCCAAGCTTATCTATGTAAGCTGTTGAAATACCTTCTTTAATATTTTCCGTTAACATGTCTAAAGTTTGTGAAGCTAGCTTTCCAGCTATTCTCATTTTTTCAAATTTTTCAGTATAATTACTCATCAATAATTTTTATTTTTTTATCTATATAAATTTTTTTAGAACTAATGTTACATCTATAAGCCAAAAAATTTACTCCAGCTTTTTTTGCTATTAAATAATTTTCATAGTACTTACTATCAATATCTTTTGCTATTTTAAAGTATTCCATATTTTGTATTTGAACTAGAAATATTAAGTAAGACTTATAACCTTTTTTTATGGCATCAATAAGGGTAAGTAAATGTTTTGATCCTCTAGTAGTAATAGCATCTGGAAACTCAGCTGTTTTTTTATCTCTAAAAAATGTTACATTTTTTACTTCTAAGAAACTTTTTTGACCTTTTTTTTCAATTAAAAAATCAAATCTAGTCTCTTTATTAAAAAAAACTTCTGAATTAATCTTATCGTTATTTTTGAATTCCTTGACTAGGTTATTATCTAGTCCGTGACGTACAATTTTATTTGCTCTATGAGTATTTATTCCGACAAAGTTTTTTTTGGCCTTAATAATTTCTAGACCATATTTTAATTTTCTTTTTGGATCATCATGCTTGAATAAATGCACTTCATTACCTTCATCTAGCAAACCTTTCATAGATCCAGTATTTGGACAATGTGCAGTGACAATTTCTTTATTTAGATTTACATCAACAAAAAAACGCTTATATCTTTTGATTAATTTGCCTTTTAATAAAGACCTGGTAAATTCCATATTCGAATTATACATATAAAATGAGTAAAAACACAAAAGTAAATGCTGCGATATTAATCATCGGTAACGAAATTCTTTCTGGTCGAACTCAAGACACTAACACAAGTACATTAGCAACATGGCTAAACTCTATCGGTGTTAAAGTTAATGAAGTAAGAATAATTCCAGATCAAGAAAGAATAATTATAGAAACTTTAAATATTTTAAGGAAATCTAATAATTATGTTTTCACAACAGGTGGTATAGGTCCAACTCATGATGACATTACAGCTCAAACAGTTGCTAAGGCTTTCGGTCTTAAATACGAGCTTCATAAAGAAGGATATAAAATATTAGAAGCTTATTACAAGCCAGGTGAGTTTAACGAAGGAAGACAAAAAATGGTTTGGATGCCTGAAAATGCAGAGTTAATTCTCAATCCAACTAGTGGAGCCCCAGGTTTTAGTGTGGAAAATGTTTTTTGTTTACCAGGGGTACCATCAATTATGAAATCAATGTTGGGTGGATTAAAGAATAAGATAGTTGGGGGTGACCCTATCTTAAGTCACACTATTAGTTTAAAAACAGTAGAAAGTGAAATTGCAAATTCTTTAACAAAAGTACAAGAGCAAAACCAAGATGTTGAGATAGGAAGCTACCCATTCTTCCATGCTGGCAAACTTGGAGTTTCAATAGTGCTTCGTTCAGAGAATCAATCTAAAATTGATCAATGTAATTCTCAAATATTAAAATTTGTTAGTGATAAAAAAATAGAAGTTGTCGATAGGTAAATGCTTTATTTTGCTTACGGAAGTAATCTTCATCATTTTCAAATGAAGAGAAGATGTAAAGATAGTTCTTTTATTAAAAAGATTAATCTTAAGGATTTTAGATTAACTTTTAGAAGCAAGTATAGAGCCGCTGATATTGAACCAAAAAAAAATTCCATAGTACCGGGAGGCTTATTTGAAATTTCTAGGAGCGATGAAAAAAAACTAGACGTTTATGAAGACTACCCAATTTTATATAAAAAGTATTATTTCTCACATTATGGAAAGAGAGTTATGACTTATACAATGGTTCAAAAAACCAGTTTTAGATTTCCAACTGAAAGATATTTAAATGTTGTAAAATGTGGATACAAAGATTGTAAACTTGATCAAAAATATTTAGAACAAGCATTATCAAATAAATAAATTTTTTATATGTTTGATAACCACATGGTCTCAAACGGTTTGAGTTTAAGAGATTTATTTAAAGAGTTTATTTTAGGATTAATAATATTTTTCCATTTATTATATTTTTTGTTTAATTTTGGGTATTGATCTACTGAGGAACAATTAGTAATTGACATAATTGTTTGCTTTTTATCTAGACTAATCCTTTTAAAACAAAATAATTTAGGTCCAAGATTAATATTTAATCTTTTTGAATTAGGGTGAAATGCTTTTTGTTTTCTCTTAATTTCTAATAATTTCCCAATATTTTGATAAAAAATGCGTTGTTTAGATGTTTTATCACTTAATTTTTTTGTGATATTTTTGTAGTTCCATTTATATCTATTAACATCTCTATTATTACCAGTTATTACATACTTTGCTTCATCGTTAGCTTTTCCAAATAAAGAATTGAAATAAATAGCCGGAATACCCTCAAAAGAAATCATTATTGCATGAGCTGCAATATACCGTTCTAAGAAAAATTTCCCATAAGGATCAGTGTCTGATTTTTTTAATGCATCAAAAATAGTGATATTTGCTTCATAAACTTTTTTAGATTTATTTTTAATTTTTCTATACGAAAATTTTGATCCATTTTTTTTTAATCTTTTAAGAAAATCATTTAACGATTTTTTATTTAATATTCCTTCGGTAGGCCTCATGCCAATACCATCGTGTGATGCAATGAAATTTAAATAACTATTCTGGAATTTAGCAGTGGGAAGTTTTTTACTCCATTTGTTGAGATATGAACTATTTTCAAATAAAAAAGCATGGATTAATAAGGGCGGAAGAGAAAAATTATAAATCCAGTTAGCCTCATCGTTTTTACCAAAATAACTTAAATTTTCTTTTTCTGGCAAATTTGTTTCTGTAATGATTATAGTTTCTACGTTTAAGAGATTACTGATAAGTCTAAATAATTTAACTATTTCATGAGTTTGTTTTAAATTTATACAGTTGGTACCATTTTTTTTCCAAAGATAAGCAATAGCATCTAATCTAAAAATTGTGACACCATTACTAACGAGGTGAACCATGATCTTAATAAATCTAAGAAGCACTGATGGGTTCTTGAAATCCAAGTCTATTTGATCAGCACTAAAAGTTCGCCATAAATAATCCGATTTTCTAAAGATATCTATCTTTTTTAGTAATTTATGATCTCTTGGTCTTACCACTTTAGATGTATTAAACCTAGAATTAACAGTTAAAAAATAATCTTTACCAGGTTTTTTTTTTTTAAGAAAATTTTTAAACCACAAACCTCTTGCTGATGAGTGATTAATTACAATATCGGCCATCACATGACTAGATTTTGAAATCTTTTTTATATCAGACCAATTACCTATTCTTTTTTCTATTTTATAATGATCTTTTACAGCAAAACCACTATCGCTACTAGAGGGATAAAAAGGTAAAAAATGAATAGCATCAAAATATTTATTTAAATTTTTTTTAAAAAAATTTTGAAAAACTTTAATTGAACTTTTTTGATTTGAATTAATGTTATCTCCATAACATATTACTAATGAAGTTTTTTCTGAAATAGTAAGTTTTTTTTTTGAGTTATTTTGATTAAATTTTTTGATTATTTGAATTATTTGATCTTTTAAATGATTAATATCTTTTTTATCTAAAGAAGGTTTGTAAATAGACCTTAGTATATAACTAATCTTTTTTTGGTTTTTTTGAAATAGCATTAAGAATGTTTTTTATTATCATCATTAACTACTTTTTCAAGTCTTCCTAGAAAATCTGGTATGGCACTTTTTACTCTGCTCCATGTTGGTATAAAAGGAGTATCCATGGGATTTTGGATAAATGCTTCTCCAGCTTTCATTATGTTTATTGCAAATAACTCAACAGCTTTTTCTTCTGTGTGTGAGTCTAATTTTAGACCATTCATTGCTGCATCACTTCTATAAATATCAATAAGATCAAGAGCAGATCTATAATATGTTGCTTTTAACGATCTAAATTTCTCTCTACTAAACGTATTACCTTGTGTAGCCAACTTTTTAATAAATGTTTTAATTATATCAATTGACATTCTAGATAATCCTTTGGTTTCATCATCAATGGATAAAACTTGATGTTTATGATCGTATGTGTCAGCCAAATCAACCTGACAAATATTTTGAGGAGAAAAACTTCTTTGCATTTCAGATAAAATTCCTACTTCTATTCCCCAATCTGAAGAAATTCTCAACTCTGGCAAAACATTTCTTCTAAACGAAAACTCTCCAGCTAAAGGGTATTTGAAGGATTTCATAAAATTTAAGTAATCACTTTTACCAATAGTTTTCTCTAAAGCTGTTAATAAAGGGAAAACAAGTAATCTTGCAACTCTGCCATTCATTTTGTTATTAGCTACCCTTGGATAGTATCCCTTACAAAACTCAAAATTAAAAAGGGGATTTACAACTGGATAAAAAAGTTTTGCAAGCATTCTTCTATCATAAGTTTTTATATCACAATCATGCAAAGCAACTGAACGAGCAGTATCTCTTGCAATACACATACCTATGCAATACCAAACATTCCTTCCTTTTCCAAGTTCACTGGGGGCAAGATTATTTTTTTTTAATTCTTGATCCAGTTTCTTTAGTCCAGGTCCTTCATTCCACAAAAGAGAGAAAGGGGTTTTTAATTTTTTAAAAAATCTCCAAGCTTTTTTTGCTTGGGTTTCGTTGGCTTTATCTAAACCAACAATTACGTGATCTAAATATTTAGTTTTACTTATCTCATCTACGATTTTTGGCAAAGCTGATCCCTCTAATTCTGAATAAAGACAAGGAAGAATCAGCTCCATCTTTCTTTCTTTAGAGAATTTTAGTAAATCTTTTTCGATTTCACTAGTAGATCTAGTTCCAAAGTCATGTAAAGTTGAAATTATTCCATTTTGAGAAAAGTCGCCCATATACGAATTTTAGACATTATAATTTATTTTAGCTAGAGCTTTTTTAACCACATCAGCCCAGCCTTCAGGTGATGGCATATTAGAAAATATCAAATTATCTATGTTTATTTGATCTAACTTAAATTTATCATTAAATACTAAACAGGGGACATCACAGCTTTTCAACATATCTAAGTCATTATAATTATCACCAACTGCAATTGACTTAATTTTATATTCTGTTTTCTTTAAAATTTTTATTACTTTATTCATTGATTTTACTTTATTAATATTATCACAGAGATTTATAACACGCCCCCCTTCTTGAAGGGTTAATGAATTAGAATTTAAAATTTTTGATAATTTATTTTGTTCATTTTTATCACCCTTAAACAAAAAAGGTGAAGTATATTTTCTATTCAAAGCATTTTTAAGTTTATCATCTTTTTGGCCAAATATTATTTCTTGTTCTTTTTTGCTAATTTTAGAAATTTGAATACATTTATTTTTTAATTGTTCAGGTACTTTATCATTAAAAATTTTAATCAATTCTTCTTTCTCTCTGCTCAGAACAATCTTATCAGGAAAATTAGTATTAATTAGATTTAACCCTTGTATTAAAGATCCATTTTCAGAAATATATGGAAGCTTAACACCAAGTTCTTCATTAAATTTTTCAATTTCTTTTTCGGTTTTACTTGAATTTGGAATTATAATTATTCCATGATCTACAAGGCTTACAATATAATCTTTTATTGTGTCAAATTTAAAAGTATCTCTATGTAAAAGCGAACCATCTAAGTCTGTAAAGATTGCCACTTTTAAATTTTTTTTCATCATTCAAATTACAATAAATATGTTTATAAACACTTCTAAAATTTACATTTTTCGAGCAAATTTATAAAATTGACCTAAAAATTTAATATTTTTGATCTTATAAGAATTTCTACTTGAGGATGAATTTAATAATTAAAATATGTTATGAGACATAGTGCGTTTTGACTTAAAAAAAAAATATTTTAAACAGAATTATGGTCTCTGAAAAAATTATCAATTTTTCAAAATATTTTATCTTAAATAAAAAAAACATCCCAAACGACCAGAATTTATTGGAAAATTTTGTCAACAACAATCACTTTGAAGATCTATTGATCAGTTTAGCTAAAGTAGATCCCTACGACTTCAAAATATCTGATGAATTTTTAAAATTAAACGCAATTTCTTCGTTACCTCATTTAAGAATACTAAAAACTTCCTTAAACTTGACTACTGAAAGGTTTATTCTTGAACTCTCTTATTTAGTATCACCTTTTAATAAAAATTTATCCACAGAATTAAAACTTTTATCTTCAAAAATTAGTAACACAAATTTCGGAAGTGCAAAATTAATTTCAAACTTACTTAATAGTTCAAAAAATTTGTTTTATAAGAAACTTATTTTAGATTTTGAGCAAAAAAATCCTTTAGCACTATATCCAACCTCTAGTTACAGAAATTCAAGCGGACATGTTGTAAGTTCAAATGATTATCAACAGATAGAAGCAACTATGAACCTAAACACTTTTACATCAATTAAAGTAGAGGAGAATACATTAAATATCAATAATCCTCTTTTAAGAGATAATTATAAATCGTTTGGAAGATGTGTTTGTTTAATAGACCAAAACATTGACGATAATTATGGAGTAGAAATTGAAAATTATTTTAATCATCATTCAATTATTTTAGAAAAGCTTGTTTATAGAGCTATGGAAGTTGATAAGCATATAAAAAATGTTGAAAGGATAGTCGAGGATTTTAGAAAGTTAGGTGTAAATAGAAACGAACCTATTCTAATAATTGGTGGGGGAGTTATAGGAGATATTGGAGCTTTTGCTGCATCTATTTATCATCGAAGTACTCCATATATAATGTTGTCAACTTCAGTTGTGAGTGCAATAGATAGTGGACCTAGCCCAAGATCTTGCTGTGATGCTGGTGGATTTAAAAATCTTTTGGGTTCTTTTCACGCTCCTGTGCTTAATATATCTGATCGTTCATTCTTTAAAAGTTTAAGAACTTCCTGGGTCCGTCACGGTATTGCTGAGATACATAAGATGGCTGTAATTAGAGATAAGGAATTATTTCATTTACTTGAAGATACAGGACTTGATTTAATGAAAACTCACTTTGGTACAATTAATTGCAAAACTCAGGACAAAATAGTTTCAAAATCAAAAAAAATAATTGGCTTATCTTTAAAAAGTTACGTTGAAAGTGAATATGATAACTTACATGAAGTTCACAGCATTAGGGATCACGCATTTGGCCATGGACTAAGCGCAAATTTTGAGCTTAAAGCAGGATTATTACACGGACATGCTATTAGTGTTGAAATGAATTTGAGTACTTTTATGTCTTACAAAAGAGGCTGGATAAATGAAAAAGATTTACATAGAATTTTTAAGTTATTTAGTGAATATGAACTAAGCTTATGGCATGATATTTTATTAGATGAAAAATGTATGAACGAGGGCTTTGATAAAATTTTGCAAAAAAGAGGAGGTAACTTAGCTATTCCAGTCCCAACTAGTATTGGAAAATGCAAATATATAAATGACTTAACAAAATCTGAGCTAAAGGAGATTATTCAGGAATATAAATCAGTAGTTTCAAAATATCCAAGAAAGGGATTAGGTGTTGAACCACTTTGTTCAGATGCTGGCCTTGAAGACCCAGTAACTGTTTTTAAAACCGAGGAAAATATTTCAAAAGAAGCAAATTTAAATTAATTAAATGTATCAATTTGTAATCCCAATTCATCATGTGAATTGGAGCACAAGAGCAGTTCTTGAGGGTATTTATCAAAAATATAATCCAAAAAATATCTTTGTAATAACATCAGAAAATGAGATAAAAATTTTAAAAGACAAATCCAAAAATTGGAAAATTAAAAACTTAACCTTATTGGATGAGGATAACTTTTTTTTAAAAAAATATGGTTTAACAAAAACTGACATTGTTTCGCAAATTACTCAAAACAAACCAAATTATACTCCCGGTTGGTTGTACCAACAAATTATCAAATTAGGAGCCGATAATGTTATTAACGAAATAGACGAAGTTTTTATAGTATGGGACTCAGATTTGCTTCCAGTGAAATCTTGGCCGCTTGTCGATGAAAAAAAAGAAAAATTTGCCTTATTACAGGATAAATCATATGGAAATCAGGATGTTTTAAATTCATGGAAAAATTTGATTACAAATGTATTAGAGATAAATCCAGTCCAAGATGTGAGGGGAACATTCACTTCACATCATATGATTTTTAAAAAAAAGTATTTAAAAAGTCTAAAATCAAAATTCAAACATCATTTCAAATCAGATCAAAGTTGGATTGAATTAATAATAAAAGCCGCAAATATTTATGGCTCTTTTGGGGAATATTGGACATATGCTAGCTGGGTAAATCATATAAATAAAAACGACCTAAACTATTATCCTTACGAAGAATATGGTTTATCTACAGAGAGATTTTATGATAATGGAAATGGTATATTTTCTAAAAAATATAAAGAACATATAAATTTTAATGATCAGGAGGATTTTTATCCTTCATACTCTTCAATATTAAATTTCATAGATAAAAACTATCAATCTCATCCATCTTCTCTATCGTTTGAAACAAATATTAGGCATACAAAAAAGAGAAGTGAAAGTATTCACCTTGAGGAAAAGAGGTCTATTTGGAGAGAAAAAAAAGCTTTTGATAGAGAGTAAGAAAATATAATAATATTTTTATCGAGTAAGAAGCAAAGTTTTCTTATTTTTTTTACTTTTTACCTTATTTTTTTGATCACAATATCTCTTAAAAGCATAAGCTGCTGATACACTACCAATTAGCATAAATTTTAATATCTTTAATTTAATGAGTTTTTTAATCACGGTTAAATATCAAATTTTTCTAGTAAGAAATTGATTACTAAATTGTAGAAAAATACAAAACAAAAAATGTAGAAAAGAAAAATTATTCCTTTAGAATTAAAAATATATCCAGTTGAGGTTAAAAGCACAATAAACAGGCTAATTGATAAAGCGAGCTTTGATTGTGATTTTTTTTTTAAATGAGATTTAACAATATTTTTTTTCATTATGTATAATGATAATTATTAAAGATATTTATTCACTATTAATTTTGTCCTACCTGGACATTATAATTGTCCATCAATGTTTATAAAATATTTAAATAAATAACAATTTTACTTATTAACCTTGTTCAATTATAAATATTAGCATAAATACTCATGAAAATAACTCATGCCCTCGTGGTGAAATTGGTAGACACAAAGGACTTAAAATAGTTTCAGTTGAGGAATTTCAGAGTCTCTAATAGTCTCTAATGGTCTTAATCCCTTATAATCCTATAACTTTTTAAATCGTTGGATTATTTTTATTGGAAAATATGAATAATAAATTCTGTTAAACTAGTAGCAAACTAGTAGCCAGAGAGATAAAATTTTATATGTTTGATTTTCTTAAAAACAATAAGTGGATTAAATATTATGATGAAATTAAATCATATTTTAACCCAAGATTTTTAATTGATGCAATCATTCCTACAGATATTATTGATACAGCAAAAACAGTAGCAAGTAACAAATCAGAAGACCAAATATTTAGATTTATAATAGGGTGTGCAATAGTTAGAGGAATACTTATTGCAATTCCTGGAGATGTAGCTGTTGGGTTATATATTGCTCAAGCTATTGATTTTGCAATGGCAGCCAATATAGCAAGACTAGTTGGTTTAGATTTTAAAAAAGAAAATATTTTTAAGTTGTTAGGAGCTGCAAGTCTTTCTGCAGTTGCTGTGCTTTATGCATTTGAAAAAGTTTTAAATATTATATTTAAATTCGTAGCGAATTTACCAATTGCGGCACCAGCTTCATTTGTTTCTACTACAATAACTTCATTATTTTTGGGTTTTTTTTGTTACCTTGCTTTTACTGAAATTAAAAATAGTGGTAACAAAAAACTTAAAATATTATCTATTGGAAAAATAGCAAAAAACGCATCTACCTTTACTTATAAAATCGGTAAAAATCTAATGACTTTGTTATTTAAAGATATGCCAGGACTATTCAATCAAGTGAAAGAAAATGTAAAATCTTTTATGCAGCTAAACATTGACTATAAAAAAAAAATTAAGGGAGAATTTTTTTTTGCTGCAAGTATGGCTTATTTACTAGACGGAAAGACACAAAGTTTTGATGGTCCAATAAGTCAAATGTGGCTGGATGCTTGGAGAATGTCGTATACTAATAAATTAGGCCCTGATGCCTCGATTGAAGATATTAAAAATCTAGCACAACAGTATCAGCCTGAGCAAATGCCCGGCGTTGAGAATTTGGTACAATCAAAGTTTTATGAAATTTTGGAGGAAAACTATGAAAATATGGATGGAGATAATTGGTCAGCAAAACTTTTTACTGATCCATCACATCCTGCTACAGATGTAAGGTTTTATAACTCTGAGACTAATCAAACTTATGAAGTAAACTACAAACTAACTGATGACACTGAATACATTGAGCATCATTTAGAAAAATATCCTGATACACCAGTTGTAACTTCACCTGAAACAGCCGAGAAAATGAATAATCCATTAGTTACTGGAGGGCAGTATGAAACTAAAGAAGTTATTAAATTATCAGATGATAATTTCATGAAATTATTAAATTCAAAACATACACTTTATTTGCAAGAGGGGGCTGCGGCAGCAGGTGTTATAGTGTTATCAATTCACTTATTTCCATTTTTTGTGCATTATTTCAAAGAAAATATTGATAGAGAACAATTTATGTTAGCTGTTAAGAAATTTGTACCAGATGTTACTACCAAAACTTTAAATAGAATAATAATGCTTACACTCATGGGACCTATTTTTGGATGGTTTTTATTAGCAAGATTTTTATTAAATATATCAACTCACGAAAGTGATAATGTTAAAGATATAAAGCAATTATTTTATAAACCACTTGTATAGGACTTTATAGGATAACTAGTAGGAGACTAGTAGCCAGGGAGATAAAATAAAAAAATTTTACTTATTAGACTTGTTCAATTATAAATATTAGCATAAACACTCATGAAATTCATTAATGCCCTCGTGGTGAAATTGGTAGACACAAAGGACTTAAAATCCTTGCCGCTTGCGGAGTGCCAGTTCGAGTCTGGCCGAGGGCACCATTAAATGAAAAAAATACAAATTATTTCTGATAAAAATTCAAAGTCACAAAAAATTAAAAACCTCTTAATAAAAATATTCAATAAGTTTAAACCTCTAAAATCTAATATCATTATTGTTGTTGGCGGGGATGGATTTATGCTTAAGACATTAAAAAAATATAAAAAAACAAAAAATTTTTTTTATGGAATTAATTCTGGCAATTATGGTTTTTTAATGAATAAATTTTCATCAAAAACTATAATTAAAAATCTATATAAATCTAATGTGATTTCTATTTCTCCATTAGAAATGATTGTAAAAAACAATAAAAATCAAATAAGAAAATATTTAGCAATTAATGAGGTTTCTATCCTAAGACAGAGTAGACAAGCTGCTTCATTGTCGATAAATCATGGTTCAAAACAAGTTATAAAAAGATTAGTCTCAGATGGTGTCCTTGTTTCAACACCAGCTGGAAGCACCGCATATAATTTATCTGTGCGTGGACCAATACTCAATTTAAACTCAGAAAAGTTATCTATTTCTCCCATAAGTCCGTTTAGACCCAGAGGGTGGAAAGGAAAAGTAGTAAGTCATAAATCAAAAATAATTATTAAAAATTTAAATCCCAAAAAAAGACCAATAAGTGCAGTAGCAGATAATATTGAAGTAAGAAATGCTAAAGACGTTATTGTTAAAACTAACCATAGTATAAAATTTAATCTTATGTACGATAAAAATAGAAGTCTTCAAAAAAAAATTAAAATTGAGCAATTGAGAAGAGAAACCTCTTAGTAAATCTAGTTTATGTTGAACCACCTTAAAACTAAAAAAAGTTTCTCATATTTTTTTTTTGTTATAACTGGAATTTTCACCATCTTATATCAAATTAATTTTGAAGATTTTTGGTTAGATGAAATGCAATCATTTTGGATAGCTGAGCCAGAATTGTCATGGAATGAAACAGTCGAAAGACATAAATATGACTATCATAACCCAATACTTTTTAATTTAGTTCTGAAATATTTTTTAGATGTATTTAGTTATAATCCTGAAATTGCAAGATATTTACCACTTATATTTGGTTCATTATTTCTTATAATTATTGGACCTATCACTTTAGAAGTTAAAAAAGGTGAAACATTTTTATTAACAACCTTACTTGCTTGCTTAAGTATTTATACAATAAAGTATTCACAAGAAGTTAGACCATATTCATTGTTATTACTAACTAGCGCTTTAAATATTTATTTTTTTCTAAAATTATTAAATAATTTGGAAAACAACAAAAAAAATATAATTTTTTTTATAATTTTTTCTGCAATAAACTACTCTACAAATCCATTTTCTTTGATTATTTTTTCTTCACAGATTTTTTTTATATCTTACAAATATATTTTGTTTAAAGATAAGTATAATCAGTTTTACATCTCAGTTATATTTATTTGTATTTTTTATATATTATTTAATTATAAATATATTTTGTTTCAAATTTCATTTGATAATTACGAGTTATCATCTGATATAATCAATGTGTTGGATGGGCTATATTTTCCAAGATTTTTTGGCTCTAAAATTATGGGGTATTTCTATCTATTATTATTAACATTCCTTATTATAAAATGTTGGAGGAAAATATTTTTAGAAAACAACAATTACTTGTTTTTTTTGATCTTAATATTTTTTTCATATTTAATACCTTTACTTTATGGAATTTTAAAAACACCAGTTTTACATGACCGATATATTATTTTTATTTTAATACCAATATTGGTACTTATATCTTGTTTACTTAACGAATTAATTAACAATTATTTAAGACGAGTATTAATTTCAATATTAATTTTATTGACACTAGGAAACCACATAATAGAGATTTTTCAAAGACCCAACACTAAACCAGAATTTAATTTAATTTTAAAACAAATTAAGAAAAGTAACAATAATAATGTTGTTTTATATAATCCTAGAGGAACCTCAATTTTCATCATGAGTTATTTGGAAAATATTAAGCCAAATATTAAGGAAAAATTAAATTTTTACGAGTTTAAAAATCTAAATGAAAATATTAGTAGTTTCTGGTTCTTATGTTACATGCCGGAAGTAAATTTTAGTTGTAAAACAATTAAAAAAGATAATTTCAAAACAATTGATGAAAAAAAAACTAGATTAGTTCATGCCTATCTTTATGAAAAACAATAATTGTAGTGCCCCCGCACGGATTCGAACCGCGGACCTATTGATTACAAATCAATTGCTAAAGTTTAAATAAACATTTGTTTGCAACAATAATCTTGAAATACTTTTCACTTGGCAACAATCTGGCAACAATGGTAGAATTTTGGTAATGAAAAAACTTTTAGGGATCGTGGTTCTGGGTTTGTTTATTTCAACAAACGCCTATTCTGCACTATTAGGGGAGAGAAAAACATTCAACATTAGTTGCTCAGGTACAGGAAAGTCTGTTTATGTTGGTGGAGAAGATGTTGAAAGTTTCTATGAAGATTTTGAATTTTTAGTAGTTGATGGAAAACCTCATGCTTTAAGATCGATTTCTACAAATTATCCAGCTGGTAGAGATGGTGTTTATATTGGTGATAACTTTTCAGCAACAACACGAGCATTAAAAATTTCTACAAAACCATATGTTGGTAATGATTTTAAATTTAAAGGATTTAATGGAGACATATCTTTAATATCAGGTCGGTACAATGGATATGTAGAATTTAAGAGATCTTTTTTTAAATGGAACGCTAATTGCACTGGTTTTAAGAAAGCTTATGCATACATGAATAACATGGAGGAAGAGATTGGTGGCATTGATAATAATAAACTTTATGCTGCATCATCAGGAACAGGTTTCTTTATATCTAAAAGTGGCTTAATGATTACAAATCATCATGTCATCGACAAATGTAAACCAATAAAGATCATTTACAAAGGTAAAGAAATTGAGGCAAATAAATTGGCTATAGATAAAAATAATGATCTTGCAATTATTAAGGCGAACATAAGACCTGATAAATTTTATTCAGTTTCAAATGAAGATGCGCAATTACTCGAGGATGTAATTGTTGCAGGATATCCTCTAGGCAAAAAGGTGAGTGCCGCTATAAAAGCAACAAGTGGAACAGTTACAGCTCTAGCAGGAATAGGTGATAATTATTCTGAGTTTCAAACTGACGCTGCATTAAATTCTGGAAATAGTGGAGGCCCTATAATAAATGAAAAAGGAAATGTTGTCGGTGTAGCTGTGTCTAAGTTGCAAGGAGAAAATGTTGAAAGTTTTAATTTTGCAGTGAAGTCATCAGTTTTAAAAACTTTTGCTAATGCTAACAAAGTAAAATTTTCAAATCCGAACAGAAGACCCTTAAAGAAACAACAACTTGGTGAACTAATTACAAAAGGCACTGTTTATATAGAGTGCTGGATGGTTGGAAGAGATCTTAAGAAATTAATAAGAACAAAGAATACGAGAAAAGCTTTTTACAGCCAGTTTGTTAAATAAATTATAATGACTAGTTGATTTGGCAACAATCTGACAACAATCTGACAACACTTATTGTCGTAAGAATAGTCTTTGCATAAATTATTTTGATCAAAAAGTAAGAGTGGTGGTGCCCCCGCACGGATTCGAACCGCGGACCTATTGATTACAAATCAATTGCTCTACCAGCTGAGCTACAAGGGCTAAAAGAAAACTAATAAAGAATAAATTAAAATAATCAATCATTTTTAGTATGTAATTATAGCTGAATATTATAAATAGTATTTATACAATATAATTACTAAGATGTTGAAATTATCAAAAAACACAATTCTTATACTTTTCTCTTTTTTGATAATCCTAACTAAATGGATAATTTCATATTATTTTTTTAAAGAAAGTTTAGAAACAAAGATTATTTTTGAGAGTATTACTGATGGAAAATATTACTATACGTTAATTAAATTTTTATCCGATTTAAATCTTTCATATTCTTTCGATCCAAATGTCGAAAATCTTAGAATAATTCAATTACCTTTAGGTGGAATAATTTGGCACGCTATTTTTTTTAAAATATTAGGGTTAAAATCTTTTATTATTTTAGAATTCATATGTTTATTTGTATTTCTGTATATTTTTACAAATTTATTAAATTTTATTTTCAATAATAATCTACTTTCCATTGCAGTTAGTATTATAATTTTTTTATCACCATTACTTATTAAATCCCTAAATTTTTATGATGTGCAACCACTTAAAATTTTTGCAGATAATATATATAATTTTCGTGTTCCAAGACCAATGGTTTCAAATTTATATTTTTTTTCCTTTTTTTTAATATTGGTTAAAATGTTAAATAAAAATTTTTTCTCTTATAAATATTTGATCTTTATAGGATCTATTGCTGCTTTAAGTTTATCAAGTTTTTATTATCATTTTGTTATTGAGGTATTAACTTTTATCACTATTCTTTTTTTTAAATTTAAATCAAAAGTTTATTTAGAAATTAAAAAGAACATAAAGCCAATATTACTTTCTTTATCTATTTTTTTGATAATAGTAACCCCGTTTTTAATAAATCTGCACTTTCACGAAACGGAATATACAAAAAGAGTATGTACTTTCGAAATTGGATTAGATGAAAAAAAAATATTACTTAAGCATATTTTTAGTAAAATTATTTTTGACAAATTTATATTTTTGATATTAATTTTGGGCATTAGTCAAATTTTTATTAATCAATATTTTAAAAAATTTAATAATGTTTTAAATGTTTCATTTTCGGTTCTCATTTCATCAATAATAGCACCAATTATTTTTATAATCCTAACCAATAAGACTTGTGTCCTTTATCACTTCATCAATTTGATTATCTTAACACTTTCAATTCATTTATTATTGTTATCAACAATTTTATTTAAAAATATTAATAAAAAATTTAAGGATTTATTTTTTATATTAATCACACCAATATTGTTTTCATATTATCTAATGTATGATTTTAATAAAAATAAAGATTATAGTTTAGAAAAAAAAATGGATATTGAAAGAAAAGAATTTCAATTGGTTATTAGTGAAATCAATAAGAATTTCAGAATTAAAGAATCTAGTATATTAACATTCGATACAAATCTTATGATATGGTCAATATTAAATGAATTCAAATATATCAATTTACTTAATGGTTTATTTACTTCAAAAAAAGATTATATGCTTGAAAATGATTTAATTTCTTCTTTTAAAGTTTTAAATCAAGATGAAAAAAATTTTTACGAATTTATAAGAAATAAAAAAGAAAATTGGAGGTATATGAATCATGATTTTGCAAAAATTTTTTTTTACAAATATCAAGCTAATTCTTTAATAACTTATAATGATAGTAAAAAATTTACTTCAGAAGAATCTTTAGATATAAAGAATAGCTCACCACTCTTACACCAACAATCAATATTACCTTTAGATGAACTGAATAGACTTTTGAAAAGATACCAAAATTACAATTTATTGAATAATCCTGATATAATTGTTTTGGATAAAGATGATAAATTTTTAGATTTTAAAAAAGTTGATTACATAAATCATTGTGTAAAATTTAATGGAGAAAAATTCATTTTACTTTTCAATGTTTTGAAGACTAATTGCTAAATTTTTTTTAGAAAATTTAGATAATGAAATACAATAGCAGCGCTATTAGATATATTTAAGCTTTCAATTTTTTTATTAATACTAATTTTTACTAAATAGTCAGCATATTTAGATGTATGTAAGTGCATCCCAGAACCCTCAGACCCAAACAAAAGTATATTATTTCCTTTCCAATCTATTTTAGTAAAATCCTTCTTGCCATCACCATCAAAACCATAAACCCAGAAATTTTTATCTTTTAAATTTTTTAATGTTGAATTAATGTTTGATACTTCGAATATATTTAAGTATTCTATTGATCCACTAGCCGCTTTATACATCAACTTACTTTCACTCGGAAAATGTCTTTCTTTTATAATAAGTCCATCAATATTAAATGATACTGCACTTCTTATGAGTGCACCAATATTTCTAGCATCCGTAACTCCATCCAAACAAACTAAAGTAATATTATTTTGTCTCTTTATAAATTCTTTTAAGATTGGTTTTTCAAGATGCTCTATTTCTGCAACGTAACCTTGGTGCAGTAAATTTTCTTTAGTTGTATACTTATCTAGTTCCTTTTTTGTTTTAAAATAAATTTTAACATTTTCCAAAAGATTTTTATTTGGATTTTTTCTATGTATATTTTTCTTACTTTCCTCCGTTAAAAAAACTCTCAAAACTTTTCTTTTTGGATTTTTTAGTGCCTCAATTACTGCATGTTGACCAACAATGAAAAATGGCGATTTATTCATAAATTAACCTATGTTTTACACGTTTTTATGAATATTTTCTCAATAAATCACGTATTGCATTTGGATAAATAAAATATATAAAACCCATGTTGTTTGAAGCTTTATTGAACAAGGGGACACTTCCCCTAAGGGAGGGGTTCCAGAGCGGTCAAATGGGGCGGGCTGTAAACCCGTTGACTTCGGTCTTCGAAAGTTCGAATCTTTCCCCCTCCACCATTCAATATGTTTCAAATAATACTGGAGTGTTACTCTTGGGGTTGTGCGGGTGTAGTTCAATGGTAGAACGCTAGCCTTCCAAGCTGGATGTAAGGGTTCGATTCCCTTTACCCGCTCCAAGAAAATAAATTTAAAATTTAAAAGTGAGGATTAAAAGTAATGTCAAAAGAAAAATTTGTAAGAAATAAACCACATTGTAACATCGGTACAATTGGTCATGTCGATCATGGAAAGACAACATTAACGGCAGCTATCACTAAAGTTTTGTCTGAAACTGGTGGCGCACAAGCTATCGCATATGATCAAATTGATAAAGCCCCGGAAGAAAAAGAGAGAGGTATTACTATATCTACTGCTCATGTAGAATATGAGACTGAAAAAAGACATTATGCTCACGTAGATTGTCCAGGACATGCTGATTATGTAAAAAATATGATTACTGGTGCAGCACAAATGGATGGAGCAATCTTAGTTGTAAACGCTGCAGATGGACCAATGCCACAAACAAGAGAGCATATACTTTTAGCTAGACAAGTTGGAGTTCCTGCTATTTGTGTATACTTAAATAAAGTAGACCAAGTGGATGATAAAGAAATGATAGATCTTGTTGAGGAGGAAATAAGAGAATTGTTAACGTCATACAAATTTCCAGGTGACAAAACTCCAATAGCAAAAGGTTCTGCACTCGCTGCCGTTGAGGGAAGAGATGAAGAGATAGGAAAAAAATCAATTTTAGAATTAATGAAAAATGTTGATGAATTTATTCCACAACCAGACAGACCGAAAGATAAAGATTTCCTAATGCCTGTGGAAGATGTATTTTCTATTTCTGGAAGAGGTACAGTTGCAACTGGGAGAGTTGAATCTGGTGTATTGAAAACTGGTGACGAGATTGAAATAATTGGTATCAGAGAAACAAAAAAGTCTGTTTGTACAGGTGTAGAAATGTTTAGAAAACTGTTAGATTCTGGTGAAGCAGGAGATAACGTTGGTGTTCTTTTAAGAGGGGTAGAAAGAACTGATATTGAAAGAGGACAAGTTCTTTGTAAACCTGGTTCAGTAACACCTCATACGAAATTTGAAGCACAAGCTTATGTATTAAAGAAAGAGGAGGGTGGCAGGCATACTCCATTTTTTACAAAATACAGACCACAATTTTATTTTAGAACTACAGATGTTACAGGTGAAGTTGAATTACCAGCAGGCACTGAAATGGTTATGCCGGGTGATGATGCTAAATTTACAGTTAAATTAATAACTCCCATTGCAATGTCAGAAAAACTGAACTTTGCAATCAGAGAAGGTGGTAGAACTGTAGGAGCTGGAGTTGTAACCAAAATTATAGAGTAAACTCTATATAGGAGTGTAGCTCAATTGGTAGAGCGCCGGTCTCCAAAACCGGAGGCTGAGGGTTCGAGTCCCTCCGCTCCTGCCAACTTATTAAACTAGATTAAATTATGAAAAACCCGATTAAATTTATCCAAGAGGTAAAACAAGAGGCTTTTAAAGTTAGTTGGCCTACAGGTAAGGAAACGATACAAGGTGCTTTAATGGTGTTTGCTATGGCTGTCGTAATGTCATTATTTTTTCTTTTGCTTGATCAGGTTTTAAAATTTTTCTTAGAACTTTTGCTTAAAATGAGTTTATAATGAAAAACTGGTACATAGTTCAATCACATTCAAGCTTTGAAAATAAAGTTGCTGGTTTAATAAAGGAGGAGGCAGAAAAAGCAAAAATTTCAGATAAATTTGATGAAATAATTGTTCCGACACATGATGTTACTGAGGTTAAAAGAGGCAAAAGAGTTCAAAGAAAAAAAAAATATTTTCCTGGTTATGTTCTTATTAAGAGTGAAATGGACAACAGCATTTATCATATGATTAAAAATATAAAGAGAGTAAGCGGTTTTTTAGGAACAAAAGGTATACCTGTTCCAGTATCTGACAAAGAGATAGAAAAGATTTTAGGTCAAATAAAAGATGGTGTAGCTCAGCCAAAATCTGGTATAGAGTACAGCGTTGGCGAAAAAGTCCAAGTTGTAGATGGACCATTTGCTTCATTTAGTGGAATGGTTGAGGAAATTGATGAAGAGAAGTCAAGATTAAAAGTTTCAGTTTCTATATTTGGAAGACCGACACCAGTTGAATTAGAATATAATCAAGTGGAGAAAATAAGTTAATGGCAGTAAAAAAAGAGATAAGTGGATTTATAAAATTACAAATTAAAGGTGGTCAGGCTAATCCGGCTCCACCAGTTGGTCCAGCTTTAGGTCAACGTGGAGTTAATATAATGGAATTTTGTAAAGCTTTTAATGACAAAACAAAAACTTTAGCGGGTAAACCTGTTCCAGTGGAAATTACTGTTTATAAAGATAAAAAATTTGATTTTAAGATAAAATCACCACCTGCTTCATTTTTTATAAGAGAGGCAGCAAAATTAAAAAGTGGTTCACAAGAACCAGGAAGAAATATTGTAGCCTCTATTACAAAAAAACAAGCAGAGGAAATCGCTAAACAAAAAATGAGTGATTTAAACGCGGTAGATTTAGAGCAAGCTGTAAAAATTATTGCAGGCTCAGCGAGATCTATGGGAATTGAAGTAAAAGAATAATGATGTCAAAAAGATTTAAAAAACTACCAGATAAAACATCAGAATTACCTGCAGAAATTATTGAAAAATTAATTCCTACAATTAAAAAAAATTGTACGACAAAATTTGATGAGTCTATTGATTTAAGTTTCCAAATTAATATCAAACAAAAAAAAAATGAAATTAATATTAGAACTGTGGTAAATCTTCCAGGTGGCTCTGGAAAAAAAGTAAAAGTAGCAGTAGTTTGTGAAGATGCAAAATCAGCTGATGCAAAAGCAGCTGGTGCAGATATCGTTGGTGGTGATGATTTTATTGAAAAAATTAAAAATGGAGAAATTAATTTTGAAAAATTAATTTGTACACCTTCAATGATGGTTAAATTATCTAAATTAGGTAAAGTGCTTGGTCCGAAGGGTTTAATGCCCAACCCAAAACTTGGTTCTGTAACTGAGGATTTAAAGACCGCAGTATCAGATGCAAAATCAGGTCAAGCAGAATTAAGAAATGATAAAGATGGAAATATTGGTGTGAATATTGGTAAAAAATCTTTTGCTGATGTTAAACTAATTAAAAATTATAATGCAATTATTGAAACTTTTGAAAAAGAAAAGTCTAACAATACGGTTAAGGGTGAGTTAATTAAGTCAGCATTTATAACTTCAACGATGGGTGTCTCATATAAATTAAAATTAGGAAAAAGTATTTAACTAGTTATGATGAACAAAGAACAGAAAAAAAATTATATAAGTGAAATGACTGCACAATTTGAAAATAGCAAAGCAGTTATGGTAACTCACTATCAGGGTTTAACAATGCCTCAACTTGATGAATTAAGATCAAAAATGAGAGAGCATGGTATAGTTTTTAAAATTACTAAAAATAGAATTACAAAATTAGCTTTGGAAAAAACTAAATGTAAAGATTTATCAAACTTATTTACTGGTCCAACTGCAGTAGCATTTGGAGAGGACGCTATTATGTCAGCAAGAATTTTATCAAAATTTGCCAAGGATAATGAGAATCTTAAGCTTATTGGTGGAATCATGGATAAAGAGGTTCTAGATCAAGCTGGAGTATTAAATGTAGCTAGTTTACCAACCTTAGACGAAGCAAGAGCAAATATTGTAGGAATTCTGAATGCTTCTGCATCAAAATTAGTCAGTATTTTACTTGCACGATCGGAAAAAATGAGTAATTTACCCTCAGAAAATTCTGAAACCCAACCCAAAGAGTAAAAAATGCCTGACCTAAATAAAATTATAGAAGATTTATCTAATTTGACTGTTGCTGAAGCAGCAGATCTTTCTAAACAATTAGAGGAAAAATGGGGTGTTACCCCAATGGCAGCTGCAGCTCCAGCAGCAGCCGGTGCCGCAGCAGCAGCAGAAGAGAAAGATGATTTTATCATCATGTTAGTTTCTGCAGGTGATAAAAAAATTAACGTTATTAAAGAAGTAAGAGCAGCAACTTCTCTAGGCCTTAAAGAAGCTAAAGATTTAGTCGAAGGTGCACCTAAAGAAGTGAAAACTGGTGTGCCTAAAAAAGAAGCTGAGGAAATAAAGGCTAAGTTAGAGGCTGCAGGCGCTAAAGTAGAACTTAAATAAATTAATAAGGAATTTTTTAGCTCTGGTTAATTTAATTAATCAGTCTTAAACATAGATGCAAATATCTTTTACTGAAAAAAAAAATATCAGAAAAAGTTTCGGTAAACTTAAAGAAAGTTTATCAATTCCCAACTTGATTGAAGTTCAAAAAAATTCTTATAAAGAATTAACAGATTTTAATACTGAAAGTTTAGAATTAACGAAAGGTTTTGACAGAGTTTTTAAAAGTATTTTTCCAATTGAGGATCTTAATGACAAGGCGACTTTAGAATATGTCTCATATAGATTAGAAAAACCAAAATTTGATGTTGAAGAATGCATTGCTAGAGGATTGACTTACTCTTCAGCTTTAAAATGTACACTTAGGTTAGTTGTATACGAGATTGATCAGGAAAATAATACCAAAGATATTTTATCTGCAAAAGAACAAGAGGTTTATATGGGAGAAGTTCCCATGATGACAAACAGTGGAACTTTTATAACTAATGGAGTGCAAAGAGTTGTTGTAAACCAAATGCATAGAAGTCCTGGAGTATTTTTTGATCATGACAAAGGTAAAACTCATGCAAGTGGTAAATTATTATTTAATTGCCGTGTAATCCCAAACAGAGGCTCATGGTTAGATTTCGAATATGATGTAAAAGACTTTTTATATTTTAAAATCGATAGAAAAAAGAAAATCCTTGCCTCATCTTTATTGCTTGCATTAGGTTACACTAAATCAGACATTGCAAATGAGTTTTATGAAAATGAAAAGTTTACTTATGATACGAATTCTCAAAAATGGAAAACAAAATTTAATCCAGAAAATTATAGAGCAAAAAATTTTTCGGAAGAAGTTATTAATGCAAACACAGGAAAAGTTGTAATTAAATTAGGTGATAAGATAAATTATTTAAATGCAAAAAAACTATCAAATGATGGTTTAAAAAATATTTTAGTATCAAAAGAGTCTCTGTATGGAAAATTTTTACATACAGATATTAAGATAAGCGATGATGAAGGTGGTACATTTAAAACTGGAACTGAGTTAAATGAGACTGTCATTCAACAAATATTAGACGCAAAAATTTACACTCTTGATATTTCTGTTACTAACTCAATCAACAAAGGTGGCTATTTATTAACTACAATATTTAATGATAAAAATAATACTAAAGACGAGGCAATTACTGAAATTTACAAAATGCTAAGACCTGGTGAACCACCGACAATTGAAATAGCAACCCAAATATTTAATAATTTATTTTTTAGCTCTGATAGATATGACTTATCTGATGTTGGTAGAGTAAAAATGAATTCTAGATTGAACTTAGAGTGTTCAGATAAAATTACAATTTTAAGAAATGATGACATCATTGCAATAATCCATAAAATGCTTGATCTTAGGGATGGTAAGGACGAAGTAGATGATATTGACCATCTGGGTAATAGACGTGTTCGATCAGTTGGAGAGCTAGTCGAAAATCAAGCCAGGATTGGTGTTTATCGGATGGAAAGAGCAATTAAAGAAAAAATGACTACTCTTGATATTGAGTCAGCAATGCCACAAGATTTAATTAACGCAAAACCACTCACTGTTTCATTGAAAGATTTTTTTGCGAGTTCACAGCTATCTCAATTTATGGATCAAACAAATCCTTTATCTGAAATAACTCATAAAAGAAGAGTATCAGCATTAGGACCTGGTGGTTTAACTCGAGAGAGAGCTGGCTTCGAAGTGCGTGACGTTCATCCCACCCATTATGGCAGAATATGTCCAATTGAAACACCAGAGGGACCAAATATTGGTTTGATTAATAGTTTATCTACTTACGCCAAAATTAACAAATATGGATTTATCGAAAGTCCTTACAAAAGAGTTAAAGATGGAGTAGTTCAAGAAAAGGTCGAGTATCTATCTGCAATGGAAGAGACCAAATACACAATAGCACAAGCAAATACAAAACTAGATAAAAATAATAAGATTGTTGAGGAACTTGTGTCTTGCAGACAAAATTTAAACTTTTTGTTGTCAAAACCTGAAATTATAGATTTCATTGATGTATCCCCTAAACAATTAGTATCAGTAGCAGCATCTTTAATTCCTTTTTTAGAAAATGACGATGCAAACAGAGCTCTGATGGGATCAAATATGATGAGACAAGCTGTTCCATTGTTAAAACCAGAGGCCCCACTTGTTGGAACAGGAATTGAGAGCGATGTTGCTCTTGATTCAGGTGTAACAATCGTAGCAAAAAGAGAGGGAATAGTTGATAAAATTGACGGCAAAAGAATTGTTGTCAAGGTAACTGAGGAAACAGATTTTACCAAATCTAGTGTTGATATATACAATCTTCAAAAATTTAAAAGATCTAATCAAAATACCTGTATTAATCAAAGACCATTGGTTAGAGTAGGAGATACAGTCAAAACTGGTGATATTATTGCTGATGGCCCGTCGACCAGACTAGGTGAATTAGCTTTAGGAAAAAATGTTACAGTCGCATTTATGCCTTGGCAAGGATACAATTTTGAGGACTCAATTTTGATTTCAGAAAGATGTGTCACAGATGATGTATTCACTTCTGTACACATTGTTGAGTATGAAATAATGGCAAGAGATACTAAATTAGGTGAGGAAGAAATTACAAGAGATATTCCAAATGTAAACGAGGAAGCTTTAAAAAATCTTGATGAGTCTGGTATAGTCTATATTGGGGCAGAGGTAAATGCTGGAGACATTTTAGTTGGTAAAGTTACGCCCAAAGGTGATTCAGCTTCAGGACCTGAAGAAAAGTTATTAAGATCAATATTTGGTGAAAAAGCAATAGACGTAACTGATACGTCTTTAAGAATGTCCAGAGGAAGTAGTGGAACAGTAGTCGATGTAAAAGTTTTCAATAGACATGGTATTGAAAAAGATGAAAGATCTATAACAATCGAGCGAGCTGAGATTGAACAAGTTCAACAAGATAAAATTGTTGAGGAGGAAATTTTAGAAAGAAGTATTAAGCAAAGAGCATCTCAAATTTTATCAGGCTCATCTCTAACAAAAAAAATAAAAAATATAGATATAGGTGCAAAACTTGACTTTGACGCCATTAATAGTCTTTCAATCACTGATGTTTTTAAAATCACGGATGGAAATTCAAAAAATGATGCTGCAATAGCTCAATTAAAAGATCAATATAATAAAGCTGATCAAGATATTATTGAGAGATTTGAGGATAAAGTTCTAAAGATTAGAAGTGGTGACGACCTTTTACCAAGCGTTATGAAAATGGTTAAGGTTTTTGTTGCAATTAAAAGAAGGCTAAGACCAGGTGATAAAATGTCAGGAAGACATGGCAACAAAGGAGTGGTTAGTAAGATCGTTCCAGTTGAAGACATGCCTTACAGAGAAGATGGAAGACCTGTTGATATTGTTTTAAATCCATTAGGGGTTCCGAGTCGTATGAACGTAGGACAGATTTTAGAGACACACTTAGGCTGGGCATGTAAAGAATTTGGAGAACAAGTAAAAAATCTAGTCAATGAAAATCAAAAAAAGTTGGAAAAAACTGAAAAGATTACAAATTTCTTAAAATCTGTTTATGGCGAAGAAATTTATAATCAAAAAGTTGATAAGCTAAATAAAACAGAGTTTGAGGATTTGTGCGCAAATCTTCAAAATGGAATAGCAATATCAACTCCAGTATTTGACGGAGCAAAAGAAAGAGATGTTACAGACATGCTAGAATTAGCAAAATTACCAGGCTCTGGACAAACTTTCCTGTGGGATGGAAGAACAGGAGAAAAATTTGACAGACCTGTAACAGTTGGGATTATCTATATGCTTAAATTACATCACTTGGTGGAAGATAAAATTCACGCAAGATCTACTGGACCTTACAGCTTAGTTACACAACAACCATTAGGAGGTAAAGCGCAATTGGGTGGTCAAAGATTTGGTGAAATGGAAGTTTGGGCTCTTGAAGCTTACGGTGCATCATACACCCTACAGGAAATATTGACTGTAAAATCTGACGATGTGGCTGGAAGAGTTAAAGTTTATGAGACAATTGTTAAAGGTGAAGAAAATTTCGAGTCTGGTATACCAGAATCTTTTAACGTATTAGTAAAAGAAATAAAATCTTTGGCATTAAATGTGGAATTAAATTAATTATGAAAAAAGAATTAACAGATTTATTTAAAAATTCCGAGATATCTGAAGCTCAGAATTTTAATAGTATAAAAATTTCATTAGCTAGCCCAGAGAAAATTAAATCATGGACATATGGTGAAATAAAAAAACCTGAGACGATCAACTATAGAACTTTTAGACCAGAAAAAGACGGATTATTTTGTGCCAGAATATTTGGTCCTATTAAGGACTATGAATGTTTGTGTGGAAAATACAAGAGAATGAAATTCAGAGGAATAATTTGTGAAAAATGTGGAGTTGAAGTAACAAAATCAAATGTTCGTAGAGAGAGAATGGGTCATATTAATCTTGCCACTCCAGTGGCACATATTTGGTTTTTAAAATCATTACCTAGCAGAATAGCTTTGGCAGTGGATATGAAATTGAAAGAAATTGAGAGAGTTCTTTATTTTGAAAATTTCATTGTAATCGAGCCTGGCTTAACTGGACTGAAAAAAAATCAGCTATTAAATGAGGAGGAATTAGCAAAATATCAAGATGAGTTCGGCGAGGAAGCTTTTTCTGCTGGAATTGGAGCTGAAGCAGTTCTTGAAATGCTTAAGAGTCTTGATTTAGAATTAGAAAAGAAAAATTTAGTTAGTTTCATTAAAGAGACAAAATCAAAAGTTAATGAGGAAAGAGCTATTAAAAGGTTAAAATTAATAGAATCTTTTATTGATACAGGTCAAAAACCAGAGTGGATGATCATGACAGTTGTTCCCGTAATACCACCTGAACTTAGACCTTTAGTTCCTTTGGATGGTGGTAGATTTGCTACTTCAGATTTAAATGATTTATACAGAAGAGTTATCAACAGAAATAATCGTTTAAAAAGATTAATGGATCTAAAAGCTCCTGACATTATTGTGAGAAATGAAAAAAGAATGTTACAAGAGTCTGTTGATGCTTTATTTGACAATGGTCGAAGAGGAAGAGTAATTACTGGAACTGGTAAAAGACCATTAAAATCTTTAGCAGAAATGCTGAAGGGTAAACAAGGTAGATTTAGACAAAATCTTTTAGGTAAGCGTGTAGATTATTCTGGAAGATCTGTCATTGTTGTTGGACCAGATCTAAAATTGCATGAGTGTGGATTACCAAAAAAAATGGCATTAGAGTTATTTAAACCTTTTCTATATGCGAGATTAAATAAATTGGGATTAGCCTCAACAATCAAACAAGCAAAAAAACTTGTTGAAAAAGAAACAAATGCTGTTTGGGATGCTTTAGAGTTAATTGTAAGAGAACATCCGGTTTTATTGAACAGGGCACCAACGCTTCACAGATTAGGAGTCCAAGCTTTTGAACCTAAATTGATAGAGGGAGATGCTATTGAGTTACACCCATTAACATGTGCAGCCTTCAATGCAGACTTTGATGGAGATCAAATGGCAGTACATGTTCCATTAAGTCTAGAAGCTCAATTAGAGGCAAGAATATTGATGCTATCAACAAATAATATTTTATCACCATCAAATGGTAAACCAATTATTGTTCCAAGTCAGGATATGATTTTAGGAATTTATTACTTATCTCAAGACCCGTTAACTGATAAACCAGCAGGATATTTTTTAAATGCAGACCAAATAGAATTTGCCTTGTCTTCTGGACAACTAAAAGTTCATAACACAATTATATCAAGATTTGAAACAGTTGATGAGAATGGGAATAAGAAATTTGAAAA
>CABZDW010000002.1:0-35000 GCA_902524545.1 uncultured Pelagibacteraceae bacterium
TTTTTTTGAGTTGATTTTTTTTATTTTATCATACTTAGACAATATTTCTCTAGAGGAAACTTTAAGCTTTCCTCCAGTAGTAGAAAGCATTGATATGAAATAAATCATTTCGTGGGAGTCTTTGATTATTTTTTTTAATCTATTTTTAGTTGTAGTCGGTGATAAAAGTTGAATAAAAAATATTGATTTTTTTTTACATTTACGTGCAAATTTCTTGTTTTCTGGCCAAGGTAAATCTACAACTATTAACCCATTTACACCTGAAATTTTGCATTTTCTTAAAAATTCATTTTCTCCATATTGAAAGATCATATTATAATATCCCATCAATATAATTGGTTTATTTTTATCAAATTTTCTAAAATTTTTTACGATTTTAAAAATATCATTAACTTTAATTCCGTTTTTGATCGCTCTATATGAGCTTGTTTGAATTTGACTTCCATCAGCGACTGGAGTGTTGTGAGGAACACCAATTTCTAATATATCAACTTTTTTTGAGATTGATTTTAATATTTCTAATGATTGTTTTTTTGAACTATCTCCAGCTACAGTATAAGTTAATAAGGCAGGCCTATTTTCATTTTTGGCTTTTTTAAATGCATAACTGATTGGATTAGACATATTTTTTTCCCAATCTTTTCTCTATAATTCCTCGATCTTTGTAAGCATCCCCACAACTATTGACTACAACAATCGTATCTTTACTAAATCTTTTTGACTCTGCTATTGCAACTGAGAAAGCATGACTCGGTTCCAAGGAAGGTCTTAATTTCTCAAATTTTGTTACCATTTTATATGCTCGTAAAGCCTCTTCATCACTTGCTGCAGTATATCTTGCTCTTTTTGAATCCTTAAGGAAACAATGTAATGGAGAAATACCAGGATAATCTAGTCCAGCAGAAATTGACTCAGTTTCCTCTATTTGACCCTCAGTATTTTGATTAACATATTGAGCTGCACCATGAAGAATTCCTATTTTAGATCCATATGTTAGTGGTGCTGCATGTTTTTTACTTTTTGCAGGTCCGCCAGCTTCCACGCCAATAAATTCACATTGTTTTTTATCGTAATCCATAAACTCATTCCAGAATCCAAAACTAGAACTGCCTCCTCCAACACAATTATAAAGCTTAAGTTTTTTAGGAACTGACCCAAACTCAGTAAATAATTGAATTTTAAGTTCTCTGGATATTTGACTTGTGCTCCATCCACAGATACGAACAAAGACAGCTGGACCAACTGTGCTACCAACACACATGGCAACTTTATCACAATTAGCAACCCAGTATCGCATGCACTCAGAGACTGCATCTACTAGAGTTTGACTACCAGAATATACAGGAATGACTTCGGCTCCATTTTTTTTTATCGCTTTTACATTTGGCTGCTGCCTTTTAATATCTTTTGCACCCATGAAAATTTTGCATTTTAAACCAAATTTTTTGGCGGCCATACTTAACATCTTACCTGCATAGCCAGCACCAGTGTCTCCGCAAATGACTTTTTTACCAGAGCGCTTTGCAAGCAAACAATGGACAGTTGCATTATAAATTTTATGTGCACCTCCATTTGCATCAGATACAACTTTAGACCATATTTGAGCTCCACCCACATGTTGTGTTAAATTTTCTAATTTGATAAAACGAGTAGGACTTCCAACCCAATCTTTAAAATGTTTATCTCTCTCATTTATAAAATTTTTATCTTTTTTAAGTTTATTAAAAAGAATTTCCAAATCCTCTATAGGTTTTTTCAATGTTTCAGGTACAAAGTTTCCTCCAAATTTACCACCCCAAAATCCAAGTTTATCCGCTTGATCTATTACAGGTATTCCCTTTTTAAGTTTCATTTTTTTTAAACAATTTTAATAATCTATCAATTTTATTGATATCTTTTTTACCCTCATTATTTTCAATCGATCCAGATAAATCAATGATAAATTTTTTAGTTTTTAATTTAGGAATATCATCTATTTGAATATTTCCTGCAATCATTTTATTTATCTCGTTGGGCACCTGTTCTAAAAGACTATGATCAAAACTCTCAGATTTATGGTAACCTTTTGAATCAAAAAGAATTATATCTGAAATTTCTAAATAATCTTTATATCTATCAACATCATTTTTATTTGAAATTGTAAGGGCCGAAATTATTTTAATCTTATATTTATTCTTGATCTTAATAGTTCTCATAGGATCAACATCATAAAGTTGGTAATAATCAAAATTAAGATTTTTAATTTTCTCTAATAATTTATTAGTTGGACTTACAAGCACTGAAACAAAATTAGTTTGTTTTTTATTAACATTTAATAAATTTTTTAAATTTTCATATGGAATATATCTTTTACTTTTTTTATAATTTGTGATGAAACCAATAAATTCTGGTGGATGTGGATGATTTAATATATAATTTAATGTTTTAGGATCTGAGATCCCACAAATTTTCAGATTTTTGATCATTGACTTAAATGGTCAATTAATGTTTGAATATTTTTCCTGATGTTGCCTCTTGTTATAGGCCTTCCTATTACAAGCCAATGACTCCCATTCTTATAGGCTTGCTTTGGAGTAACGACCCTTTTTTGGTCTTCTGCTCCAGTATTAAATCTGATACCAGGGGTAATTATTTCTTTTTTGAAAAATTTTTTAACAATCTCAACTTCATGGGCGCTACACACAATAGCATCCAAGTTAGCTTTTTTGGCTAGTTTTACTTGATGTGATACTAGTCGCTTAACATTTTTGTTGTAACCAATCTCTTTCAAAGATCGGTTATTTAATGAGGTTAGAGTTGTGACACCTATTAATTTTGTTTTTCCAGATATTTTTCTACAAGCTTTTAATGCCGCCAGACCAGAACTTATATGAATAGTTAAGTAGTTTATATTTAAATCTTTAATTGCTTTAATAGTTGATACACAAGTATTTGGAATGTCATGAATCTTAAGATCAGCGAATACAGTCTTATTTTTTAACTTAGATAAGAAGCTTCTTCCATATTTTGAATTTAAAAATTCTAACCCAAACTTATATCCAACCTTTAATTTTGTATTTTGTGTTTCCCTTATGATTTTTTTTATTTTTAAAATATTAGTACTGTCACAAGCAACAAATATTTTATTTTTTTTCATCATTTAAAATTTTAAACAAATCTTTTGACATTTTGAAGTGAATTGTTTTTTTTTCTGGTGTATCAATTTTTTTGTTTGTTTTAGGATTTCTTGATATTCTAGCTTTTTGTATTTTAGTAGAAAAAACTCCAAAACCTCTTAATTCGACTCTTTCTCCACGTTTTAGAGAAATTTTTATTTCTTTTAGAATTATATTTGTAAACTTCTCTAAATCTTTTTTAAAAAAGTTAGGATAGTTTTTTGACAACTGTTTTAAAAGATTTGATTTTACAATCGCCAATTTTATTTTTTATTTTTTTTGTTTAAATCCTCAGAAAGAGTTGAAAAAGGTAGATTTTTTCCAGAACCTTCAGAACCATATTTTTCTAAAGCCTCTTTTTTTTGTAATTCCTCTAATAATTTTATACTTAAGGTTACTTTTCTTTTGTTAAAGTCTAATTCTGAGACAGCACAATCAATTCTTTCTCCACCTGTAAATCTTGAAGATCTAGCATCTGCAGGATTTATTGCTATTTGACTTTTTTTTATCATTAGATCCATCCCACATCCCTCAGGTTTCACAATTAACCCTTTGTTGTCAGTAGAAATAATTTTTACAGTTATTATACTATTTACCTTTTTATCCTTAAACCAGTCAAATGGATCTGGTTGAGTTTGTTTAAAACCTACCCTTATTTTTTGATCATCAGCTTTAATCTCTAAAACTTTTACTCTAATTTTATCACCTTTATTAAATCTTTTTAATTCTTCCTCACCATTATCTAAGTAAGTTAAGTCATTACAATGTAAAAAAGCATCTATATCTAAATTTTCTATGTTAATGAATAAAGAGTACTCATTTTTATTGACTACTTCTCCATTCACCATAGTTCCTACAGGATATTTTTTTTCAAAAGTTTCAAAAGGATTTTCTTTTGTAAGTTTGTGAGAAATTGCAACACGCCTTTTCGTTTTATCAATCTCGGTTATCACACAGTCAATCTCATCACCAACTTTAAACATTTTTTTTGCAGAAATATTTTTTTTTGTCCAACTAAGTTCGCTCGAGTGCAACAACGTTGTCAAGCCAGGCTCTAATTCACAAAATGCACCAAAGTCCATAATCTTTACAACTTTAGCTTTATAGATTTTTTTTAACTCATAGTTTTCAATATGTTCAAATGGATCAGGAGATAATTGTTTAATAGAACAACCTACTTGGAGCTTTTCTTTATCAACACTTATGACTTTTAAATCATGTTTTTCACCTATGTTAAATATTTCATCTGGATGACTAACACGACTATAAGAAATTTCTTGCAAATGAACCAGAACATCTAATTCATTATTCACATTAAAAAAACATCCAAAAGAGCTATAGCCTTTTACTTCGGCATCTTTAATTATGTCACCCACTTTATATTTTTCAATAATTTTTGCTTTATCTTCTTTTTTAAATGTTGAAATTATCTCTCTTCTTGAGACACAAGCATTTCCTCTGATTTTATCTAACTTAATTAATGCAAATTTTTGTGGTTCATTCATAAGATGATCTATGTTTTTAAGGGGTTTGTCACTAATTTGTGATCCTGGTAAAAACATAAGAGAACCAGTATCCAAATGTTCAACAATACACCCTCCTTTACACTTTGACGTAATTTTACCCATAATAGGTTCTTTATTTTCATATGCTTGAACAAGTTTATCCCAACCTTTTATTTTTTGAGCTTTACTAGCAGATACAACAACATCACCATTTTTATCTTCTATTTTTTCTAAAAGTACTGGAATTGTTTCACCTATTGCAATATTCTTTGAAAGACCCATGCTTTTAAGCTCATTAACATCTAAGACTGGCTCACTTTTTAAACCTTCTATAAATAAAAAAACAAATTTTTCGGTAATTTTATTTATCTTACCCTCAATAACTTTACCTTCTTCAATAGTATTCTTGGTGAATTGATTGTTCAGCAATTTTTCAAACTCTTTAGAAGCTGCGCTTGAAAGGTCTTTATATATTTCCATTTATGTTTTGCCTATAATGACTTAATTATTTTAAAAAACTCCGAATTATTAGATAATATAATGGTTTTAATCAAGAATGAAATTAAGGTAAAATCATTAAAAAATATAATTTTTCACTGAAATTTTAAAATTTTAATGATTATTTTAACTTTCAAGCAAGATTAATCTATTTTTGCACCCAAATAATCAATTTTTTTTAAAAATGAGGGAAATGAAGTATTTATAGAATCTTTATCAAATATTTGCCACTCACCTCCAAATGATAAAGCAGCAATTACACTTGTCATAAAAACTCTGTGATCTTTTAAGAAGTGTTTAATAACAATTTTTTTGTTTATTTTTAATTTTGGATTGCCATAAATTTTAATACTATTTTCAGTAACAATATTTTTAATACCAATTTTATTAAGAATCCTCGAACTCCATTTAAGCCTAGGGCTCTCTTTTTGATTTAACTCAGATAAATTTTTAAAATATGAAACTCCTTTAGCTTTAGCGGCTACCAAAAATATTAATAAAAATTCATCAATAGCAGAACTATTAAATTTTATAGGACAATTTATTGATTTGATTTTATTTGTGCTTTTAATAATTAAATCAGCAACTTTTTCACCTTTATAATTTTTAATATTTAATTTTGATATTCTGATTCCCATAAGTTTAAGAATATAGAATACACCTGTTCTTGAAGGATTAATATTTACATTCCTAATTTTAAGAATGGAATTTTCAGTTAGTACAGTTAAAACAATAAAAAATGCCGCAGAACTAATGTCAGACGGTATTTTATAGTTTAAAGCTGGTATATCATGTTTTCCTTTAACTTTTATAATATCATATTTATTTTTTTTCGTAATCTTTATTGGTAGCTTTAAATGTTTAAAAAGAAGTTCACTATGATCTCTTGATTTTTTAGCTTTAATTATGGTTTCACCAGATGTATTTAAGGCAGCAAACATAACTGAACTTTTACATTGAGCTGATCCTTTATTTTCAAAATATCTTATTGGTTTTGAGTGATCTGTTCCTTTGACTTCAATTGGAAGTTTTCCATAATTACTGTTAAATTTTGCTCCGAACTTTTCCAATGGTTTTATAACTCGAAGAAAATCTCTTTTTGATAAACTTTTATCACCTTTGAGCTTTATTATTTTTTTTGAGTGAACCAATAAACCCAATACAAGTCTACCTAAAGTACCTGAGTTACCAGCGTTCAAAATTAAATTATTTTTATATTTAAATCCATTAAGACCTAGGCCAATTATTTCACAAAAATTCTTTGAAATCTTTATTTTTACTCCAAGTTTTTTTAGACATTTTAAAGTGCTAACCACATCCTCTGAGAGTAACAAATTTGATGCTTTACTTTTTTTAAGAGATTGAGACGATAACAAAGCCCATCTTATTGATAAACTTTTATCCCCGTCTATTGTCAAAGTTTTGTTAAATTTATTGATCTTATTCTTAATTTTTACAAAATTAGACATTAGAAAAAGTTAATTAATTTTAAAAGAATCACCAAAGTATGCGTTCTGTGCATCAATATTCTTAATAAGATTATTAGGAGTATCTTTCGCAACTACTCTACCGTTTGATAATACAATTGCTAGATCTACGCAAGTTAACAGATCTCTTGCTTGATGATCACATAAAATTATTGAAATATTATTTTGAGTTTGTAAATCAACAATTATTTGTTGCAGGTTCTTAATCGTCATAATATCTAATGCTGCAAATGGCTCATCTAATAATAGAATTTTAGGATTACTTAATAGTGCTAAAGAAATTACCAAACGTTTTTTTTGCCCTCCTGATAAAAATTCAGCCTTTATATTCTGTAGGGGTTCAAGTTCGAATTTAGAAATTAAAAGATTTATTTTTTCATCCCTTAGTTTTTTGTCAACTATTGCTATTTCACTTAGTGCTTTTAGGTTCTCTCTCAAAGTAAGATCGTGAAAATAACCTCCATGTTGAGGCACATACCCAATTTTATAGTTTTTTGTTCGATAAAATATTGGATCTAGAGTCACATTTTTTTTCTCTATAAACACTGATCCATAATTTGGCTTCAAAAGCCCTATAATTATATTAAAAATTGTAGATTTGCCGACTCCATTAGGTCCCAGTAATCCTAGAATTTCACCTTGATTTAAAGTTAAACTTAAATCTTCTAAGATTTTACGCTTACCAAAATATACAGAAATTTTTTCTAATCTTAATAGCTCTTTTTCTTGCTTAAAATTTTTAATACGGAATTTTTTAATAATCGCCATAATTAGTATTTGCTAGTAATATTTACTTTATCTTTTTTATTATTCATAGATATTTTTAATTTTTTATATATTAAATCTATCTCAACTTTATCTGCTTTAATCTTTGTATCCTTATTGACATAATAAACATTTTCTAAAATTTCTATTAAATTATCTTTAAAATTAAGATTTAAAATATCTGAGTCTATAGTTTGATCGGCATATTTAACATTAACTTTTTTTTTAAAAACTGTATTATTAGTTATCTTATTATAATTGGCTGTTTGAGAATAAATATAAATAATCTCTTGATTTTCCTTATAAATTTCAGCATTTACTTCATAAAGTTGAATCTCGTTCAACTTGTCTTCTTTTAAAGTAGCTGATTGAGCAGTAACTGTATAAGTATTACCGAATAAATCTTTTGAGATATATTTTAAATTTTCAATGATATTCTTGGTGTCACTATTTTCATTTATTTGAAATTTTTTTTCTTCTAATACTTTTTCTGATTTATAATTTTCAACTTTTTGCTCATTTTCACGAAAATATTTATAATAAAATAAAAAACTTATTACAATAAGGGAAATTAATAGACCGTACTGAAAAACTTTTTTTGTATCCATATATATTAATAAATTTTTTTATTTAAAATATTATGAATATGTAAAATTCCTATTGTAATAAATCTTTTGTTTTTTTCATAAACGCAAAGACAGGTAATTTTTTTTTCATTCATTATTGCGAGCGCTTTTGTAGCTAATATATTTTTATCTATTTTAACAGGGTTTTTAGTCATGACATCTTTTACTTTGAGCGAATTAAGATTGATATTTTTTGAACTAAATCTTCTAATTTGACCATCGGTAATTATTCCAGTAGTATATTTTCTTTTATTCCTCACAATAAGGGTACCTAACTTTTTTTCTGTCATTATTTTTAATGCTTTTGTCATGAGTCTATTCTCATCTATAAAAGGTATTTTATTTTTTGTTAACATTAAATCCTCAGCAGTTTTTAATTTTTCACCCAGACTTCCGGATGGATGAAATTTTTTAAAATCCAAATTATTAATTTTTTTCTTTTTCAAAGTTGATATAGCCAAAGCATCTCCCATACTTAATTGATTTATTGTGCTCGAAGTAGGTATTATGTCTAGACCTGCTTCTTTGACTTCGGGAGTTATCAAAGCAATATCACTGTTTTTATATAGATCAGAATTTTTTTTGGACGTGATACCAATCAGTGTAATTTTATTCCTGTTAGCATAATTTATAATATTTTTTAATTCGAGGGAGTTTCCAGAGTAACTAATTAAAACCAAAACATCTTTTCTTGTTATGCTACCCATATTGCCGTGTGAACAATCATTTGCTGAAAGATAAAAGGAGGGAGTTCCAATTGATGAGAGAGTTGCTGAAATTTTGGCAGCAATAATTCCACTTTTTCCAACTCCACATAAGATTACTTTTGATTGACAGCTTACAATTGCATCCACAGCTTTGTCGAAATTTTTATTCAAAGTCTTTTTTAATTTTTGTAAAGCTTTGATTTCTAAATCAATTACTTCTTTTGCAATTTTTTTGTAATTTATTTTTTTGGTTAATGAGCCCATATATCATCTTTAAATAAAGCAAGGTCTAAATCGACTCTTGTTTTTAAAAATTTAAGACAATTCTTATATAATTCGAATCTGTTTTCTCTTACAAGAATTTTGTTTAGTTCCTCATGAATTTTGTGCAAATAAATTACATCGTTCGCACAATATTTTAGTTGAGCATGTGTGAGCTCTCCTCCAAAATCAGAACTTTGAAATTGCTTACTTATATCTACATTAATAAATTCTTTTATTAAAGTCTTTAAGGAATGATTATCCGAGTAGGATCTTGACAATTTTGAAGCAATTTTTGTATCTAGTATATTATTTGTCTCAGTTTTAAGATAATACTTAATGAAAGCTAAATCTGCTCTTCCATAATGAAAAATTTTTGTTATTTGATCATTTCGGAGGACATTGATTAAATTTGGAGCTTTATAATTTGATCTATTAAGCTGGATTATATGAGCGTCAGAGTTTCCACTTGAGATTTGTATAAGACACAATGGATCACGCCTAATATTTAAACCCATAAATTCACCATCCACAGCTATTGAATTGCCTAAACGTAAATCATCTGGTAAATCATTTTTGTGAAGTTTAATATCCATTTTTTTTAATAACATATATATATGAAAGCAAAAAATTGTCTAATTTTTGGTGGAAGTGGTCAAATTGGAAGTTTCCTAATTAGAAAACTTACTAAAAACAACCTGAGAGTAACGGTAGTAACAAGAAATGTTCATCAAAGAGGTTTAAAAATAAAAACACAGGCTAACGCTGGTTACATAAATATTGTAGAGGCAAATATTTTTGATGAAAAAAAGATTGAAAAATTATTTACCGAGGCAGATTATTGTATAAATTTAATAGGAATTTTATACGAAAAAAGAAAAGGAAACACTTTCAAAAATATTCATACTATTTTTCCAACCTTAATAGCAAAACTTTGTAGGAAATATAATTTGGAACATTTTGTTCATATCTCTGCTCTTGGAGTAAATGAAGCAATAGACTCTAAATATGCGATTTCAAAACTTGAAGGTGAAAAAAATATTCTAGATAATTTTTCTAGAAGTACAATTTTACGACCATCCATAGTTTTTTCAAATTCTGATAATTTTAGTACTCAGTTTATGACATTATTAAATAGACTCCCGATTTTTCCACTTTACTACTCAGGAAAAACAAAATTTATGCCAATTCATTGTTCGGATTTGACCAATATAATTTATCATATAATCTCAAAAGGTTCTGACACTCAAATTATAGAATGTGTTGGTCCAGAGACGTTAACATTTAAAGAGATTTTAGAAACACTTTTAAATTTAATAAACAAAAAAAGATTGTTATTACCTTTTCCATTAGCTATAGCTAAATTATCTGCTAAATTCTTTCAATTACTTCCAAAACCATTACTTACTGAAGACCAACTGAGATTACTAAGATATGATAATATTCCTTCAGGAAAATACAAAACCAATTCAGATATTGGCTTACCAAGTAAGCTCTATTTTAAAGAAGAAGTAAAAAAATATTCTTATATGTGGCGGGATGGGGGAGAATTTTCAACAGAAAAATATAATTTTAAAGATGTAGAAAAAGAAAATTAGAATCTAACTAGCCACTTTGAATTTTTTTTTCAATGTACTCCTGTACATCCTCTTTATCGTTGGACTCTTCCTTTTTACCTTTTGGCTGGTATGCATATAATAAATGAAGTTTACAATAAGAAAAATCCTTCAATGATGTTCTACCACAAAAGTAGAAGGATTTTTCATCAGGATGACCAATCGGCCATTTACAAGAATTATCATCCAGTTCTTCTAATTGTTTTGGGTTTTCTGGTTCAAAATCTTTTTCAATAATCAATGATCTAAATTTACTTCTTCTGCCTTTAACTGACTTAGTTTTCGTTTTTTCCTGAGCTGATTTTGAATTCTGATTAACACCAACTGATCTGGTCTTAATTTTAGCCGAAAGATTTAGTCTATGAGCTTTTCCAATGACCGCATTACGACTTATTCCTCCTATTATTTCTGCTATTTGGCTAGCAGTATTTCCTTTTCCCCAAAGTTCTTTTAATTTTTCAACTTTTTCCTCAGTCCAGCTCATTTAAATCAATATAATGTGTTAATTCAATTTTAAAACACCATATAGAGGTTTAAATTTATAAATAACAAGACTATATTTTGAGTTATTCACAAAAAAAAATTAAAAAAATTTCAATCCTGACTTGTATCAATGAAATCTTCAAATATAGAGTTATATAAATAAAGTTTATGACTTATTTGACAAAAAATTATAGCAGAAGAAAAATTTCCTTTAAGTATGGAAAAGGGAGTTATTTATACTCATCAAATAACAAAAAGTATTTGGATTTTGTTCAAGGAATAGCGGTCAATTCTCTAGGACACGCACATCCGAAATTAGTAAAAACAATTAATAATCAATCAAGAAAACTTTGGCATGTTTCAAATGCCTTTCAAATTCCTGAGGGAGAAAAATTGGCTAAAAAAATATGCCAAAAAACATTTGCAGATTTTGTGATGTTTCAAAATAGTGGCGCAGAGGCTACAGAAGCAGCAATAAAAGTGGCTAGAAGATATTTTTATTCTATTGGGCAACCAAATAAAAATAGAATTTTATGCGTAAAAAACTCATTTCATGGCAGAACATTAGCTGCAATTTATGCGAGTGGTTCAAAAAAAATGACTGAGGGTTTCGGTCCAAAAATAGCAGGATTTGACCATTTTAGATTTGGAGATCATAAATCCCTTAAAAGAAAGATTACAAAAAAAACTGCAGCTATAATGATTGAACCTATTATGGGTGAAGGAGGCATTAAAGTAATCCCAGACTGGTGTTTAAAAGAATTAAGAAAATTGTGTAACAAGAAAAAAATATTATTGATTTTAGATGAAGTACAGTGTGGAATTTCAAGAACAGGAAGCTTTTTTTCATTTGAAAAGTCAAAAATTAAACCAGATATTGTTCCAATTGCAAAAGGAATAGGTGGTGGATTTCCATTAGGCGCTGTTTTAATGAATAAAAAAGTTGCTTCTGGGATGGTACCCGGGACCCACGGTTCCACTTTTGGTGGAAACCCTTTAGCCATGGCCGTTGGCAGCGCGGTAATGGATATAGTTTCAAGTAAAAAATTTTTAAAAAATATTGAAAATTTATCTAAATATTTTCTATTTGAATTAAGAAGTATTAAAGATGCATACCCACATATAATTAAGAGCATAAGAGGAAAAGGTTTTTTAATTGGAGTTCAACTACATAAAGATCAAACAATTTTTATTAAAAAACTTGCAGAAAATAAATTGCTTACAATAAGAGCTTCAGAAAACGTTGTTCGTATTCTTCCTCCATTAAATGTTAAAAAAAATGAATTAGATCAAGCTTTAAAAGTCATTAATAAAGTGTGCAAAGAACTAAATTAGAATGAAAAATTTTATTAATTTAAAAGATATTCCAGTAAAGGATTTAAAAAAAATACTCATTGATGCTAAAAGAAGAAAAAGGTTTAGAAAAAAATTTGAAAATCTTGAGGTTGATAAAGGGGCACCATTAAAAGGAAAATTATTGATACAAATGTTTGAGAAATCTAGCCTTAGGACTAGATTAAGTTTCTATTTAGCAACTAAGCAACTGGGTGGAAGCACTTTATCACTCAGACCAGATGAACTTCATTTATCAAAGGGTGGAGAAAGCATTCAAGATACAGCAAAAATTCTATCAAATTTTGGAAACGCTTTTATGCTTAGAACTGATAGTGATGAAAAATTAGAGGAATTTAAAAAATATTTATCTATACCTCTTATTAATGGTCTTAGCCCCAGCTCTCATCCTACTCAAATTTTATCAGATATTTTTACCGTTGAAGAAATAAAAAAAAAACCAATATCAAGTTTGAGTATTGCTTGGATTGGTGACTCAAACAATGTTTTAAATTCTTTGATAGCCGCATCAATTAAGTTTTCTTTTAAGCTAAGAATTGGGTGCCCAATGAAATACAAGCCCAATAAAAAAATTATGCAATATATTAAGAGTAAAAGAAATAAGATTTTTATAGTAAATGATGCAAAAAAAGCAGTGAAAGGAGTTGATGTAATTTTTGCAGATAAAGTAATTTCTATGAATGATAAAGTGAATAAAATTAAAAAATTAAATCAGTTTAAAAAATTTAAGATAAATAAAAAATTAATGAGTTTTGCAAAAAAAGATTGTATTTTTCTTCACTGCTTGCCCAGAGATAAAGAGGTGGAGGAAAATGTATTCTTGAGCAAACAATCCAAAGTATGGCAACAGGCTCTTAACAGGGTCCATGTTCAAAAATCTATATTACTTTACTGCCTTGATAAATTAAGGTAATGGCAACGGATTATCTGAATTTTGATTTAAGTACAAGATAACAGAAGCTCTATCTTTTTCTTTTCTCAACCCTGCAAAAGCCATTTTAGTTCCTTTAATCCATTTAGCTGGTTTGAGTAAGTATCCATTTAGCTCTTCAAAAGTCCAAGCTTTTCCGTGGGCTGCGAGAGCTTTAGAATATTTATAATCACTTACTGCACCCACTTCTCTACCAACAACATTATACAATGCTGGACCAATATTATTTTTTCCACCTTTCACAATAGAATGACATGCAGCACATTTTTTAAAAACCTTTTCTCCTGAAGCAATATCTCCCATTGCAATCAATGCGGCTATATCAATTTTATCCTCAATTTTTTGCGAGCTTGATTGAGAACTCACAACAGTAGTTCGTTCTACATCAACTGAATAACCAGGTGTTTCAGGCTTTTCAACATGAAAAATAACATTCGATAGCTTTCCAATACCAATTACTAGAAGTGCTACCATTAATATTGCAGCTATTATTTTATTTAGCTCGAAAGAATCCATTTCTTAAAATTATTTCGAACATATAGCACTATAAATATAAAATTGCTTATATTTTTAATGTACATTTTTGCCTCTGTTTATATTGTAATGGAAAATTAAAAGAAAAATGAAGACATTAGTTATAATTCCCTCCAGGTTATCAGCATTAAGATTACCAGGTAAACCCTTGCTTAAAATTAATGGATTATCAATTATTTCTCATGTTTATAAAAAAGCTCAAGAAGCTAATATTGGAGAGGTATTTGTTGCTGCAGAAGATCAAGAAATTATCGAAGATGTGAAAAAAAATGGTGGAGAAGCAATTTTGACAAACAATAATCACAAAACAGGAACAGATAGAATTTACGAAGCTTTTGTAAAGCTAGGTAGAACAGATATAGATTTAATCATGAACCTACAAGGAGATGAACCACTGATGAATATTGAGGATATTCAAAAATTAAATAAGCATATGATCCAGACCAAGCGTGATTTAGGAACTTTAGCAGCAAAAATTAACAACAAAAAGGTTTTTGAAAATCACGATATTGTTAAGGTAATTACAGAAGAAAGTTTAGATGACACAAAATTTCCTCGAGCAATAAATTTTATGAGAAAATTAAATAAAGAAAATAATCAGGCTTATCATCATTTAGGAATTTATTGTTATAATGTAGATATCTTGAAAAAATTTATTTCTTTCAAACAGTCGCAAAATGAAATTGAAAATAGATTGGAACAGTTAAGAGCATTAGATAATAACATTAATGTCAATGTAGCTCTTGCAAAATCATCACCGATTGGAGTAGATACCAAAGAGGATTTTATGGCTATAAAAAAAATAATGGAATATAAGTCATAATGAGTAAAATTTATTTTCAAGGAACTTTCGGGGCATATTCGCATTTAGCCGCTTTATCTATAGACTCTAATGCTGAAGTAGTGCCTTGTAAAACTTTTGATGATTGTTTTGTTCAAGCATCAAAAGATACAAATTCAAAAATCATTATTCCAGAGTCAAATAGAATTACTGGCAACATAGGAATTGAATATTTGATATTTGAATACAGATTAAATATTTACGCCGAATATTTTCAAAAAATAGAGCATAATTTACTGGGTTTAACTGGAACAAAAGTTTCAGAAATCAAGGATGTTTATTCTCATGCCCAAGCACTATCACAATGTTCAAAATTTATAAAATCAAATAAACTTACTGAACATGTAAGAGCTGACACAGCTGGATCCGCAGAAATGGTTTCAAAAAGTAAAGACAAAACTAAAGCTGCAATAGCTTCATCATTAAGTGCTAAAACATATAATTTAGAAATTATAAAAAATAATATAGAAAATGAAAAAGGTAACTTAACAAGATTTCTTGTTATGGGAAAAAATATATCACAACCAGAATTTGGTGAAAAAAAATATATTACTTCTTTTTTATTTAAATTGAAAAGTAAACCTGCAGCCTTATATCAATCTTTAGGAGGGTTTGCTATTAATGGAGTAAATCTAACAAAGTTGCAAAGCTATCCTGAAAAAAATTCTTTCGATTCTTTTTTCTTTTTATGCGATTTAGACGGTCATATTGAAGAACCAAGAGTACAAAAATCACTAGAAGATTTAGGATTGCATTGCCAAGATTTTCACGTCCTAGGTGTTTTTGAAGCTGACAAACAAAGAGAAATAAATAAATAACTTTTCTTGTAGATAAGAAATTATTACTGTTATAATAGTTTTGGAGGCTAGAGGTGGATGCTGCTTGAAACCGACCAGATCTTAACGGAAGCAGTCGTAAAGACAGTTTTTCAGGTTCTAGTCTCCTAGTAAATATGAGCAATAATTCAAAAGTATTAGCACTTAAATATAGACCACAAAATTTTGATGATCTTATTGGTCAAGATGTAGTTGTAGAAACTATTACTAATTCAATAATAGCCAATAAAGTTCCTAATGCATATTTATTCACTGGAATAAGAGGTGTTGGGAAAACCACTATAGCAAGAATAGTTGCTAAGGCACTTAATTGTTCTAATGGAATTGAAAATAAGTGTAATGTTAAATGTGATAATTGCGATGCTATAACGAATTCAAATCACATTGATGTTTTAGAAATGGATGCTGCGAGCAGAACTGGTGTTGACGATGTTAGAGAATTAATTGAGTTTTCTAGATATGGACCAACATCATCAAAGTATAAGATCTTTATCATCGATGAGGTTCACATGTTAAGCAAACAAGCATTTAATGCTTTGTTGAAAACTCTTGAAGAACCTCCAGAATATCTAAAATTTATTTTTGCAACAACTGAAATTAAAAAGATTCCAGTTACAGTTATATCAAGATGTCAAAGATTTGATTTACCAAGAATTAGATCATCTGAATTATTTAATTACATCAAAAAAATTAAGGATAAGGAGGGAGGTAAAATTACTGATGAAGCATTAAAATTAATAGTGAAAATTTCCGAAGGGTCAGTAAGAGATGCACTATCCTTATTAGATAGAGCTTTATTAACTTTAAATCCAAAAACCGAATTAGATTTAAAATCAGCACAGAAAATTTTTGGTTTTTTTGATAAATCACAATTAATCGATTTATTTGAATTTATTCTTAATGGAGATGAGATTAAAGTTATAGAGATTTATAGAAAAATTTATGACCAAGGTGTTGAACCAAAAATCTTTATTAATGATTTTTTAGAATTACTCTATTATCTTAAAAATATTGAGTCATTAACCTTTGAAAGCACAAATTTTTCATTAAATGATCAAGAATTTCAAAAGATCAAAGATTTAAATAAAAATCTTGATCCGAGCGTATTGATTTTATTTTGGCAATTTACAGTTTCGACCCTTGATGAACTTGCCATAGTTTCAAATCAACATTTATCAATGGAGATGTTTTTGCTAAGGCTGATGCATTTAAGTTCGATAAAATTAGAAAAAAAAACTGATATAAATTCTGTAAGAGATAATCCAGTTATAGAAAAAGAAATTAATGATCAATCAAAAACAATAAATCAAATCAAGAACATTTATCAAGAGGAAAAAAGCAAACCAGAAATTCATAAAGAAGTTAAATCAGAAAAAAAAATATTTATTAATAGTTTAGAAAAATTAATACAGACCTGTTTCGATAAAAAAGAAATTAAACTAAAGTATGAATTAGAAAAAAATGTAAATCTAGTAAAGTTTGAAAAAAATATGATTGAGATATCCTTTAATGAAAATTTAGATAAAAATTTTGTTAAAGACCTTTCCTCAAAACTTTTTGATTGGACTGGTGAAAGATGGATTATTTCATTTAGTCAATTAAAAGGTGATATTTCAATGAGGGAGAAAAAACAAAAAATAAAGAGATCTTTAATAGATGAAGCAAAAAATTCTAAAATTTATAAAGATGTAATAAAAAATTTTCCTGATGCTGAATTAACTGATATTAATTTAAAAGGAAGGGACGAACCTAATGACTGATTTTACAAAAATTTTAGATAAAGCAAAAGAACTTGAGTCAAAAATGAAAGAAAGTCAGAAAAAAATAAAAGAAATAAAAGTTGAGGGAATTTCAGGCTCGAATTCAGTTAAAGTAGTACTTGATGGGGAAGGTGAGATGCAATCAATCAAATTATCGGAGGAAATTATGAGGGAAGATAAAACTATAATTGAAGATCTAATTGTTGCTGCTCATAATAGCGCTAAGTCACAACTCAAAACAAAAACAGCTGAAGAAATTTCAAAAGCAACAGGCGGACTTGGAATACCTGGATTTAAATGGCCATTATAGTAAATGCAAAATACTTCTGAGATTGAAGAACTTGTTAAATTAATATCAAAGTTGCCTGGTTTAGGCCCTAAATCAGCTAAAAGAATAGTTTTAAAGCTAATTAATAATAGGGATGAACTTGTAAAGCCTTTAGCAAAAACTTTAGCAGAAGTTTATAAAAATATTTCAAGATGTAAAATTTGTGGAGTCTTAAAATCATCAGCTATTGATTGTTCTTATGATAATTGCAGGGTTATACAGAGAAAGTATAATCAAATTTGTGTTGTTGAAAACATAGCTGATCAGTGGTCGATTGAAAATTCAAATATTTTCAAAGGGTATTTTCATATTTTAGGAGGTACCATCTCCTCTGTTGGTCACAAAAAAGAGGATTTATTAATCAATTCTTTAATTGAAAGAGTAAAAAAGGATAAAATTGAGGAAATAATTTTAGCTACTAGTGCAACAGTAGAAGGTCAAACTACAGCGTTCTATATACAAGATAGCTTAAAAGATACCGATGTTAAAATTACTAAATTAGCTCAAGGCTTACCTGTTGGCGGTGAAATAGAGAGTCTCGATGATGGCACTCTTCTTTCAGCTTTTAAAAATAGATCTAAAATAAATTCTAACTCAAGCTGATTTTTTTTTTAATCGATTTAAATGTAATAGTGGTTCTGTATATCCCGAAGGTTGATCTTTTCCCTTAAAAATAAGTTCACATGCAGTTTGAAATGCTATGGACCTATCATAATCAGAACTCATTTTAACATAATTTTGATCATTTTCATTTTGTTTATCCACAATCTTCGCCATTTCTTTCATTATTTCTATAACTTGCATTTTTGTTGTTACACCATGATGTACCCAGTTCGCAATATGTTGAGAAGAAATTCTTAAGGTTGCCCTGTCTTCCATCAAGCCTACATTGTTAATATCTGGCACCTTAGAACAACCTACTCCTTGATCAATCCATCTCACAACGTAACCAAGTAATGTTTGGGCAGAATTTGATATTTCTTTATTAATTTCATCTACTGACCAATTTGGTCTATCTGCAATAGGAATAGTAAGTAAATCATCAATTTTAGCTTTATCTCTTTTAGCTAATTTTTTTTGAACATCAAAAATATCTATTTCGTGATAATGCAAAGAATGAAGAGCTGCTGCCGTTGGAGATGGTACCCAAGCACAATTTGCTCCCGCTTTAAGATGTGCAGTTTTTTGATCTAGCATATCTTTCATCTTATCAGGCATGGCCCACATTCCTTTACCTATTTGAGCTTTACCTGAAAAACCACAGGCTAAACCTATATCGACATTGTTATTTTCATAGGCTCCAATCCATTTTGATGATTTCATGTCACCCTTTTTAATCATCGGTCCTGCTTCCATAGATGTATGCATTTCGTCACCTGTGCGATCAAGGAAACCTGTGTTTATAAAGAAAACTCGATTTTTTAAAGTTCTAATACATTCTTTAAGATTAGATGAAGTTCTTCTTTCTTCATCCATAATTCCGATTTTACAAGTATATTTTTTTAATTTCAATACTTCTTCAACTTTAGTAAAAATTTCATTTGTAAAAGCAGTTTCGTCAGGACCATGCATTTTTGGTTTTACAATATATATTGATCCAGTTCTTGAATTTCCTTTTTTTTTTGTATCATGAAGGGCTGCTGCTGTTGTTATAAAAGCATCCATCAATCCTTCAGGAATTTCACTTCCATCTTTTAATATTATTGAGGGATTAGTCATTAAATGACCAACATTTCTTATTAATAAAAGACTTCTACCGTGTAATTTTAATCCTTCGCCATCTTTTGATTTATAACTCCTGTTTGGATTAAGTTTTCTTTCTAATGTTTTTCCTTCTTTTTCAAATTGTGCTATGAGGTCTCCTTTCATTAATCCAAGCCAATTTCTGTAACAGAGAACTTTATCTTTAGCATCTACTGCTGCAACACTATCTTCATTATCGCATATTGTTGATATTGCGGACTCCAGTATTATGTCACTTATACCTGCATGATCCTGTTGAGCACTAAAAGCTCTTGGATTTTTTAGTATTTCAATATGAAGATTATTATTTTTTAATATTATTGCTGATGGGTTATCAGAATCACCTCGATGACCAATGAATTTATCTTTATCTTTTAAAGTTGTGATATCAACACCTTTTAAAATTTTTAACTCTTTATCTAGAACTGCAATTCCAGTTATCTTTTTCCAGCTAAAATCCTTTAAAGTAAAATGTTTATCTAAAAATTCTCTACCGTACTTAATTACAAGCTCTCCTCGCTCTGGATCATATCTTTCTGAGGTGCTGTCCTCTGACTCTTCAACCACGTCAGTTCCGTACAAACTATCGTAAAAACTCATCCATCTTGCATTGGCAGCGTTTAAAGCATACCGAGCGTTCATAATAGGAACAACTAATTGAGGCCCAGCTATAGAAGTTATTTCTTCATCAATGTTTGTTGTTTCAATTTTAAAATCTAAACCTTCATTTTTTAAATAACCAATTTCTTTTAAGAAATTTTTGTATTCTTTAATTTGAATGTCTTTTCCTTTGTTATTAATATGCCATTTATCAATTTTTTTTTGCAGCGTTTCTCTAAAATCAATTAGTTCTCTATTTTTAGGAGCTAGTTCATGAACTGCTTTGTCAAAATCTTTCCAGAATTTGTTTGGTGAAATATCAGTACCATTAAATAACTCGTTATTAACAAAAAGTAATAATTCTTCTGATACTTTAAGGTTATTAACAGAATGATATTTTGATGTCATATGGGAATATTTAAACTCTAGCTTATTTAAGTCAAATACATAATAGCATCATAGACATTTTATTGTCATTTTTCACATATAAGTATAATTATAAAAAAATGAAAAACTATTTAAATTTTGAAACAGATATAAAAAATCTCGAAAATGAATTAGAGAAGTTAAAAGATCCTTTTAACCAGGAAGGTTTATCAGAAGTTGACACAAGAAGAATCTCCAAAACTCAAGAGGAAATCGATGAGAAGCTTAGAAATATTTATGATAATTTAGATCCATGGCAAATTACATTAGTTGCAAGGCATGAGGATAGACCAAAATCTAAATTTTTTATTGATAATCTGTTCGATGACTTTATCTCACTAGAGGGGGATAGATATTATGGCGAGGACAAGTCTGTTATTACTGGGTTTGCAAAATTTAATGGACAATCTGTATTGGTTATTGGTCAAGAAAAAGGAGATAATTTAGATGCTAGAATTAAAAGAAATTTTGGCATGATGAGACCAGAAGGTTATAGAAAAACTATAAGATTAATGGAGTTAGCAGATAAATTTAATATTCCTATTATATCTTTTATAGATACTCCAGGCGCATATCCAGGAGTAGGTGCAGAGGAGAGAGGGCAAGCAGAAGCAATAGCAAAATCAATTGAGTGTTGTATGAAATTAAAAGTCCCGACTTTAGCTATAGTGATAGGTGAGGGTGGGTCAGGAGGAGCAATTGCTCTTGCATCATCAAATAAAGTTTTAATGCTTCAAAATGCTATTTATTCAGTAATATCTCCAGAGGGGTGTGCAACGATATTATGGAGAGATCCAAAAAAAATGCTAGATGCTGCAAAAGCGATGAAATTGTCTGCAAAAGACTTGTTAGAGCTAAACATTATTGACGAAATTATCCCAGAACCTTTAGGTGGTGCTCATAGAGACAGAGACATGATTATGAAAAATGTTAAGAATACAATTTCTCATAATTTAGATTTTTTTAAGAATTTAACAGCTGAGGAGATTATTAATCATAGAAAAGATAAGTTCCTTAAAATTGGAAGAAGTAAAGGATTTGTATCTAGTCCTGAAAGTTTAAGTGCAGTCCAATCTTCAGGATTAAACTTTAAAGAAATTATTGGATCTAGAAAAAATATTGCTATTCTTGTAGCAGTAGCAGCCATTGCAGTTTTATTAACTTTATTAATTTTATAGACCTCCACAACACTTTTTAAATTTTTTACCAGATCCACATGGACAAGGATCATTTCTACTTGTTTTCTTACCGAGATTTTTAAATTTTTCTTTTAATATACTTTGATTTATTTTTTCAGTTGGTTCGTTATAAACTTTAAGATTCATCAATATTTTTACATAATCCAATTTTAATTTATCAAGCAAATTTGAGAATAAATCAAAAGCTTCTTTTTTATATTCTATTAGTGGATCTCTTTGACCATAAGACCTTAGACCTACGACTTGTCTTAATTGCTCTAAATATTGGATGTGTGATTTCCAATTAAAATCAATGGATTGTAGTAAAATTCTTTTTTCAACTTCTTTAGATTGATTTTCTCCTAGAATTTTAGACCTTTCTTCTCTAGAAAATTTAAATTTATTAAAAATTTTCTCTCTTAATTTTTTATCATTTAAAGATATTAATTCATCGTATTCACCATCAGTTAAACTTTTTCCAAAAATAGACTTCAATTTATTTTTAAACTCATTACTTTTAGGGTTCGATAATTTTTGAATTTTTAGGCTTATCAAATTATCAACTATTTCTGACAAAAAAATATCTGAATAATTAAAAATTTTTTCACTATCCATAGCGTCTTTCCTTTGAGAAAATATAACTTGTCTTTGATCATTTAAAACATTGTCAAATTTTATAAGAGTTTTTCTAATATCGAAATTTCGTGACTCAACTTTTTGCTGAGCTCTTTCTATAGCTTTATTTATCCAAGGATGATCTATACTTTCACCATCTTTAAGGCCAAGTTTTTGAAGAATATTGTTCATCGACTCGGATCCAAAAATTCTCATAAGATCATCTTCCAAACTCACGTAAAAGATTGAACTTCCTTCATCTCCCTGTCTACCTGACCTTCCCCTTGCCTGATTGTCTACCCTTCTAGACTCCATTCTTTCTGTTCCAATAACAAATAAACCACCTAAAGATTTAATATAATTTTTGTCTTCTTTAAGTTTATCTTCCTCGATTGACCCTTTTTTCCCCCCGAGTTGGATGTCTACTCCTCTACCAGAAATACTTGTTGTAATTATTACTGATTTAGCTTTGCCGGCGTTAGCTATAATCTCTGCTTCATTCTCATGGTTCTTAGCATTTAAGACAATATGCTCAATCTTTTCCTGCGTGAGTAATTTGGAATATACTTCGGATTTACTTACGCTAGATGTGAAGACTAATAAAGGCTGACTGTTTTCATTACAGATCTTAATTTTTTTAATTATCGCGTTGTTTTTTTCTGCTTCAGATCGAAAAATTTGATCATTAAAATCTTTTCTGATCATTTCTTTATTTGTTGGAATTACAATTACATTTAGATTGTATATTTCGAAAAATTCCTCTGACTCTGTTGCTGCTGTACCAGTACATCCAGAAATCCTCTCGTAAAGTTTGAAATAATTCTGGTAAGTGATAGAAGCCAGTGTTTGATTTTCAGCCTGTATTTCAATTTTTTCTTTAGCTTCAATAGCTTGGTGGAGACCATCACCAAATCTTCTGCCCTCTAATATTCGACCGGTTAATTCATCAACAATTTTGATGCTGTTATCTTTAACAAGGTAATCTTTATCCTTTTTAAACAAATGGTTTGCTTTTAAAGCTTGATTCACAAAATGAACTAAATCAAGGTTTTGTGGATCATAAAAATTGTTATTTTTTAAAACTCCTGCATTTGAGAATAAACTTTCAATATGATTAATACCTTCATTGGTTAATAAAATATTTCTGTCTTTTTCATCAACTTCGAAATCATTTTTATTGAGAAGTTTTATTACTTTGTCTACGGCAACATATTGATTAGTTTTATCTTCTGCAGCTCCTGAAATTACTAATGGTGTTCTTGCCTCATCTATTAAACAGGAGTCTATTTCGTCAACTATTGCAAAATGGTGTCCTCTTTGAACCATCTCTTCTTTTGAATATTTCATATTATCTCGAAGATAATCAAATCCTAATTCACTGTTTGTTGCATAAGTAATATCGCAATCATAATTTTTTTTCCTTTCCTCATCATTCTGATTATTATTTATATAACCTGAAGTTAATCCTAAAAAACTGAAAATTTTACCCATCTCCAAAGAGTCTCTTTTTGCCAGATAATCATTTACTGTCACAATATGAACTCCTTTTCCTTCCAAAGCACTTAAATATGCTGCTAAAGCAATTGTAAGAGTTTTACCCTCTCCAGTTCTCATTTCTGCTATCTTATTTTCATGCAGAACAACTCCACCAATTATTTGAACATCGAAATGCCTCTCACCTCTTGACCTTAAAGAGGCCTCTCTTACCAGAGCGAAAGCTTCAGGTAGAATTTTGTCAAGCGAAGTCCCTTTTTGAATTTTCTCTTTTAATTCAATAGTTTTCTCATGAAACTCTTTATCATTAAGTTTCTTTATATTTTCCTCTAATAGATTGATTTGTTCTACTATTTGGCCAATTCTATCTAGCTCTTTTTTATTGCCTGATTTAATAAATTTAGAAATAAAGTTTAGAGGATTAAACATTAGTTTTTGATATACATTTTAATTACAACTTTTAATATAGTTATTTAATTTAAATTTTAAATATCATGGGAATTAATTTATCAAATTTTTTAACCTCAAAATCACATGATCGAAAAATGGGGCAATATCAAGATCTTGATCACCTAGACGGTTTAGCGGTATCTTCAGTAAGTGCTAATTTATATAATTCTAAAAGAGATGATTTAGCAATGTTCTATTTTCGTGACGGTGCAAATTTTGCATCACTTTATACCCAGTCTAAAATTTTGTCAGAAAATATTAAATGGAATTTAAGTCAAAAAACTCAAAAAATTTTTTCACTTATAGTCAATACTAGAAATGCAAACTCATTTACTGGTGAGCATGGTTACAAAAGTATGCAGCATCTGGCAGATTTAATTTCAAAACAACTAACTGAAAAACAAAAAGAAGATGAAGATGATCCAAAAATAATTAAACCAAAAAATCTTATTTTTGGATGTACTGGTACAATAGGGGAAAGATTCCCTGAGGAGAAAATTAAGTTAAAATTACCGGAGCTTGTAAAAAACATTAAATATACTCAAAATAAATATATTTGGATGAAAGCAGCATTAGCAATAATGACTACTGACACACAGCCAAAAATAGCAATGGAAGAGTGCAAAATTGGAAAAACAACAGTAAAGATTTATGGGATAGCAAAAGGCTCAGGCATGATACAGCCTAATATGGCTACTACACTAGCGTATATTTTTACTGATGCAGATATCTCAAACGATGTACTAAAAAAGTTACTTAAAAAAAATATTGAGAATACCTTTAATGCAATTTCGTGTGATAGCGATACTAGTACTAATGATATGATTTCAATTTTTTCCACCGGTAAAGCAAAAAATACTTTAATAAAGACAATTAATGATAAAAAGATCAAATTATTTGATGAAGCTCTGAACAGTCTATTGTTAAATCTAGCAAAAAGAGTTGTGGCTGATGGAGAAGGAGCTTCAAAATTTGTAACAATAAATGTGTTAAATTCTAAAAATGAGCAAGATGCAAAAAAAATTGGTTTTTCGATTGCTAACTCTCCATTAGTAAAAACTGCAATTGCAGGCGAGGATCCAAATTGGGGTAGAATAATTATGGCAATTGGAAAATCTGACGTAGATATAAACTTAAATAAATTATCAATAAAATTTGGTGACTTGATAATTGTGAATAAGGGAAAAATTTACAATCAGTATAATGAGAACGAAGCTGCAAAATATATGAAGGGCTTAGATATTAATCTTAGTGTTGATATTGGGAATGGAAAAAAAAGTTTTACAGTTTATACTATGGATTTAACTAGTGAATACATCAAAATTAATTCAGACTACAGAAGTTAACTATGTTGAAATTTTGTATAACAATGATTAAGTAAACAATATGATCAAATATAATTTATTATGTAAAAAATGTGAATTAACATTTGACAGCTGGTTTGCATCCTCAAAAGAATATGACAAGCTTAAAAAGAAAAAGCTGATCAATTGTCATAGCTGTGGATCATTAAAAGTAGAAAAAAATTTAATGGCACCAAAATTAATAAGTAAAAATTTTAGCCATAGAGATGAAAAAAATGATCTAACAAAATATCAAAAAATAAAGAAAACAATTAATGAATACCAAAAATTTATTAAAAATAACTTTGATTATGTTGGGGAAAACTTTACTTATGAGGCGAGATCAATACATTATGAAAAAAAAAAAAACAACAAAGGTATATACGGAACTGTATCGAAACAGGATTTAAAAGAACTTAAAGAAGAGGGTATAGATGTTCAGTTGGTTCCGTGGTTTGAAAATAAGAACAATTAAATTTTAATAAATTTGGCGATGTAATTTACTGACTTGTCATTACTTACACTCCATTTATTTTTAACCAAATTAAAATTCATTCCATCCAGCCTGTCTAATTTAAGATTATTTTTTTCAAGCATCGAAATCAATTCTTCAGGTTTTATAAATTTTTCCCACTCATGTGTTCCAATTGGAAGCCATCGTAGTATATATTCTGCTCCTACAATTGCAAAAACATAAGATTTTAGTGTTTTATTTAAGGTTGCAACAAACATAATTCCATCTTTTTTTAATAGTTTACTGCATGACTTTAAAAAATAATTTACATCTTCAACATGTTCTACAATTTCCATATTTAAGATGACATCAAACTTATCTTTTGTATTAAATTTTTCAGGTGATGAGCAGAAATAATTTATTTGAAGATTATTTTTTTTTGAATGGAGTTTTGCAACTTTGATATTCTTATCAGATGCATCAATGCCAGTAACTTTAGCACCCAACCTACTCATAGGTTCTGATAATAAACCACCACCGCATCCAATATCTAGAATTTTGATATCTTTAAGAGGATTCTCATTATAATCAAGTTTGAATGTTTTAATAATATTTTCTTTTATATATGTAATTCTAATTGGGTTAAATTTATGTAATGGTTTAAATTTACCTTCAGGATTCCACCATTCTTCCGCAATTTTAGAAAATTTTTCTATTTCTTTTTTATTTATTGTGTTATTTTTCATATGTTAGTTGACTTTATATTCAACATGTATTTATTCAATATTTTTTAAATTTAAAAACATTATCTTATCATGAAAATTGTCGTATTAAAATTTGGGGGTACATCAGTAGGAACTATCAAGAAGATAAAAAGAGTTGCAAAAATAATAATTGGTTACAAAAAGAGAAACTACAAGGTTATTGTGGTTTCATCAGCTATGAGTGGTGCAACAAATGAGTTGATAAAAAAATCTTTTGAAATATCTGATGGTTTTTCAGATTCGGAATATGATGTTTTGGTCTCCTCGGGTGAACAAGTCGCATGTTCTTTGATAGCTGGAAGATTAATTCATGAGGGGCATGAGGCTAGATCTTGGTTATCCTGGCAGATTCCGATTTTAACTAAGGGAAAACATAAAAATTCAAGGATAAATCTAATCAATAAAACAAATATTATCAAATATTTAAAAAAGGGTGGCATACCAATAGTCACTGGGTTTCAGGGGCTAAATAATGAAAATAGAATTACAACTATAGGACGGGGAGGATCAGACGCAAGTGCAATTATGATTGCTAAGTTTATTAAAGCAAAAAGATGTATAATTTATACCGATGTAGAGGGAGTATACACAACTGATCCCAACAAATTGAAAAATGCAAAAAAAATTAAAGTAATCTCTTATGAGGAAATGTTAGAGATGGCATCATTAGGTGCAAAAGTTATGCAGCCAGTTTCAATTCAAGATGCAAGATTAAATAGGATTGATATTGAGGTTAAATCATCTTTTTCTAAAAGGTCAGGAACATTGATTACTAAAAGATCTAATATAGTAAATAATAAGATTGTTACTGGGATTTCCTCGACCCAAAATGACTCAAAAGTTTCTCTTGTAGGTGTGAGAGATAAGCCTGGAGTTGCTGCTGCAATCTTTAAACCATTATCTAAAAATTCAATAAATGTAGACATGGTTGTTCAAAATATTTCTGCTAATGGAAAAGAAACAGATTTAACATTTACAATTAAAACAAATGACTTAAATAAAACAAAAAAAATTATTCAACGAAATAAAACTATTAAATACAGAAAGTTGCTTTTCGAGAAAGGTGTTTCTAAAATTTCAGTGATTGGCGTAGGCATGATAACCACGCCTGGAGTTACATTTAGAATGTTTCAATCATTGGCAAATAAAAAAATAAACATTAAGGTAATCTCAACTTCTGAGATTAAAATTTCGGTTTTGATTGATAAAAAAAATACACAAAAAGCTTTGATTGCACTTCATAAAGAATTTAAATTAGACCAAAAAAAATGAGCATTAGACCTTTTAGAGATATAAAAAGAAGAAAAACAAGAGAGATTAATGTTGGGAAAGTAAAAGTTGGAGGTGGAAACCCTATATCAGTTCAATCGATGACCAATACTCTTACTAATGATATAAAAGCTACAATCAATCAAATTAATGAAATTACCTCTGAGGGAGCTGACATAGTTAGAGTCTCTTGTCCTGATGAGTCATCATCCAAAGCATTAAAAGAAATAACTAAGCATGTTGATGTACCTATAGTCGCTGATATTCATTTCCATTACAAAAGAGCAATTGAAGCTGCTGAAAATGGTGCGAGTTGTTTAAGAATAAATCCTGGGAATATTGGAAGTAAAGATAAAATTAAAGATGTTGTAAAAGCCGCAATTGATCATAATTGCTCAATACGAGTAGGAGTTAATGCGGGATCTTTAGAAAAAGATATCTTAGAAAAATATAAAGAACCTTGTCCGGAAGCGTTAGTTGAAAGTGCTCTAAGAAATATTAAGATACTTGAGGATGAAAATTTTCAAAATCTAAAAATAAGTGTTAAGTCATCAGACGTTTTTCTATCCATCGAGGCTTACAGACAGTTGTCGAAATCTACTAATTACCCCTTACATTTGGGAATTACAGAGGCAGGGGGCTTTGTGCCCGGTAGCGTTAAATCTTCTATTGGATTAGGAACATTACTTTTGGAAGGGATTGGTGACACTATTAGAATATCTTTATCAGATAATCCTGTTGAGGAAGTCAAAATTGGAAACGAGATACTAAAATCTTTGAATCTTAGAGAGAGAGGAGTCAAGATAATCTCATGTCCTTCATGCGCAAGACAAGGTTTTGAGGTAATTGAAACAGTAAAAATATTAGAAAAAAAGCTTTCTCATATAAAAACTCCAATCACTCTATCAGTAATTGGTTGTGTAGTTAATGGCCCTGGGGAAGCAGCCTTAACAGATGTAGGAATAACTGGAGGTAAAAAAGGAAATAATATGCTTTATTTGTCTGGAGTACAATCAGAGAAGGTTTTAACCAGTGATATGATTGATAAGGTGGTAAGTGAAGTTGAAAAAAAAGCTTCTGAAATAGATAATTCCAAATGATACCCTTTAAAACTGTAAATGATTTAATAAAAAAGCATTCATTATTAGAGAAAGAGTTGTCATCCGGAGAAATTGATAAAAATTCTTTTGCTGAAAAATCCAAAGAATATGCTGATCTTAATGAAATTATCAAAATTGCCAAATTTTATATTTCCTTTGAAAAAAACAAAAAAGAAATTCAAACAATCTTAGAGGATGAAGACTCAGACCAAGATATGATAAAAATGGCTGAAATTGAATTGAATAAATTGGAAACTGAAAATGAAAAAAATGAAAAAAAATTAAAGTTATTTTTATTGCCAAAGGATGAAGCGGATAAAAAAAATGCAATAATTGAAATTAGAGCTGGTACAGGTGGTTTAGAAGCTAGTTTATTCGCTTCTGACCTTTTTAAAATGTATGAAAAAGTCAGCAACAAAAAAAAATGGAGTCTTGAATTAATTTCAATTTCTAGAAGCGAAGCTGGCGGATTAAAAGAAATTATTGCCTCAATAAAAGGTAATAATATCTATTCTACTTTGAAATATGAAAGTGGTGTTCATAGAGTACAAAGAGTGCCTGATACTGAAACACAGGGAAGAGTTCACACCTCCGCTGCAACTGTTGCAGTTTTACCTGAGGCAGAGGAAGTTGATCTTAAGATAAATGAAAGTGATTTAAGAATTGATGTTTTCAGGGCCGGTGGACCAGGCGGGCAGTCAGTAAATACTACAGATAGTGCTGTTAGGATAACTCATATTCCAACAGGAATTTCTGTCTCACAACAAGACGAAAAATCTCAACATAAAAATAAAGCTAAAGGGATGAAAGTTTTAAGGGCCAGATTGTATGAGCTTGAAAGATCTAGGATTGAAAGCGTGAGATCAAAAGATAGAAAAAATAAAATTGGTTCAGGTGACAGATCAGAACGTATAAGAACTTATAATTTTCCTCAAGGAAGAGTTACCGATCATAGAATAAATTTGACTTTACATAAGCTTAATGAATTTTTAGAGGGAGAGGTTTTTGATGAGATGATTGAGGCATTAACACTTCAAGCACAAGAAGAAAGCCTTAATATTTTAAATCAATGAATATTGAAAGTGCAATTAAAAATGCTTGCAGAGTACTTAAAGAAAACAAGATAAGTTCTGCTTTATTAGATAGCGAACTTTTATTATCTGAAGTTATTAAGAAGGATAGAAAGTTTATTTTGTTAAATTTAGATAGAAAGCTTAATAAAAGTGATCAAGATAGCTTTAATGATCTAATTTTAGAACGCTCAAAAGGAAAACCAATCGCACACTTAATTGGTTTGAAGTCATTTTGGAACTACACTTTTAAAGTAAATGAAAAAGTTTTAATTCCAAGACCAGAAACAGAAATAATAGTAGAGCAAGTTTTAAAAATTTACAAAAATAAGGATAATATTAATTTTTTAGAGGTTGGTATTGGTTCTGGATGCATATCACTTTCAATATTAAAAGAAAAAAAGTTTTTTTTAGCTACAGGTGTAGACTTGAGTCAAGATTGTATTAAAATATGCAGATATAATGCGAGTAAACTTGGTGTAAATAACAGAATAAAATTAATCAAAACAGATGTTGACAATTTAATTTTTCGCAAATATGATTTAATTATTTCTAATCCTCCTTATATAAAAAAGTTAGATTTGAGCAAGTTAGATAGGGAAATTAAAAATTATGAGCCAAAATTGGCACTTGATGGTGGATTAAAAGGTTTATCAGTAATCAGAAAAGTTATTAAAAGATCTTCTGGATTGATAAAAAAACGTGGCAAACTTATTTTAGAGATTGGTTATGATCAAAGAGAACAGGTTAAGAAAATGCTGAATGAATATAATTTCTTTATTAACGAGATTTTGAAAGATTTGTCTAATAAAGATCGATGTATAATTAGTACAAAAAAATAAATTTTATGGTTACATTTAGAAATAATAACAATATTAGGAGAAACAACTTCAGAAGAAATGATAGGAATTATAAATCTAACACAGATAGACCTAAATATGGTTCTAGTTTTTCAAAAAACGAGAATTTTCAAAGAAAGTCGCCAGGAAGAAATAACCACAATGCATCAAAATTAATTGAAAAATATAGTAATCTTGCAAGGGAAGCTTTATCTACTGGGGATAAAATATTATCTGAAAATTATTTTCAACATGCAGACCATTTTACTAGAATTTTAAATGATCAAGATGCTCAAAGAAAACTAAATTCGACAAATAATGACCTTACCAAATCTCAACAAAATATATCTGAGGCGGGTAAAAATCAGAACGATATTGATGAGAAAAAAGCAATAACTCAGATTAAATAAATATTTCTTAAGAATTAATTCATACCAACAATTTTTTCAGACTTTAACACATTTAACTTTATTTTTTTTGTCTCAAAAAGTTTTCTATCTTCTCCCTTAAGAATTTTTCCAGAAGGAAGCTTTAATGTTTGAGAATTTACTCTTTTTCCGTTAATGAGCACTTCGTAGTGTAAATGTGGTCCTGTGGATCTCCCTGTTGAGCCAACATATCCAATTGTTTGTCCTTGTTTAACCCTGACACCACTTCTAACTCCATTGGCAAATTTAGACATGTGAGCATAAATTGTTTTGTAAGTTGAGTTATGTTTAATAACTACACAATTTCCACCTCCACCACACCAACCTGCCTTCTTAACCACCCCTGACCCAGATGCCATTATTGGTGTTCCTGTTGGTGCAGCAAAGTCCGTCCCTTTGTGCATTTTATTAAATCCATCTATTGGATGTTTCCTCATTCCAAAAGGTGAGGAAAGTCTTGCCCCATTAATTGGAGTTTTCATCAAGGCTTTTTGTACGCTTTTGCCATTTTTATCATAGTGTCCAGTATTGTTTTCTTTATCAAAATAAAAAAGCGAATTATCCTCACCGCTTAAAATTAAATTGGCAAACAAAATATTTCCTGTTTCAATTAATCTTTTATTTTCATCAACATAAGCCTCAAACATTATTTGGAATTTATCTCGCTTTCGAATATCTCTTTGAAAATCAACTTGAAAACCATAAATTCTTGCAAATTCGATAATTATATTAGGTGGCACTTTTTGATCTACTGCAGATTTATAAAGGCTTTTTAAGATTGTACTTTCATTGTAGACAACTTTTTTTTCTAATTTTGTTAAAACAATCTCTTGATTAAAATTTCTATTATTTGTGTCTTGAGTTAAAATAATTCTTTCTTTATTCGATATTTGAAATATAAATTCTTTTATTGAATTATCATTTTGATCAATAGTAAAATAAATTTTTTGGTTAGTATTTAGCTTATCTAAATTAACTTTGTTGTTAATTTTTTTTTTTATAATTGAAATTTCTGTTTTATCTAATGAATAATACTCAAGAATACCCATAAAAGTTTCTCCGTCTTTTACCTTATGTGAAATTTTTTTAAATCTTGGCTCAAATTTTTCAAAAAAATGATTAACCGTTTTTTTAAAATAAAAGTTTTCAATAATTTTTTTATAATTTTTATTTATCTTGTTTTTGGTTTGATTATGGTAAATTGTAAATATACTCGTCAGGATAATTAATAACGTCAAAGCTATAATTTCATTTTTTACTTTCAGTTTAATGTTAAATTTTTTAATCATAGAAATTTTTTGAGTTCTCAATTATTAGTTTAACAATAAAAAAAAATCAAAAAAAACACCAAAAAATAAGGCTTTTTTATCAAATTTTTGGTCTTAATTGCTTGCTTTCCTGAAATTTTAGCCTATAAGCTCAGAAATTCCTCATATATATTATTGTAATACAATAAATAATAAGGGATTATTGAGCCATTTGGTTCAATTAGCTATTTAAACTGTAAAAATTTAAGAAGAGAAGTGTGGACGGTTAAGGTTACCAAAATTTGTCGTACACACTTCAACATCATATAAATTTTATTCTTAGAATTTATATGGAAGCTAGTGTGCGCCGTTTTTAAACTTGAGAGTTTGATCATGGCTCAGAACGTACGCTGGCGGCACGCCTAACACATGCAAGTCGAACGAAGTAGCAATACTTAGTGGCAGACGGGTGAGTAACATGTAGGTATCTACCCTATGGCCTGGAATAACACGAGGAAACTTGTGCTAATACTGGATAAGTCTTTACGGAGAAAGCTTTATGCACCATTGGATGAGCCTGCACTTGATTAGTTTGTTGGTAGGGTAATGGCCTACCAAGACTGTGATCAATAGCTGATTTGAGAGGATGATCAGCCACATTGGGACTGAGACACGGCCCAAACTCCTACGGGAGGCAGCAGTGGGGAATCTTGCACAATGGAGGAAACTCTGATGCAGCGATGCCGCGTGAGTGAAGAAGGCCCTTGGGTTGTAAAGCTCTTTCGTCGGGGAAGAAAATGACTGTACCCGAATAAGAAGGTCCGGCTAACTTCGTGCCAGCAGCCGCGGTAATACGAAGGGACCTAGCGTAGTTCGGAATTACTGGGCTTAAAGAGTTCGTAGGTGGTTGAAAAAGTTGGTGGTGAAATCCCAGAGCTTAACTCTGGAACTGCCATCAAAACTTTTCAGCTAGAGTATGATAGAGGAAAGCAGAATTTCTAGTGTAGAGGTGAAATTCGTAGATATTAGAAAGAATACCAATTGCGAAGGCAGCTTTCTGGATCATTACTGACACTGAGGAACGAAAGCATGGGTAGCGAAGAGGATTAGATACCCTCGTAGTCCATGCCGTAAACGATGTGTGTTAGACGTTGGAAATTTATTTTCAGTGTCGCAGTGAAAACGATAAACACACCGCCTGGGGAGTACGACCGCAAGGTTAAAACTCAAATGAATTGACGGGGACCCGCACAAGTAGTGGAGCATGTGGTTTAATTCGAAGATACGCGCAGAACCTTACCAACACTTGACATGTTCGTCGCGACTTTAAGAGATTAAAGTTTTCGGTTCGGCCGGACGAAACACAGGTGCTGCATGGCTGTCGTCAGCTCGTGTCGTGAGATGTTGGGTTAAGTCCCGCAACGAGCGCAACCCTCACTTTTAGTTGCCATCATTTAGTTGGGCACTCTGAAAGAACTGCCAGTGATAAGCTGGAGGAAGGTGGGGATGACGTCAAGTCCTCATGGCCCTTACGTGTTGGGCTACACACGTGCTACAATGGTATATACAACAGGAAGCAAAACGGCGACGTTAAGCAAATCCTCAAAAGATACCTCAGTTCGGATTGCACTCTGCAACTCGAGTGCATGAAGCTGGAATTACTAGTAATCGTGGATCAGCGTGCCACGGTGAATGCGTTCCCGGGTCTTGTACACACCGCCCGTCACACCATGGGAGTTGGTTCTACCTTAAGGCAAGGTTTAATACCCTTGACCACGGTATAGTCAGCGACTGGGGTGAAGTCGTAACAAGGTAGCCGTAGGGGAACCTGCGGCTGGATTACCTCCTTTCTAAGGATGAATAAAAGTAAAATTTTATTCTAAAAAATACACAGGATAATGTTGACCGTCCTCATTTCTCTTCTTAATATTTAGTGTTTCTCTTGAATGGGGGCCGGTAGCTCAGTTGGTTAGAGCACACCCTTGATAAGGGTGGGGTCGAAAGTTCGAGTCTTTCTCGGCCCACCAATAACGATTAAGGGGGGATTAGCTCAGCTGGGAGAGCGCCTGATTTGCATTCAGGAGGTCAGCGGTTCGATCCCGCTATCCTCCACCAAAACACTTAGTTATATAAAATTGTAAATAAGAATAATTAATATCAATATCTATATCCGAACATTAGAAATGTTATTAACTAATGTTCAAATAATAATTTGATTCAACACAGAATTTTTTTCTGTGCATAAATCAAGCGTTTAAGGGCGTGTGGCGGATGCCTTGGCACTGAAAGCCGAT
>CABZDW010000002.1:40000-120747 GCA_902524545.1 uncultured Pelagibacteraceae bacterium
AGTTTAAAAACTTTAGATGTTCAAATCACAGAAAGATGTTCTTTAAAATGTAAAGATTGTTCAAATCTAATGCAATATTATACGAAACCTCAAAATGCTGAAATGGAAGATCTTTTTTTATCATTAGATAAAATTATGAGTGTTATAGACTCAATTGATGAATTTAGAGTGCTTGGTGGAGATCCGTTTATGAATAAAGAGATGTATAAAGTCATTAATAAATTAGACGCTTATAACTCTGGCGCTAGGATTGCTATCTATACTAATGGCCAAATTATTCCTAAGGGAGAAAATTTAGAATGTCTCAGAAAGAAAAATGTAATTTTGGAAATTTCTAATTATGGGAATATAAGCAGGAATCACGATAAGATAGTAAAATTATGTGAAGATGAAAAGATTGCTTATTCTACATTTAAACTTGAGAAGTGGGATGACTGTGGTCGAATTATGCCATTTTCAAATAAATCTGAAAAAGAGTTGAAACATTTGTTCAGTAATTGTTGCAATAGCGACTTAATTTCCTTGCTTGATGGCAATCTTTACAGATGCCCATTTTCTGCAAATGGAACTCACCTTGGTGCAATTCCAAAAAATCCAGATGACACTGTAAATTTACTTAATAAAGATTTATCTAAAGAGGAATTAAAAAAAGAAATTTTTAATTTATATTTTAATAAAGATTATTTAACAGCTTGTTCGTATTGCAATGGAAGAGATTATTCCTCAAAACATGTTCCTGTGGCTGCTCAAACAAGAGAAGTAATGAACTTTGTTAAAGTAAATAAGATTAATTAATCGCAATTGTTTTTTTCAATAATCATTCCGTTTAGAGATACCATTAAAAATTTAAACAACTGTTTGTATAGTATTAAAAATCAAAATTTTTATAATTATGAGGTATATGTAATTGATGATGGAAGTGGCATTGATTTAAAAAGATATTTTCTAAAGAAATATAAAAAAACCAAATTAATTGTGAATAAATTTAATAGAGGGGTTTCATACTCTCGGAATAAAGGAATAATTAAATCAAAAGGAAAATATATAGTATTTATTGATAGTGACGATTTACTATCAGAAAATTTTTTGTCAAATGCTTATCAAAAATTGAAACACAACAATTGTGATTTCTTATATATAGATTCAAAAAATTTTAAAACAAATAAGGTTAATTTTAATTTTATTGATCAACAAAATAAAAATGATTTTTTTTTAAAAAAAATTACGAATTTTGAGCGTTTTAAAATTCATTCTTGGAATTATATTATCAAATCAAATATCGTTAAAAAAAATCTTTTTTTAAATAATCTGAAATTTTATGAGGATCAGGTTTTTATAAGTAATATTTTACTCAAAAAATATAAGTCTATATGTTTGAAAAATACTTATATAATTAGGAATAATGAAAATCCTAATTCACTAGGAAGATCTGTAGGAGCTGATGTTATAAATACATCAATTTTTTGTTTAAAATATTTTGAGTCTTTAAAGTGTAAATCAAAGATAGACAAGAATTTTATTAAAAGCAGAATAAATTTTTATTTAAAAGAAATTTTAAAAAATTTATTTTATCTAAATGATACTCAAACCAAAGAAATTAAACTTAAATTATTTAAAATTCTCAATCAAAAAAAATACAAATTACATTTAGAGAAAAAATTTAATATGATAAAAAATTATAAACAGAGAATTTTAAATGATAATTCAAAATATGCTGTCATTTATTGTTTTGGACAGTTGGGAAGAATAGTATTTAATTTTATTCGTCGTAAATACAAAAAATTGTACATAATTGATAACAACCCCTCATTTAACAAGAGGATTATCCAAAACCAAATAATTTATTGCCATAAAGATTTCATAAAAAGAATTAAAATTAAACAAAAATTTACTTTATACGTTTGCCATGAAAATTTAAAAATGCAGAGTAATATAATCCAAAAATTTAATAGCAAAGAAAATAATCTTGATAGTATGAAATTTAATTTTTTCTAGTATAAGTTTATAAATGTTTAACAATAAGAATATATTAGTTACAGGTGGAACAGGATCTTTTGGTCAAGAATTTGTAAAATACATATTAAAAAGTTATAAACCAAAAAAAATAATTATTTTCAGCAGAGATGAGCTCAAGCAGTCCCAAATGTCTCAATTAATTCACATAAAAAAGAACTACAATAGAGTGAGATTTTTTATTGGAGATATAAGAAGTAAACAAAGGCTTGTAACTGCTTTCTCAAATAAAATCGATTATATTGTTCATGCAGCTGCCTTAAAACAGGTACCTTCTTGCGAATATAATCCTTATGAAACAATTCAAACAAATGTGCTAGGCGCTCAAAATATTATTGAAGCTAGTATTGAGACCGGAGTTAAAAGTGTTATCGCTTTAAGTACAGATAAGGCATCTTCACCAATTAATCTATATGGAGCAACTAAGCTTGCCTCGGATAAACTTTTTATTGCAGGAAATAATATTTCAAAAAATACTAAATTCTCAATCGTAAGATATGGAAATGTTTTTGGGAGCAGAGGTTCAGTAGTTCCATTCTTTTTAGAAAACAAAAATAAAGGAGTGTTACCTATTACACATAAGGATATGACTCGGTTTAATATATCACTGATAGATGGTGTAAAATTCGTAATTGAGTCATTTAAAAAGATGTTTGGTGGAGAGATATTTGTACCTAAACTTTATTCTTATAATATTCTAGATGTAGCTAAAGCAGTAGGTCCAGGCTGTAAGTTAAAGATGATAGGAATTAGACCTGGTGAAAAACTTCATGAGGAGATGATTTCCATTTCGGAGTCAATAAATACTGTTGAGGGAAATAATTGGTATGCAATATTACCAAAATCTGAGTTTGTAAAATGGAAGGAGAAAAATTTTTTAAAAAAAAATATTTGTAAAAAAATTAAAAAACCTTTTTCATATAATAGTTTTGAAAATAAAAAATATTTAAAGACGACTGATTTAAAAATTCTAATAAAAAAATTTATTTCTGATAATGAACATTAGTTACGGTAAACAATCTATAAGTTCGAATGATATAAGATCTGTAGTAAAAGTTTTAAAGAGTGACTTTTTAACTACAGGTCCTAAAATATTAGATTTCGAAAATAAACTTAAAAAATTTATGGGCTCTAAATTTTGCATCACTGTTTCAAACGGTACCGCAGCACTTCATTTGGTTGGGTTGGTTGAGAAATGGGGCAAAGATGATTTAATTTTGACCACTCCAATATCTTTTTTAGCATCGGCGAACTGTGCAATGTACAATAATGCTAAAATAGATTTTATCGATATTGATGAAGATACATATACATTAAATGTTAAAAAATTAGAAAAAAAATTAAAAGTAAAGAAAAATGTAAAAGCTGTTATAGCAGTAGATTATGCGGGACATCCATGTAATTGGAAAAAATTAAAAGCATTATCAAAAAAATATAACTTTAAGTTGATCAATGACAATTGTCATGCAATTGGAGCAAAATATTTTAATAGGTATGATTATGCCATAAAATATGCTGATTATGTTACCCATAGTTATCATCCTGTAAAAAATATTACAACTGGTGAAGGCGGGGCAATTTTTACAAATATTAAAAAAAGTAATGAAAAACTTAAAATTCTTAGGAATCACGGAATGCTAAGAAATAAAAATATGATTAATTATACAATAAATGAAATAGGTTATAACTATAGATTAACAGATATTCAGTGTGCACTAGGAATAAGTCAACTCGCAAGGTTAAAGTCTTTTATCAAAAAAAGAAGAATTATTGCAGCAAAATATGACAATTTTTTTAAAAAATATAATTTTGTTAAAATTCCAAAGGAAAAAAAATCTTGTACTCATTCTTATCATTTGTATCCACTACAAATCAATTTTAAGAAATTAAGTATTGATAAAAAAAAATTAATTTCAATATTCAGAAAGAATAACATTTTTTTACAAGTTCATTACTTTCCTATTCATTTACAACCATATTTTAAAAAAAAATTTAAATTTCAAGTTGGTGATTGTATAGTTGCGGAAAATTTTTATAAAAATGAAATTTCATTACCAATTTATCCTGATTTGAGATCAAAAGATCAGAACAAAATAATAGGGATTTTCAAAAAAATTTTTAAAAAACACTCAATAATAAATGATGAAATCTAAAAATATTCATATCATCGTTCAGGCAAGATCTGAGTCCACCAGAATGAAGAATAAGCTATTTAGAAAAATTAAAAATAAATCGATAGTGAAAATTATTTATGAAAGGCTTGCTAGAGTAAAATTAGCTGATAAAATTATTTTTGCTATACCAAAAAACAAATTTAATGCGAATTTAAAAAAATTAATAAAATCTGCTGGAGTAAAATATATTTTTGAAGGTAATAACGAAAATGTATTATCAAGATATTTTGATACCGCAAAACACTTTAAATCAGATATAATTATAAGAGTTACTGCTGATTGTCCTTTTTTAGATCCTAAAATAATAAATGAGATGTTAAAACTTTTTTTGAAAAGTAAAATAGACTACTTGAGTAACGTTTTAAAGCCAACATTTCCTGATGGGTATGATGTTGAAATTTTCAATTTTAAAAGTCTTAGATTTGCAAATCTAAAGGCAAAAAAAAAAATTCACAAAGAACATGTAACCCCTTTTTTAATAAGCAATAAAAAAATCAAAAAACAAAATTATGCGCATGAAAAAAACCTATCATTTCTCAGACTAACACTTGATGAGGAAATTGATTTGATACAACTAAGAAAGGTATTTAATTACTTTAATTCTAATACTTTCGGAATTGATCAAATTGTGAAACTTAATATTATTAAACCAGAAATTTTTAAAATAAACTCATCTCTTGGGCGAAATGAGGGTAGAAAATTAAGTAAAGGAAAAAAAATTTGGAGGAGAGCAAAAAATATTTTCCCGAATGGAAACATGTTTCTTTCAAAAAATCCATCTAGATTTTTCGATTTAAATTCTTGGCCAGTTTATTTTGAAAAAACTAAAGGCTGCAGTATTTGGGATTTAGATGGAAAAAAATATAACGATTTTTCCTACATGGGGGTTGGTACAAACATTTTAGGTTATAATAACTCTTATGTAGACTCGAAAGTAATCTCAACAGTAAATAAAGGCAATTCATCAAGTTTAAATTGTTCAGAAGAAGTTTATTTAGCAGAAAAATTAATTGATTTACATCCTTGGTCTGAAATGGCTTTTTTTGCTCGTACGGGAGGAGAAGCAAACGCAATAGCTGTTAGATTGGCAAGAGCTTCATTAAATAGTGATAAATATAAAGTTGCGGTATGTGGATATCATGGCTGGCATGACTGGTATCTGTCTTCGAATCTAAATAATAAAAATAGTTTAGATACTCATTTATCGCCAGATCTAAAAATTGCAGGAGTTCCTTCATCACTTAAGAATACTGTTTATAGTTTTAATTACAACGACTATGAGAGTTTAGTGAAGATTATTAATAATGATCCAAAAGTGGGAATCATAAAAATGGAAGTAGAACGAGAGAAAAAACCAAAGAATAATTTTCTTAAAAGAGTTAGAGAGCTAGCAAATAGAAAAGGCATAGTATTAATTTTTGATGAATGTACCTCTGGTTTTAGAGAAAATTTTGGAGGAATACACCTTAATTATAAAGTGTACCCTGACCTCGCAATGTTTGGTAAGTCTCTTGGAAATGGGTATGCAATAACTTCTGTGATAGGTAAAAAACAAATTATGAGTTCAGCTAAAAAAACTTTTTTAAGTAGCACATTCTGGAGTGAAAGAATTGGACCAACAGCAGGTATTGCAACACTTCAAGAGATGGAAAAAAGAAAATCTTGGAGAGATATTTCATTAAAAGGAAAATATATAAAAAAAAAAATCAGCCAAATTGCCAAAAATAATAAGGTGGGCTTAGAAATTTATGGATTAGATGCTTTAGTATCTTTTAAATTCAAACATTACAACGAGATTTATAAACAATTTCTCATTAGAGAAATGCTAAAAAAAAATATATTAGCTACGAATTCTTTATATGTGTCTATAGCCCATAATAAAAAGTTAATAGACAAGTATTTAGACAATATAAATGATGTTTTTTATAAAATCAGCAATTTAGAATTTGATAAGATTAGAAAAATCTTAAGTATTAATTAAAAAGATATTCATCTAAATGGTAAATAAATTAATTATAGGTACGGCAAATTTTGGAGTACGATATGGTTATAAAAAGCATAAGATCAATAAAAAGGAATTAAATAAAATAATTAAGTTTTGTAAAAAGAATAAAATAAATTCATTTGATACGGCATCTAGCTATAAAAATTCTGAAACCACTCTAGGAAAATATAATCTGAAAGGTAAATTTATTTATTCAAAGATACCAAAAATACCACATGATATTATAAATATTGAATTGTGGATTTTCAAAAAATTCCTTAAATCTCTTAGGAGTTTGGGTTTAAAAAAAATTGAAGGTATATATATACATCATCAAGAAGATCTATTAAGTAAGAGAAGTTTGATAATTTATCAAACATTACTTAAATTAAAAAAATTAGGGTATGTAAAAAAAATAGGGGTTTCTATCTATGATATTAAGAAGTTAAACAGAATAATAAATTTATATAATATTGATATGGTTCAAATTCCAATAAATATATTAGACAGAAGATTTTTAAATAGACGCTTAATAAATCTTATAACAAAGAAAAAAATTGAGCTAAACGCTAGGTCCATTTTTCTACAGGGTATCTTGTTAAAAAAAAGGGAAAATTTAAATAAAAAATTCATCGATCTAGATAATAAAACTTTTAAAAATTGGTATTCCTGGATTACGGAAAACAATATTAGTCAATTAGATGCTTGTATTTCTTTCATTAAAAGCATAAAAATTGTCTCAAATATTATTATTGGTATTAATAATCTTGAACAATTAGAAATGATATTTGAATCTCTAAAAAAAAATAAAAAGTACCCAAAATATATTTTTTCAAAAAAAAATAAATTAATTGATATTAGAAAATGGTAAATTTAAAACAATGTAATATAGCTGTAATTGCTTATCATTATATAAGACCTATAAAAAAATCCAAATACAAGAATTTAAAAGGAATGGAGATTGTTGAATTTAGAAAACAATTAGATTTTTTTAAAAAAAATTACAATATTTTGAATTTTGAGGATTTTAATGAAATAATAAATAATAAAACAAATTTCCCCAAAAAACCTTCTGTTCTATTAACTTTTGATGATGGATATAGTGATCATTATAATTATGTTTTTCCAGAACTGATTAAAAAAAAAATTAAAGGAATTTTTTATCCACCAACAATGGTAATTGAAAATAAATTAATCTTAGATGTCAACAAGCTTCATTTTATTCTTGCCAAAGAAAAAAATAGAGATTTAATTATTAGAGAAATAAAAAACATTTATAAAAAAAGATATAAAAAAGAGATAAATTTTAATCAATTGAAATTTAAAAATCTAAAGTCAAGATTTGATGATAAAAAAACAACACTTATCAAAAGAACTTTGCAATATGTTTTTCCGCAAAGACAAAGAGAGTTTATATTAAAAAAGCTATTTAATAAAGTTATGAACATAGATGAAAAAGAGTTTTCTAAAGAAATATATTTAAGTAGAAATGATGTTTCTGAAATGTATAAGAATGGAATGTCATTTGGAATTCATGGAGAAAATCATTTCTGGTGGGAACATCTTCCAATTCATAAGCAAGAAAAAGAGCTACGAAATCCAATTAATTATTTTAAAAAATTAAATGTAGGTGTATCAAATATATCAGTGTGTTATCCTAATGGATCATATAATAAAAGCACTTTAAAGATTCTTAAAAAATTAAATATAAGTTTTGCGCTTACAACTCAAAAAGGGCCAATAAATAAAAAAAATGTAAGTTTAAAATACCAATTACCGAGATACGATGTTAATGATACTTTACAGTAATATTAATTAGGTTTTTAACTATGAATAAAATTTCAGATTTATTTTTTAATCAAGGTTGCCTTTTAAATTTTAAAATAGAAAATATAAAAAAGGTAAATTTTTTAAAAATTAAAGAAATTTTTAAATCAAAAGGTATTATAATTTTTAGAAATATTAACCTAGATAAGAATAATCTGATAAACTTTACTGATAATTTCTCATATACATACGCAAATGATGCCACAAGAAGATCCAAAAGATTTGGATCTGATTTTATAAGGAACGTTGATAGTGGAAATCAAAAAATTGATTTACATAGTGAAGCAAGCTTTTCGCCATCTTGCCCAGAAATTATTTGGTTTTACTGTGTAAAACCTGCTAAAAAAAGTGGAAAAACTCTTCTTTGTGATGGAGTATCATTATGGAATTCTCTTAACCTAGAAACTAAAAATTTTTTTTTATCAAATCAAATTTCTTATAAGTTAAAAATTCCCTACTTAGAAAAAAAATTAAACAAATCAAGGAAAAAGTGGTATTTGCCATACGAAGGAATTAGTAATTGCTTTGTAAATTTTAAAACAGGTGAAATCGAGATTGATTATAATAAGTATGCTGTGCACAAAACAATCATGCCAACAAGAAATTTAGCATTCGCAAATCATTTATTCATAAGTCTAAAAAGTGAACCACAATTAATTCAAAGAACATTAAAAAACAAAAAAAGAATACCAGAAAAATTTTTAAAAGAGATAAATTTTAAAGCAGAAAAAAATACACTTAGAATCATGTTAAAGAAAAATGATCTTGTAATGATAGATAATCATCGATTTATGCATGGAAGAGAAAAGATATTAAACAAAGAAAAAAGAGATATCATTAATGTGCAAACACTAAGTTCAAACATTTAAATGAAATATGATATTTTTTTAAAAGGTAAAATAGTAGATTTAATTTGTATAGATAATAATGTAATTAATAATTCATCTTGGTACAAATGGTTTAATGATAAAAATCTGACGAAATTTACTAAACAAGGATATTTTCCAAACACACTAGCAAATCAAAAAAAATATTTTAAGGAAAATATCCTATCAAAAAAGAGAGTTCAGTTAGGAGTCATAAATAAAAAAAAGGTATTAATTGGTATGTTAGCTTTATATGAAATAAATTATTTCGATAGAACTTGTTCAATCGCGTCTATTTTTTCAAAAAAATACAAACAAATGAATTCATTATTATTTTTTAAAGAAGCTCAGTCTCTAATGATTGAACATGCTTTTAAAAAAATAAATTTAAGAAGAATAGAGGCCGCAGCAAATGATAAAAATTTACTAGAGATTAATAAAAGATTATTTGGATTTAAACTTGAGGGAGTTCAAAGAGAAAAGGATTATATAGAGGGAAATTATACGGATAGATTTATTTTAGGACTTCTCAGAAAAGATTGGAAACCTCTAAAGAATGAGAAAAAATAATCAAATTTTATTCATTACAAATTTTAGCTCAATTAATACAACTTACATTACGCATGAACTTCTTATAAATCATCTTGCTAAAAAATTTAATAAGTTGGTTTTAATTAATGCTGAGAAATTAATTTTAAAAGAAAAAAAAAAATACTTTTTTTCTGATAAAGTTTTAAAAAGATCAAAAAAAATTCTTTTTAAGAACATTAATTTTGAGAGATTTTGTAAATTAACACAAAATAAGAATAATATCGCAATCTTAAATTTGAATCTAGATCCGAATAATTTCAAAATTTACAAATATCTAAATAAAAATAACTTTAAACTTATCATGATAAGTAATATTGGTAACTTTCAAAAGTTTGCTTTAACGGACAGCCATAAAAGTTTTTTAAAAACTTTGAATTACATTTATAAGAAATATTTGTTTCCAAAAATTTTAACAATAGCAAGTAATATTGGGATGGTTAAAAAGATAGATATAAAATTTTCAAGTAATAGAAATAATCTCAAAAATATAGAAAAAAATATTTTTAAAAATTTTTTATACAAAAATAATTTTTTACTTACAAAAAAAATAATAATTGTTAATAGCAAAGTATCTGATCTTAATGTTATTGATAAAAGCAAAAAGTCTCAAAAATATATTATACATTTGGATCAAGATCTTACTTATAAACATGTTCAAGAAATTACTAAATTTAAATCAGATGATATAGACTTACATTATAAATATTTAAATATTTTTCTGAAAAGAATTTCTAAAATATTTAACAAAGAAATTATCATTTCTATACATCCTAATTATGATCAGAAATTAATTTCTAAAAAACTTAAAAATTATAAAGTGGTTAAATATAAAACGAGAGAGTTAATTAAACAGAGTTATTTAGTAACTTTTTTTGAGAGTAGCTCAATTGTAGATGCAATAATTATGAAAAAGAAAATTTTAGCTCTTAAATCTAGTGTAATTGGAAATGAAAGTATTTATTCAAAAAAATTGAAAATACCATCAATTGAGTTTTTTGACAAAAACCAAATTAGCAAAAAAGAATTAATGACAATTTTAAATAAAAAAAATTTGAATTTAGAAAATTATATAAAAAACTATCATTTTATCGATAAAAAAAATAAGCTAGGAATTGATAAAATTTCGAGCGAAATAAAAAAAATGCTCTAAATTTATGGACATGAATAAATTTATAATATAATTAAAAAAAAATTATGGGACCGAAACAATTGAAATTATATAATAGTTCTTTCTGTAAAATTTTTAAAATAAATGATACCAAGCTTAAAAATCTTAAATATAATGATATCCCTGAGTGGGATTCCATCGGCCATATGAGTTTAATTTCAGAGCTTGAGGATAATTTTTCAATTAATATTGAAACGGACGATATGGTTGATTTCAGTTCATACGAAAAAGGTAAAGAGATTCTTAAAAAATATATATAATTAGATATTATATAATTTATTTTTACTCTTTAAGTTATTTGCCTTATACCAATCTACTGTTAGTTTAACCGCATGTTTAAATCCACTTAATCCTAAATATTTTGGTTTCCAATTAAGTAATTTTTGAGCTTTTTTGTTAGAAGAACAAAGTCGTATAACTTCTCTATTTTTATTTCTAATTCTTTTTGAGTCAGTAATTATTTTTTTCTCAATTTTTGTTATTTTTCCAATTAATTTCGCAATATTCTTGATTTTAAATTCTTTACCAGTTCCTAGATTTATTGTTTCACCAATTATTTTATTATTATTTATTGTTTTTAAAAATCCATTAATTGTATCGTCTACAAAGCAAAAATCTCTGGTCGTATTCACATTTCCAAGTTTAATTAACCCAATACTTTTATCTAAAGTTTGAGTTATAATGGTAGGGATAACTGCTCTAAGGGATTGTCTTGGGCCGAAAGTGTTAAACGGTCTAATTATTGTTATTGGGAGATTGAAAGAATTATAGAAAGCCATTGCAATTTGATCAGCCGCAGTTTTACTTGCAGCATAAGGTGATTGAGGAAATAATCTGTGATCTTCTTTAATAGGAATTTTTATTGGACTTCCATATACTTCACTTGTTGAAGTATGAATAACTTTAATATTATATTTTTTTGCAGCATTTAAAATATTTAATGTTCCATAAGTATTAGTTTCTAAATAAGATTTAGGCGCTATAAAAGAATATGGTATTCCTATAAGAGCCGCTAAATGGAAGATCATTGAAGTATTTTTGATATATCTATCCATCAAATCGTTGTCTCTTATATCGCCAGTGACAATTTCAATTTCATTTAAAATTTTCTTTGGCAATCTTTCCAAAAGTCCCCATTTATTAAATGAATTATACAAAACGAGAGCTTTGACACTATAACCTTTCCTTATTAATTTCTCCACTAGATGAGACCCTAAAAATCCTTCTGACCCAGTAACAAAAATTTTTTTCATAATGAATATATTTCTATTTATCTTAAAATTGTCATAAAGTAATTAAAATATTGTTAATAATTTATTTTGACAATCAAATATGAAAAATATTCTATGTACTATCTGTATGCGATCAGGATCTGTTGGTCTTAAAAACAAACATTTGGTCACCCTTGGAAGAAAACCATTAATGTATCATACAATAGACTTTGTAAATTCACTCAAGTTGCACAAACATATTGTAGTTAGCTCAGATTCAAAAAAAATATTAAACTATTCAAAAAGAAAAAAAATTAAAAATCTTTTGTTAAGACCGAAATATTTATCATCTTCAAAAGCTTCAAAGTTGAAAGTTTTACAACACGCACTTTTTGAGATGGAAAAAAAATTTAACACAACATTTGATTATTTAATTGATTTTGATGCCACTTCTCCAATACGAAAAAAAACAGATTTTCAAAGGGCATTTAAAATATTTTTAAGAAAAAATGCAGATCTTTTAATTACAGTTACACCCTCTAGAAAAAACCCGTATTTTAACATGATACAAATTTCGAATAAAAAAACTTTTCTAGTTAAAAATGGAAATTTTGTCAGACGACAGGACACTCCAAGAATATTTGATATGAATGCTTCATTTTATATTTTTAAAAGAAAATATTTATTAAACTGTAAAAAACTTATATCTAAAAATACAGTTGCTTACATAATGCCAAAAAAAAGTGCTTTCGATATCGATGATATTATAGATTTAAAAATTAATGAAATTTTACTTAAACAATGAAAAAATATTCGACTGAAATTTATAATACAATAAAGTCAATCACAAATAAAGGGCCTAAAGAATTACATGCCCCATTTTTTACAGAACATGAAAAATACTTTTTAAACAAATGTATAAACACTGGAGTTGTTTCTACTATTGGTAATTTTGTAAATATTTTTGAAAAAAAAATTTCTAAGGTTACCAGATCGAAGTTTACAGTTGCGGTGAATTCAGGCACATCAGCTTTACATCTCTCGTTAATAGCTGCAAATTTAAAAAAAAATGAGGAAGTTTTAATGCCAGCTTTTAATTTCATTGCAAACGCCAATGCAGTTTCTTATTTGGGGGGTATTCCACATTTTGTAGATATTGAAAAAGAAAGTTTGGGAGTCGATCCAATTAAATTGGAGCATTACTTGCAACGTGTACTTAAAAAAAAAGGAGAAGAATATTTTAATAAGAATTCTGGTAGAAAAATAAAAATTTTAATGGTTACCCATATATTTGGTCATTCAGCAAAAATTAAAGAAATTATAAAATTAGCAAAAAAATTTAATTTTATCGTCATCGAAGATGCATCAGAAGCCTTAGGAAGTTTTAATGATAAAAAACATTTAGGGACTTTTGGTGATATTGGTGTTTTGAGCTTTAATGGTAATAAAATAATTACAACCGGTGGAGGTGGTGCAATACTTACTAATAATAAAAAATATTTTAAAAAAATTAAAAGTTTATCAACAGTTTGTAAAATACAGCATCAATGGAATTATAATTATCATGATGTTGGATATAATTATAGAATGCCGAATATTAATGCTGCTTTAGGTTTAGCTCAACTTAAAAACTTAAAAAATTTACTTTCATCAAAAAGAAAACTTTTTAAATTGTATAACAAAAAAATAAAAAATCTAAGTTGGGTTTCTTTATTAAATGAACCGAAAAAATGCAAAAGTAATTTTTGGCTTCAAACTTTAATAATATCAAAGAAAAATAAATCTTTACTCGAGTTTATTATAAGCTATGTAAATAAAAAAGGTATTCAAGCTCGACCAGTTTGGAATTTGATTAATTTAAACAAACCATATAAATATTGTCCATCAATGAACTTAAAAAACTCAATTGAAATGAAAGAGAGAACATTTAATATTCCAAGTAGTGCTGGAATTATTTTAATAAAAAATGAACGTAAATAAAATTTTAATTCAACCTAATCAAAAAATCAGAGAGGCGCTTGAAATACTTCAAAGAACATCTCTTAAGTCATTAATTGTTGTCAATGAATTCAAAAAACTACTTGGTATACTAAATGATGCTGATGTCAGGAGAGCTCTTTTAAAAGGAGCAAATATTGAAACCAGAATAAGTAAATTTTATCAAGATTTTAAAAACATATATTATGTAACAGAAAAAAAATATGATTTTAAATTAGTAAAAAAGAAAATATTTGAAAATAGTTTATTTATTGTTCCAATAGTTGATGATAAAAGAAAATTAATTGATTGTATAACTTTTAGGGATAAAGATAAAAAAATTCTTAATACTTCTAAAATTCCAGTAATTATAATGGCTGGTGGAGAAGGTGTAAGGATGAGACCATTTACCAATATCTTACCCAAACCATTACTTCCTGTAAATTCTAAATCAATTTTGGAACACGTAATTGAAAACTTTATGACATACAACATAAAAAACTTTTTTATATCTATAAATTTTAAATCAGAAATTATGAGGGCTTATTTAAAAGAATTGAAAAGAAAGCTTAAGATAAACATTAATAATATAACAGAAAATAAGCCGCTAGGTACTTGTGGTTCATTAAAAATAGTTGAAAAAAAAATTAATTCTGATTTTTTCCTCTCTAACTGCGATGTCTTAGTAAAATTAAATTTTCATGAAGCGTACACTTATCATCAAAAAAATAAAAATACTGTAACTATTATTGTTTGTAAAAAAAAAGTAAAAATTCCTTATGGTGTTATTAGAAATAACAAAAAAAAACAATTATCTCAAATGTTAGAAAAACCAACTTATAACTTTCTTGTTAATACAGGAGTTTATATTTTGAGTCAAAAAGTCTTTAAAAATATTAAAAAAGATACTTTTACAGATATGAATCAATTAATTGAAAAATTAAAAAAAAACAAAAAAAAAATTGGCTTGTTCCAAATCAATGAAAAAAATTGGATAGATGTTGGTCAGTGGGAGGACTATAAAAAATCAATTAAAAATATTAATGAGTTATTATAAAAATTTATTTAATTTTAAAGGAAAAAATATATTTATTTTGGGTGGCTCAGGTTTAATAGGGCAAGAAGTAAGCAAAGCAATATTAGATTTGGAGGGGAGAGTAATTAACCTTGATATTAAGAATGATTTAAGAAAAGTGGATAAAAACTACAAATATGAATACCTAAATGTTGAAAATATAAACAAATTATCAAAAAAAATTTTTTCTATTATAAAAAAATATGGAGAACCAAATGTTTTTATTAATTGCAGTTACCCAAAAACCAAAGATTGGAGTAAAAATAATTTTAAAAACATAAGCTTAAAATCTTTTGAAAAAAATATTAAAATCCAACTTAATTCAAGTTGTTGGATTTTAAGATTATTTGCAGAAATTATGGTAAAAAAAAAAATTAAAGGCTCTATAGTTCAATTAAATTCTATATATGGTCTGGTTGGCCAAGACATGGATATTTACAAAAACACAAATATGTCTGAGAGCATGAGTTATTCGATTATTAAGGGTGGACAATTAAATCTAGTTAGACAAATGGCTTCTTTTTACGGAAAATATAATATAAGGATAAATTCTATTTGCGCTGGTGGAGTTGAAAATAAACAAAATAAGAGATTTATAAAAAATTATTCTAAAAAGGCCTTATTAAAAAGGCTTGCAAAATCAAGTGAAATTGCTAGTGCAGCGTCGTTCCTTTCAAGTGAGGCAGCTTCATATATAACTGGAAGTAATTTAGTTGTAGATGGTGGCTGGACTTCGACTTAAGATTTAAATGATTCCTCAAAAATATAAAAGTTTAATATATAAACAAAATCCAACTACTTTATATTTTTATATTTTAAGCTCTTTTTTTGTTATTATTTTTGAGACATTAAGTATAGGGTCAATTCCAATTTTTGCACTCGCTTTAACTGATAACAACAGTTTTATTACAAATTACACTCAGAATATTGAATTATTTTCTAATTTAAAACAATTACCAAATAGACAAATTATAATTTATTCAGGTTTGATAGTAGTAGTCTTATTTTTAATCAAAAATATTATACTAATTTTGATAAATTATTTACAGCAAAAAATATTTAAAGAATACAAATTATCAGTTTCAAAAATGTTATTTAAATATTATGTAAAATCAGAGTATAAATTTTTTTTGTACGTAGAGCCTTCTAAATTAACAAGAACACTAACAATTGATGTAGGTCATGCATTTAATTATTTTATTGCGAAAATTGTGTTATTGAGAGAATTTACAATAGTGACATTAATATTAATATTTATTATTTTAGTAAGCCCATTAATTAATTTAGGTTTGTTCTCAATTTTTTTAATCTTCAATATTATTTTTTATCTTATTATAAAAAAAACGCTTAAAAAAAGAGGTGAGGAAATTCATGAAAGAAATGCTAAACGTTTCAAAATTTTAAGTGACACTTTTCTAATGATCAAACAAATTAAAATTAACAACAAAGAGAATTTTTTCACAAATACTTTTTTTCAAAATACAAAAAAAATTGAAAATTTAGTTTTTTTTAATAATTTTTTTAATACACTTCCCAAAACAGTTATGGAAATGATTTCAGTTTTGGTAATTGTGAGCTTTTCTCTATTATTAATTCTTTATAACAAATCAGATGCATATGTTATCTCAGTAGTTTCTTTACTGGTTGCATCTGGGGCAAGATTTATACCTGCATTTAACCTAATAACTCAATCATTTTCTAAAACAAGATGGTTACACCCCTCATTTGATCTTATCACAAAAGAAATGAGAAATTATATAAATATAGATGAACAAAATAAGCGAGAAATAGAAAATGATAATTTTGTTTTTGAAAAAGAAATATTATTAAAAGATTTTACATTTGGTTACAATGAAAAAAGTATTTTAGATAATATTAATTTTGAAATTAAAAAGGGTTCTTGCATAGGCATTATTGGTGAGTCAGGTGAGGGTAAAAGCACTTTGGTTAATCTAATTATGGGTCTTTTAAAAACAGAGAAAAATCAGGTGTATATAGACGGCATTCCTTTAAAAAAAAATATTCATCTTTGGCAACAAAATATTGGCTATATTCCACAAGACGTTTATCTCATGGATGCAAGTATTAGGGATAACATAGCTTTTGGAATAGAGGAAAAATTAATTGATGAAAAAAAGATAGAAGCGTTAATTGATCAGTTAAATTTAAGAAAATTTGTTGATAGTTTTCCTAAAAAATTAAGCGAAAACGTTGGCGATATGGCCGTTAAGATATCTGGGGGGCAAAAACAAAGAATAGGTATTGCTAGAGCATTGTACATAGACCCCAAAGTATTAATTTTTGATGAAGCAACAAGTTCTCTTGATATAGAGAATGAAAATAAAATAATTGAAATAATAAAAAAATATAAAAAAAATAAGACTATAATATTAGTCTCTCACAGATCTAATACTTTAAAGTATTGTGATAAGATATATGAAATTAAAAAAGGCGTAATTTCTGAAAAAAAAAATTAGAATTGTTACCTTCTATTTCTCAAATAACATTGGAGCATTATTGCAAGCAAAATCTTTGAGGCAAGTTATTGAGAAAAACATAAATAATCATAATATAAATTTTTATGATTACATGCCCGAAAAATTAGTTTTTCATGAGATTTATAAACCACTAAAGACATTAAATATAAGTAAACTATGTAAAAATTTATATAAAAATCTTAAAATAAAAAAATGGAGAGATAAAAACTTTTTTCCAAAGCCAAATTCAAAGTTGTTAGAGTCAGATCTTTATATTTTTGGAAGTGATGAAATATGGAATTTTAACAATAAATATTTTGGATATGATCCAGTTTATTTTGGTAATATAAATAACACAAAACCTAAGATTTCATATGCAGCCAGTATAGGAAATGCGGAATTTTCTGCACTGCCAGCAGACATTTTTCTAAATATTAAGGAAAGTCTCAAAAAATTTTCTAACATAAGTGTTAGAGATAAAGGTACCTATGATTTTGTTAGACAAATAAATAACTCTAATCCTCAGATTGTTTTAGATCCCACACTAATTATTGACAAAGAGGATTCACAGATAATCAATAAAAATATAATTCTAGTCTATGGATTTAACTTTTCAAATGAGGAGATTAGAGGCATTAAATCCTTTTCCAAAAAAAATAATTTGAAAATCGTTTCAATAGGATTTTACAATAAATGGTGTGATTTCAGTAAAATTGTAATTGATTCTGATGAATTTATTAATTACTTCAGGGAGTCAAAATTTATATTTACATCCATGTTTCACGGAGTAATGATTTCTTATAAGTATAATAAAAACTTTTGGTATACCTTTAGTAAAACAAGACAAAATAAGATTGAATATTTTGTCGAATATTTAAAGTTAAAAAATAGAAAAATTACTGAAGAGAATTTAAAAAATTTTAATGTCGGTTATAAAACTAATTTAAATAAATTTTTAGATTGGAAGAGTTTGTCTAAAGAATATTTATTAAGTAATATAAAACAAAATATCTAAATTTATTTAATCTTATCTAAAATAACAATTTCTCGCTTGATAGAGTAACTTATGTTTTCTTGAAAGCTACTAATAAGTTCAATTGCTTTGTTTGCGTCTTTTGAACCTAAATTTATAATACAATTCAAAGTTTTTTCTGAAAATCCAAAACCTTGAATATTTTTTATTTTTAATATTTTTAAATAAAATAATCTAGAAAATTTCCTATAAACAACCAAACTTGTTTTGGAATACCTTTTAAAAAGTATCGTTAGAAAATTATGTATTAAATACATAGAATATAAAATAATAGAATTTTTTGATAAATCTTTATAAATATTTCTTGTAGCGAATAAACTTCCAAGGTTTGGAAAAGTATTTTCTTGATAAAAACCTCTGTGAGCTTTTACCTCTTTGATATAGCTATCTAATTTCAATTGGTTTTCTTTTTTTGTAAATTTAAATTCTATCTTTAAAATGATCAAATTTTTTTTGTGAAAATAACTACTTCTCCAATTAAAAAATAATTCATCTTTTCTTCTTTTATATATACTTCCATATTCATCCATAAAAGTTACTGAAGTTAAAAAGTCTGAGATACAAGAGCCATAAGATGATGCATTCATAAAAACTCCACCTCCAACAGTTCCCGGAATTCCTACCAATCCCTGAACTCCTGAAAAACCTCTTTTAGTAAAAAAATTAGCAAATCTACTGATTGAGGTCCCAGCACCAACAGAATAAACATTTGAAGAAATTTGATCAATATTTTGAATTTTTTGTAAATTTATTATCGGCGTATAAATATCCCCGTCTCTAATTAATGTGTTAGATATATTTCCTAAAATATAATAAATAATTTTTTCTGATTTTAGAAAAAAGACTATATCTTTTACTTCTTCAGTATTAGACGGGTTTATGTATAATTTAATTTTTCCACCAGCTTTAATCCAAGATTTAAAACTTAGGTCAAAATTTTCTTTGAAAGAAATATTATTTTTTACTAACCATTCTCTACACTTATTTATTAAATTTTGATTCATTTAAATAATTTTTTTATTCGAATCTTCCAATTTTGACATTATTTTCGTTTTCAAATGCTTTTAATAAGAATTCTTTTTTATTTTGATAATGATATTCACTTGAATAATTTTTAATAAATTTTTCGTTAATTAGATCACTTCTCACAAAAAAGGCATTAACACCAATTACATTACAACCTACTAGTAAATAATTTTTTTCTTTTAACATTCTCTCAAAACTTTTTAACGATGCACCAAAGTAATTACTTTTATCCCAATCTGCTTTTTTGTCATACTCGATAATCCATTCTGCAGATGGCCCAAACTTTGCATTATATTCAACAATAATCACTCTTGGATTTATAGAGCTAATTTTCTTTAAAACATGATATGTATTTAATCCAATATCAATACTTAATAGATCAATATCATTTTGATTATTTATTTTATTTTTTAATAAATCATTAATATTCTCCATATTTGCCTCATCATTTATCACCTCAAGATATTTATTAATTAAAAAATCAAAATTTTTATATATTTTTTCACAATACTTTTTTTCTTTTTCTATCCACATACCATTCCATTTTTGATTGATTAAATGAAGAGTATTGCATTCAAAGCCGTCCTGAACGCCAATTTCTATGAATGTTTTATTCGATATACCTATCCTTTTAAAAATTTCCTCTAAGATTCCATCTTCATCAGCTTGTGAGAAATTTTTATAACCATAATTTAATAAAATTTTTTCATTCTTTTTTTTATTTTCAGAAAGAATGTAAAGATAATTTTGAAATGCTAAATTTCTATTTATTGCATGAATTCTCAAATATCTTGCAATATGCCATAATATTTTTAAAATAATCCTTTTCATAATGAATCTAATTTTTTTTCGTATTGCAAATTAATAGTATGTCTTAAATTATTTTTCACTTGATATTTAAAGCACTTATTAAAAAAATCATTTTCATACTTATAATTTTTGATTGATTTTATATTTTTTAGCCAAAATACGTCTCTATTGCTATATCTACTAACAGGAAATTCTACTACTAGAGGATGTTTTAATGTCATTAAACTTTGTTGAATAAAGAAATAAATATACATTTTATTGCGTATTAATTTACTTGGTTTTTCTATTTTATCTGCATTTTTTAATTTTTTAAAATATTCATTTTTATTGATTGGCTTTAAATTTTGAACAATTTCGCCCCACGATGTCCTTCCAGCACTAATACAAGGTTTACCTAGTGCATTTAATTCCAAAGATACTGTCCCATGCGAAGTAACACCTACATCAGTCAACTCAAAACAGGATTTTGGTGAAATTTTTTCTGGACAAAGTTTAATATGATTAAATTTTTTGCAATATTCCTCTACAAAATCTTTTGTATTAACTTTTACTTTTTTGTAGAAAGAATCCATTGGATGAGTTTTAATCAAATAATTATACTGCGGATTTTTTGATGCAAAATCAAGAGTTTCTTTTAACCACTCAAAATTATCTTTAAATGCCCTCCAGCCTTGAACATAATTACCATCTAAAAATGTATGTGTAAAAATTACAAGAATTTTTTTTTTCTTATCCCAATTTAAAATTTTACAAATAGCTTTTTTATGAAGCTTATATTTTAAATTTTTATAAACAAATCTACTTTCTCTTTTCCACACATTATCAATACCTTTATTAATTTTTTCATAAAAAATTTTCTTACCCTCCTTAACCGCATAATTAAAATCTTTTTTAACTATACTTTTGAATAATTTTTTTGAGATTTGCGCTCTTGCTGTATAAACTTCATTAAATTTTCTAAAATTAATAATAGATATTTTTGGATGCCCGTGTCTGGCATATACATTTAATTTTTTATTCAAACTCCTTTGGTAGATAATACCACATGGTAAAAATTGGTTTTCTGACATAATGATTCCATTATATTCATCTTTTTTGAGTATTGATGAAAACTGATTATCGATATCCAGTGCTATAGAAAAATTATAAATTACTGAAAAATTAATATTATTAATTTGGGGATACCCAGTATGCCTAATTACATGTTCGGAGACAATTTTTCCGTAAAAAATATTTCTAAATTTAAGTTTTAAAAAATCTTCAGGCGATTTATTATTGCTCAGTAAAAGATAGCTTTTAATAAAAATAATTAGATGGTTGAATATGTTTGGCTCTTTAAGATATTTAAAAGATTTAAAACCATAACTTCTCATAATAATTTCTGACTGAATATCTTTTTTATTTATTAGGGGAATTATCGATTTAGCTTTAAAAGTTCTCTCGATATATTTTGAGACTAACGAGTTACAAATTTGATCTTCTGGAATATGGACAAAACTAGTTAAAATATATTTTTTTTTACCTTGCTTTATTTTATTTTTTTTCCAAATAGCCTTATTTTTTCTTGTAAATTCTTGAAAAGGTTTACTTTTACTAGGATTAAAGTCTCTATCAAAATAAAACTTAATTAAACCAAAAACTCCGTATTTATTAATTGAGACTTTATGGTTATCTAAGTCAATAAAGAATTTCCTTGTTCTTGTTAATATAAATAAAAATAAATAATAAAAGAAAATTATTGATTTTCTCATAAACATACGGCTAATCTAGTGATAAAATTTGTTTTTAATTTGACGCAAACTTAAACAATTACCTCCAAAATTCAAGATCAAATGCATCTTAGTAATATTTAAGTTGTATTAAAAACGATATTTATCCAAGGACATATTTGATTGATATAAATTAGTTTAAGTAGATAATATTTAAATGAAAAAAATCATAATATTTTCAGCAGGATCCCTTTCTAGAGAGATTTTAGAACTAATAAATTTTATTAATCAGAGAAAAAAAATATATGAAGTGGTAGGATTTGTTGATGATAAACTTTTTAAAACTAAATCTAAATTAGCTGGAATTAAAATTTATAACTCCAAGAAATTTCCAAATAAAAATATTTTTGGAATTTGTGGAATTATGAACCCCCTAATGAGATCTAAAGTGATAAAAAAAGAAGGTAAAAAAATTAAATTTGTAAATATTGTCCACCCAAACGTATGTATTCCAAAAACTTTTAAAATGGGCAGAGGAAATGTTATATTTGGCAATGTACACATTAGTTTTGATGTTAAGATTTCAAATTTTACTATTATTAGCAATTTTTGTGATTTGGGACATAATTTAATTTCTGGAGATTATCTAACATGTATGCCAGGAACAATAATAGGCGGGAATTGCACATTAGGAAAGAATGTTTTTTTTGGTAGTGGTTCAGTTGTTCACCAAAATGTTAATATTGGTGATAATACACATATTGGCTCAAGATCGTACTTAACATCTGATTTAAAGAAAAATTACGCAATAATAAATTATCCTAGGCAAATTATTAAAAATATTGATAAAAAATAACTATTTCAAAATTTTAATTATTTCTTTTTTTGTATTGAGTAATGCATTCTTTTTAAAATAAGGATTATTATTTTTTTTAATCATCTTTAAAAATTCTTTGGATCTAGTTTTTAATATAGCTTTTTTTATTTTTTTGATATCATATCCCACATCTATAACACTTCTTGATCTAGGTCTGCCTTTTTGTCTATCCCCAATGTTTATAGAAGGCTTATTTAAACCTGGAATTTCAGATATTCCACTGGATGAATTTCCTATTACACCATTTGAAAGTTTTACAAGAGAAAAATAGTATTTTGTCCCATAATCCTTTATGAAAAATATGTTTTTCTTATTGTTCTTTGTTTTGTTTATTAATTTTAAAATTTCTTTACTTCCTGGATCATTATTAGGTCTACAGATAAATATTGATGTTTTATCAAGACCTTTGATGCTCTCAAATACTTTTTTATAATCTTTAATATTATTTTCTTTGTCCGTATGAAATGTTAATACATAGTTATATTTGCTTAGCTTTACGTTATACTTTTTTTCAACTTTTTGTTTATTATAAAAATTTTTTTTGGAAAAGACATCATTCAATAAACTTCCATAAGAAAACACATTTTCTCTTCTAAAGCCAAGATTAATTACATTTTTTTTATGGTTAATGTTGCTCGTAAAATGATAATTTGAAAATATAGAAATTCCGTCTCTATATTTGTTATCAAGCGAGCCTTTTGTTACTTCACCTCCATAGAAGTGTGCTATGTTAATCTTTTTAGAATAGGCAACAAAAGAGCAAATTAGTATTTCAGATCTGTCACCAAAAAGTATTAACAAGTCAGGTTTTATTTTATTAATTATCTTGTTAAATTTATCTAAATAAATTGAATTTAATTTAAAAAAGTCAATATTATTGACATTTTTGATCTTAGAGAAAATTAAATTTTTAATTTTGGAATTTTTAATATTATTAATTGTTAAACCAAATTTTTTGTCAAAATGTGTACCAGTACAAAAAAGATAACAATTATAAATATTTTGTAATTTTATAATCAAATCTTTTTGCAAATTAAAATCTGATCTATCTGAAGTTATGAAAAGTATTTTTTTTTTCACTGTTTGATAAGCTCATCCTTATTGTAATTTTTTTTTGATTTTTTCCCAATTATCACGGGATATAACATAGGAGATAAACCTGAACCTGGTCTTTTTGAGGTAATATTTTTATGAGTAAACTTTTCACCTTTCATGATTTTTTTGGCAGCGACTAAAGATTTTCTAGCAGCTATAATATTTTTCTTTTCACTATTTGTTACGTTTTTATCTTTAGTTCCTAAAGCTATTTGTAGATCTCTAATATTTTTTACTAATTTAATTAGTTCCCTTGGTTCTAAACTTGAACTGTGATCAGGACCCTTCATTTTTTTACTTATTGTTATGTGTCGTTCAATAATTTTAGCTCCCAAGCTTACAGCTGCTAGTGAAACAATATTTCCATCAGTATGATCCGAATACCCGACTTCACATTTGAACTTTTTTTTAAGACTTAACATGGCATTTAAATTTACATCCTTTAAGGGTGTTGGATAAGCTGTGTTACAATGTAGAAGTATAATATTGTTTTTTTTAGTACCATTTTTTTGCAAAACTTTAATCGCATCTTTAATCATATTCAAATTTGACATTCCTGTTGATAAAATTATTTTTTTATTAAGTTTACCTAATTCCTTTAAATATGGATAATTAGTTATTTCACTTGATGGAACTTTAAAATAGTCCTGTTTTAATTTATATAAAAATTTAATGGACTCTATATCAAATGCAGATGAAAGAAATTTTACATTTTTTTTTTTGCAAAATTTTTTTAAACTTGGAAAAATTTTGAAATCAAACGAGAGTTTTTTAGCCATAGCGAGTTGACTATTATTTTTTATGGGAAAATTATTTTTTTGGTATATTGCTTGTTTTGCATTCTCAGAGATATGTAAACTTGGTATAGAGGTTTGAAATTTAACATAATCTACTTTTGCTTTGGCAGCTATCTCAATAAGTTTTTTCGCTAGTTTTAATTTACCATTATGATTAACACCTATCTCAGCTATTATGATAGTCTTACTTTTTTTCATGGTCATACCTAAAATTGATTATCATTATCACGTATTGCAATTTTAATTATCACTAATTAGTAATTAAGAATAGATATTTTAATTATACATATTATCAATAGTATAATATAGAAAATATTTAATATTACCCAAATATGTCTTTTTTTTTTAATACTATTTCAAGTTCTAGAAATAAAAGTTTTATTACAGATGGTGAAATCTCGTATGATTATAAAGACATAAATAAAAAAATTAAAAAATTAAAAAAAAATTACAAAATAGAAGGACTGATATTAAATATTACCAAAAACACAATTGATTTTTTAATTGGATATCTTTATTTTTTTGAAACTTCTAAACCACAACTGTTAATAGATCAGCAAACAGGAGTTAAGAGTATATTGCAATTAATTAGAAGATTTAAGCCAAATTATTTGTTTGTACCCAATAATATAAAAAATGAATTTAATTATAAAAAAATTTTCGAGTTTGGAAAATATGTCCTATTAAAAACAAACTTTGGTAAAATTAAAATAAATAAAAATATTGCATTTCTAATGCCAACATCTGGTAGTACAGGTGATCAAAAATTTGCGAAAATCTCTTTTGACAATATAAAGAGTAATACCAAAAATATAATTAAATATCTTAAGTTAAAAAATAATGATTGCACGATAACCACACTTCAACCATCTTATTCTTATGGTATGTCGATATTGAACACTCACATACTCGCAAAATCTTCAATTATTCTCACTGATAAAACATTAGTCCAAAAAGAGTTTTGGGAACTTTATAAAAAGTTTCCAGTTACTAACTTTAATGGTGTACCTATTTTGTACGAATTCATGATTAAATTCGGATTAAACAATTTTGATAAAGATAATCTTAAATTTCTTACATCTGCAGGAGGCGCTTTAGATCAAAAGACTTTAATAGAAATTATTAAATTTTGTGAAGAAAATAAAATAAAATATTATTCAATGTATGGTCAAACTGAAGCATCTCCAAGAATTTCATATTTGTTATATCCTAAATATAAAAACAAAATTGGAAGCATTGGTAAGGTGATTCAAGGTGGGAGTTTATTAATTAAGAAAAATGAAATTATTTATAAAGGTAGCAATATATTTGGTGGCTATTCAAACGGACACAAAGATTTAAAAAGATTTAAAAAAAATGGCATTCTTAAAACTGGTGACATTGGCTATCAAGACAATGATGGTTTTATTTTTATTACAGGAAGAAGTAAAAGAATCGCTAAACTTTTTGGAGTACGACTTAATCTAGATTTAATAGAAAATAATTTAAAAAATAAAAATATTAAATGTGCAATTATATCTATAAAAAGCAAGGTAATAATATTTCATACTAACAAAACTAATAATAAAAAAATATTAAAATATTTGTTCGAAGAGTTTAAAATTATTAAAACAAATGTTGAATTTAAACACATTAAACAAATTCCAAAAACAAAGAACAATAAAATAAATTACAATGAATTAGAGAAAAAATTAATATGATTAAAAATAATTTAAGTAATATTTATAATTCAACCAAAAATAAAAAATATAAAGCTTTATTGGATAAAGTAAAAATATTGAATAAACATCATTTTAATAAATCAGCAGAATATAATAAAATAGTTAAATCACTTTATCCAAACTTTGAAAAAATAAAAAAATTAGAAAAACTCCCAATGTTACCAGTTAGATTGTTTAAAAGTTTAGAGCTTAAAAGTATTGAGAATAAAAACATTTATAAAATAATGCATTCATCAGGAACATCTGGATCAGGTTTATCGAAAATATATTTAGATAAAGAGAATGCAAAAAAACAAATCGAGGTTCTAAATAAAATTTTTTCATCCTCTATTACATCACAAAGACTACCAATGTTGGTAATTTCAAAGAAACCTGAGCATGATAAGGATGCTTTCAATGCTCAAACAGCTGCAATTTTAGGATTTTCATTATTCAGCAAAAAAAATTTTTATTTGCTAGATAAAAAAAATAATATTGACCTTAAGGAACTTAAAATTTTTAAAGAGTATGTAAAAAATAAACCTTTTTTTATATTTGGCTTTACATCAAAAGTTTATGAAAACTTGATATTAAAATTTAATTTTCAAGATAAATTTTTTAAAGACTCTATATTAATTCATGGAGGGGGTTGGAAAAAATTAGAAGATATTAAAATATCCAACAGAGAATTTAAAAAGATATTATATAAAAAATTAAAAATTAAAAATATTTATAATTATTATGGTTTAATTGAACAGACTGGCTCAATATTTATCGAGTCTCCAATTTGTGGTTATTTTCATACAACGACATATTCTGATATCATTATAAGAGACGAAAATTTTAATGTCTTAAAAAAAAATCAAAAGGGGTTAATACAGTTAATATCCTCTATTCCAACAAGTTATCCAGGCCACAATATTTTAACTGAAGACTTAGGCGAAATTATAGGTGAAGATGATTGCAAATGTGGCTTAAAGGGAAAATATTTTAAAGTTTATGGCAGAATTGAAAAAGCAGAAATTAGAGGTTGTAGTAATTTTACATGATAAAAATACACAATATAAACTCTATAATTTCAAACAAGATAAAACCTAAAAAACTAAAACCTTTTGATGACAAAATGATAAATTTTTTGTCAGAGTTGTCAACTCGTGTGACTAAATCAACCGAGGCAAAAAAAAATCCAGAAATTATGAGTTTTGCATTTTGGATTAGAAGAAACAATTTAATCAAATTGAAAAAAAAATATGAAATAAAAAAATTAAACAAAAGAAAAGGAGTGGGATTGTTATTTCATATACCACCATCAAATATAGTATCGAATTTTGCTTACTCACTAATTTTTGGACTACTATCAGGAAACACTAATATAATTCGTTTACCAGAAAAGTCAGAGTTAATGGCTAAAGTATTAATCAAATCCATGAATAACATAAAAAAAATAAGACTTGATATAAGCAAATATATTTATTTTATTAAAAATTATACAGATGATGATCGCTCTAATCGTTTGTCAAGTATTTCTGATGCAAGATTAATTTGGGGTGGAGATAAAACAGTTAATTTATTTAAAAAATTTAAAACAAAAAAAGGTTGTAGAAATTTATATTTTACAGATAAATACTCTCTTTCAATTTTTGATAGCAATAAGGTCACTGTTGCAAATAAAGTAGATTTAGAACATTTGATAAGGAATTTTTATAATGATACTTATCTAGTTGATCAAAATGCTTGCTCTTCTCCTAATTTAATAATTTGGACTGGAAGTGAAGTAGAAAAGGCAAAAAAAATTTTTTGGTCAAAATTACTTGAAGTAGTAAAAAAAAAATATAAGCTAAGTTTTTTTTCAGCAGTTGATAAATATACAAGCTCAGCTATATTTTCTGCAAAAAATAATTCCATATCAAATATAATAAATAACGAAAATTTATTAATTAGAATTAAGTTAGATAAATTGAACTATAATTTAGAAAACTTTAGGGGAAAATGGGGACTGTTTTATGAATTTTCTAACAAGAATAAATTTAAGGTAAATCTCCCTTTTTCAAAAAAGTATCAAACCATAACTTCTTATGGATACTCAAAAAAACAACTAGAAAAATTGAAAAAAAAATCGTACTTATCATCTGTAAATAGAATTGTTCAAGTTGGTTTATCAATGGAAATAGATTTATTTTGGGATGGTTACAACATATTATATAAGCTGACAAAATAGAATTTTTATGGAACTAAATATTAATCAAATACTTGAATATCAAAAGAATAGACCTCCATATTTAATGATTGATCATGTAAACAAAGTAGTGCCAGGAAAAAGTGCTGAGGGTTATAAAATTTTAAAAAATGATGAGTGGTTTTTTAAAGTTCATTGGGAAAATGATCCAAACATGCCTGGAATGCTCCAGGTAGAAGCTTTGGTTCAAATGTGTGCAATGTCTATATTTACAATAGATGGAAATAAAGGAAAAACGGTTTTGTTAGCAAATGTAAATAATGTAAAATTTAAAAAAAAAATTTTACCTGGTGATAAATTATTTTTAAAAACTGAAATCAAATTATTCAAAAGAGGAGTCGCAAATTGTTATGGAGAGGGATATGTAAATGACGACTTAGCTTTAAAAGCTGAGTTCACAGTCGTATTGACAGAAGAAACACAAAAATATATAAGTCAGGTTAAATAAAATGCCAATTGCTTCTTCTTTATTAGACAAACCAAGATTAATGAAAAAGCTTAGAGATTTCTACGCTTACGTCCAAAAAAATGATGGAAAAGTTGGCCAAAAAACCAGAGGTATTGATTTAAATTTTAACAATGCTTGCAATCTGAGATGTAAATACTGTTTCACAAATTCTCCAAAAGGAGATCATGTCAAAGAATATTTGGATATAAATGCGATAAGAAAATTAGCTGATGAGGCAGATGAGCTAGGATTTTTTGAGTTTGATTTACAGGGTGGGGAGTTATTATTACAACCAAAGAAATTATTTCAAGTTCTTGAAGCCATTAGACCTGAAAGATTTTATATGTACTTGACAACAAATGGATTTTACTTAGATGAAAAAATGGCAAAAAAGCTTGCTGAGTACAAAGTAAGTAGAGTCTCGGTGAGCATAGATAGTATGGATGAAAAAGTGCATGACGAGATTAGAGGAAGAAAAGACTCATGGAGACGTGCTCTTGATGGATTAAAACATGTTAAGGATGCCGGGATGGATCCATACTTAAATGTTACAGTTGGACACTATAATGCAAATACAGATCACTTTAAACAACTTTTAGATTATTCAAGAGACCAGAAATACAAAACTTTGTTGAATGTGGCTGTTCCCTCTGGAATGTGGCAGAAGATGGACGAAATAATATGTGATGATAATGATAGAGTTTATTTGAGGAAAATAAGAAAAGAATATAAAAATTTAGTGAGAAATATTTGGAACCCATTTGACAAAAATAATGAAAAAATTTTAGGTTGTACAACAGTTAACAGAGTTTATGTAACTCCGATAGGTGATGTGCTTGTCTGTCCTTATGTTCACATAAAAATAGGAAATATATTTAAACAGCCTCTAAAAGATATAATTAAATATGGATTTAGTATTAAGTACTTTAACAATCATAGTGATTTATGTTTAGCAGGTGAAGACAAAGAATTCATAAATAAATTTATGACTTTTCCAGGCCAAACAATTTTTAATCCTGCAAAAGCAGAGGAAATATTTTCTAAAGAAGATTTTGTTTAAATGCTTCTTAAAAATAAAGTGGCAGTTATTACCGGATCAAACCGTGGTATAGGTAAACAAACTTTAGAAATTTTTTCAAAAAATGGTGCAGATGTTATTGCTTGTGTAAGAAAGTCGAGTCATGACTTTATAAAATATACAAAGGAACTCACAAAAGAGACAAAAAATTCAATCGATATAGTAAATTTAGATTTACAAAGTGAAAATAGTGTCAAAGATGCAATAAAAGAGATTGCATCTATGAACAAAAAAATTGATATTTTGATCAATAATGCAGGTTCTATATTCACTGGTATTTTTCAAATGACTCCTATTTCAAAACTTAAAGAGATCTTTGAAATAAATTTTTTTTCGCAAAGTATTTTCGTTCAAGGTCTTGTTAAGACTATGATTAAAAATAAAAGAGGTAGTATTATATACATATCTTCCTCATCAGCGATTGATGCAAATGAGGGGAGAAGCGCTTACTCAGCTTCAAAAGCTGCTATAATTGCACAAGCCAAAACATTATCAAAAGAACTTGGAGTATTTAATATCAGAGTAAACTGTATAGCCCCCGGGTTGACACAAACAGATATGATGGAAAATAACACTCCAGATAATATTTTGGAGGAAGTGAAAAAGACTATACCTTTAAAAAGAGTAGGAGATCCAAGTGAGATTGCGAATGTGGTACTTTTCCTCGGGTCAGATCTTTCGACTTATTTAAGTGGGCAAACAATCAGAGTTGATGGAGGGATGAATTAATGGAAAAAAAAAATTTTAAGAATGAAATTACTAATTTTTCTAATGATATGAGATCAAATATTTTAGAAATGTCGCTGTCAGCAGGTTCGAGTAGCTCACATTTTGGAGGAGCGTTATCTATAGTTGAAATTTTGTCGACATTATATGTATCACAACTGAAATATGATCCTAAAAACCCATTATGGGAAGGCAGAGATAGATTTATTTTAAGTAAAGGTCATGCATGCTTAGCATATTATTCTGCTTTATGCCAAATAGGATATGTAAAATTTAATGATTTATTAACTTTTGAAAAAGATGACTCAGATTTTTTAGGTCATCCAGTTAAGAATGAAAAACTAGGCATAGAATTTTCTAATGGATCTTTAGGAATGGGTTTATCGTTGGGTATTGGTGTTGCATATGCTCTAAAAAAAAAACAACTTGATAATTTTGTTTATGTATTAATAGGTGATGGAGAATGTAATGAGGGGTCAGTTTGGGAGGCTGCAATGTCGGCACCTAATCTTAAATTAGATAATTTATATGCTATAATTGACAGAAATAATTTTCAGCAGACTGGCTCAAATTCAGAAATTATGAATTTAGATGATTTAAAACTTAAGTGGTCTAGTTTTGGTTGGCATACGGATGAAATAGACGGTCATGATATTGAGTCTCTTACAAATTATTTCGATAAATCAAGGAATATTAAAAAACCCAAAGCGTTAATAGCTAACACAATCAAAGGCAAGGGTTTTTCTTTTTCAGAAAACAATAATGATTGGCATCATAAAATTTTAACTAAATCCACATACGAGAATGCTTTAAAAGAGACAAAAAAAATTAAATAATATGATAATCAACGAAAGAACTATAAAGTCTTGGTCAATAATAGGACCTAGAGCAACTTTCGGTTTGGCAGCATTAGAATTGGTTAAAGAACACCAGAATATGATGATACTCACATGTGATGTTTCTACTTCCGCAGGTCTAGATAGATTTAGAAAAACATATGCATCTAACTACTTGGATCTAGGTATAGCTGAACAGAACATGATCGGAGTAGCCGCTGGTTTGGCAAGCGAAAATTATAATGTCGTTACTACAACGTTCGCACCTTTTCAAACAATAAGATGTTGTGAACAAATAAAAGTTAATTTTGGTTATATGAAGAATAAAGTTTGTATGGTGGGTTTGGCAAGTGGCTTAATTTTAGGTAATTTAGGTTTTACCCATTGTTGTATTGAAGATGTTGGAATTTTAAGAACAATTCCAAATATCACAATTATATCTCCAGCAGACTCTTTAGAGACTGTTAAAGCTTTTCAAGCTGCTTTAAAATATGATAGTTCAGTCTATATAAGATTAACAGGTGGATCAAATAATCCAATTGTGTATGATAAAGACTATAATTTTGAAATAGGTAAATCAAATATTTTAAAGAATGGATCAGATGTTGCAATATTTTCCTCAGGCTCTGTAACATCAGAGTGTTTAAATGCTGCAAAAATTTTAGATGAAAGTAATATTAGTTGTGCAGTTATAAATATGCACACAATCAAACCATTTGATAAAAAAACTTTAGAAAAATATCTTAATGTAAAGTTGATCGTAAGTGTTGAGGAACACAATGTAATAGGTGGTTTAGGGTCTGCAATATCAGAGAGCCTATCTACTTTTGAAAATTCTCCTAGACAAGTGTTTTTAGGTATAAACGACCAATATACAAAAGGCGGAAGTTATAATTTTTTGAAAAAAAAAAATGGAATAGACGAAAATAATATTATATCAACCATTAAAAATAATTTTAATGAGCGCTAGTATATATAAAACAATTTTTGCGAAATCATTATCAATTTCAGAAAAGTTTGATGAGAATTTAAAGTATAATGAAATTCCTGAGTGGGACTCTATTGCCCACATGACACTTATAGCTGAGTTAGAAAATCAGTTCAATATTTCACTAGAGACAGATGACATAATTGATTTCAGTTCTTATAAAAAGGGATTTGAAATTTTAAAGAAATATGATGTTAAAATCTAAGATTTCCAAGAATTTTTAGTTAAATGAACAAGCAACAAAAACAAACCAAGCTCTTTTTTGAAAAAGACGCAATTAATTGGTCGAAAAAATCTTTTTTCCCCAAAAATAATAAACTATTAAACACCATACACGAGAGAAATATATATGTAATCAATCTTATTAAAAAAAAGAAACTTTTATATCATTTAGATGTTGGATGTGGTGTGGGAGACTTGGTTTTTAATAGTTCAAAAATAACCAAAAAATCTGTTGGTATAGATTTTGCAAATGAGATGATTAAAATTGCTAACAAAAAATATAAAAAAAAGAATTTATTGTTAGAAACCAAATCTATATTTGATTATACTACAGAAATAAAATTTGATTGTATTTCGGCAAATGGATTTATTGAGTATTTATCTATAAACGAAATCTACAACTTTTTTAAAATTTCAAAAAAACTTCTTAAAATAGGTGGATTTTTGAGTATAAGTTCTAGAAATAGACTATTTAATTTATTCTCACTAAATGAATTTTCTAAAAAAGAAATTGAGGGAAGTAAATTTAAAATTTTATACAGAGAGGCACTAAATTGCAATAAATCAAAAAACTTAGATGAATTTAAAAAATTTAAGTCAGATAAAATAAGTATTATTAACTTTAAACAACCAAATACAGGTATAAACGTTAATGTTAGACATCAATTTACACCATTACAACTTTATTTTACCCTTAAAAACTTGGGTTATATGATCACAGATATACATCCTATTAATTATCACCCCGTGGTTCCGTCTATTTATAATACTGAAAGAAATTATAAATTTTTTTCAAATAATATTTTTAAAAAAAGTTTTAAAAAAAATTTTAATAAATTATCTAATTTGCCTTTTTCTTCGTCTTTTATGATTACAGCAAAAAAAAAATAGAGTATATTTTATTTCGTTAATTTAGAATTTGAAGATTTTTCATTAAGTAATTTAAACTTCCAATTTTCACTATATAAATCATGATAAAAAGTTGCCCAAACATATCTAATTTTATTTTTTGTTTTATTGACTCCGCTTTTATGCAATAGACTATTATGAAATAAAATCACACTACCTAGCTCACACGTAATAATTTTTTCTTTTAAAGAGTGTTTAGATATTATTTTGGCATTTAGCAGTGGTCTTGATGGCATATTTAACTTCCTAACTAATTCCCTTTCTCTATCTGATCTATCTGTTTTAATATTTTTTCCATGACTTTTTGATAAGATTGTTAGCCCACCTAATTTTTTATTCACATTTGAAATAATTGGTGCCCATAACTGAATGAAATTCGAGTCTTGAATATTTGCGTTATTATCTCTATGCCATCCATAAACATATGGAGTTATTCCAGGCACATCCATTCTAATTGTTGTTGCATTGACATATAAATTAGAATTACTTTCCCTTTGCAACAATTGGTTTACAGCGTATTTTATATTTTTATCTGATAACAATTTATAAAAATCAACAGAGCTTGGAAGTTGATTGTAGATATTAACTAAATATTGCCTATTTTTTTTTGTTAATTCAAACATTCCATTATGTACAAAATAATCATCTTTTTTATTATATCTAACTATTTTATTATAAAAATCAGGATAGTTTATCTTAAGACTTACTTTAATTAATTTTGCAAGCTCATGTTTAAACTTGTTTAATTCCCTTTTTTTAAATATTTTTACTTTTACGTAGCCATTATTATTAAAAAAAGTTATTTGTTTTTTTGTAAGCATTTATAATAATATGTTGTTAATTTAAATCTTAAAACCTGTATCTTTTAGCTAAAAAAACTAAGAAATAAAACATTTTTTTTATGTTCTAAAAATTTCGATAGCTGGTATTTGGAATATTCGTGATACCTTTTTTTGAAAGTGAGTAAGAATTTCATTTCCAGGGGCAAAATATCTGAATTCATTATCCTTAATAATCAAATGAGCTAATAGATCGTAATTACTTAAAATATTTCAGTCGAGGTTTTTTGTTATTAAAATTTGTATAAATTATAGATGTTAAGAAAGAACAATAATTATTAAAAAAAAATTTATTATATCTTTAAGTTTCATTTTTTTCTTATATTTTCCATATATAAAAAAAATAAATTTTTAAGTGTCCTCAAAATTTCAATACTTGGTATTTTCGAATATCCATATTTTCTGTTTTTAAAATGAATAGGAATTTCATTTATATTAACCCCAACTTTATTTAGCCTATAAATTGTTTCCATAAAAAAACTGTATCCTTTAGAGTTTATCATATTTAAATTAAAACCTTTTAACTTTGAAAGATTAAATCCTCTGTAGGAAGTAGTAAATTCATTACAATCTATTTTAAGAACTTTTTTAATAAATTTATTTCCTACAATACTAAGAGCCAATCTATGTCCAGACATTTCACACTTACCACCTTTTATATACCTTGATCCAATTACAAATGACGATGTATTTAAAATATCTAGCATTTTGGGTATTTCATTTGGATTATGTGAAAGATCTGCATCCATTGAAATAAATTTTTCATATTTATGTTTTATTGCATAATCAAATGCAAGCTTGTGAGCAGTATCCAACCCAGATTTATAATTTCTCACTATTACTTTTAAGTTTATAATTTTTTTTTCCAATTCACGTAAAATTTCCCAAGTTTTATCTGGACTAAGATCGTCTATTACAAGGATATCTATATCAAGGTTTAGTTCATTTAAACTTTCTATTAAATATTTTATATTTTCTTTTTCATTGTAAGTAGCAGTAAATATTAATATTTTGTTCATAAAAAATAGTTTAATTAATATACCAAAAGTATTAAAAATAAATTCAAATTTAGCTTATGAAATTTAAAAAAACTGCAATTATCTTTGGGATTTCAGGACAAGATGGAGCTTATTTATCAAATTTTTTATTACAAAAGGGCTACAAAGTAATCGGAACAACAAGAGACAAATCAATTAAAAACTTGTATCGCTTAAAAAAATTAAACATTATTAAAAAAATTAATATTTTAAAGGGAGTAGCCACAAACTTAAAGTTTTGTGAAAAAATTTTAAGCAAAAATATTAATGAAATTTATTATTTATCTGGAGACTCTTCGGTAATAAATTCTTTTGAAACACCTAATATTTCATTAAAAAGTAATACTGAGGGTATTCTAAATATCTTACAAATTTTAAAGCAAAAAAAATTTAGAACTAAATTATTCAATGCAGGTTCTGGACAATTTTATGGTGATAATGAAAAAAATTTTTATAATATTAATTCTAAAATAGAGCCTCAAAGCCCTTATGGTGTATCTAAAGCTGCAGCTTTTTGGCTTATAAAAATTTACAGACAGAAATACAATATTTTTTGTTGTACAGGAATTTTATTTAACCATGAGTCCCCTCTTAGATCAAAAGAATTTGTAACAAAAAAAATTGTTGATACAGCGCTTAAAATGAAAAAAAAAAAGAGTTTAAAGTTAGAATTAGGAAATGTTCATATATATAGAGATTGGGGATGGGCACCAGATTACGTTAGAGCTATTTGGCTTATGATGCAGAGAAAAAAACCTAGAGATTTTATAATTGGATCTGGAAAAACTTATTCTTTAAAAGAATTTGTTAACGAAGTATTTAGATATTTAAAAATAGATAAAAAAAATTTAAAGACCAATGTCTCAAAATATAAGAGAAAAATTGATTTGCGAGGTTATAAAGCTAATATCACAGATACTCAAAAAATATTAAAATGGAAACCAACATTAAAATTTAAAACTATTATTCATAAGATGATAAACAATGAATTATTTTAATCTAATATTTTCAAATAAGTCTATTTTAAGAATATTTCAAATAGAAATTTTTAAAAAATTTAAAATTGATGGAGATATTATAGAATTTGGAGCTTCTGAAAGAATTGATAAAAACTTCTGTAATACCAATTTACAAAATTGTAAAATTACCTACTCAAATATTAATTCCTCAAACAAAGAATTTTTGAATATTGATTTACAAGAGGAAATTTCCTTAAATAATAAATATGATTACGTTGTAATATTTAATGTTTTAGAGCATCTTCTAGATCCAAATTTAGCTCTAAGAAATCTATCTACAATTTGTAAAAAAAATGGAAAAATTATTGGATCTACCCCATTTCTTTTTAGAATTCATGAAGCACCAAAAGATTACTCAAGATTTACAAAAGATCATCTAATAGAATTGTTACAATTAAATAATTTTAAAAATATAGAAATTATTGAGTTGGGCACAGGCCCATTCTTGGCTTGTGTTTCGTTATTAAGGAGTTACTTAAAATTTTTGCCAATTTTCTATCAATTATTTATTTTTTTATCTTTGGTTTTTGATAAATTAATAAAATTGTTTATTAGAACTGATCCTAAAAAAATTTATCCTGTAGGATATATTTTTTTTGCTACCAACAGTTAAAATATGAAAAATAAAATTCTTATAACTGGCGGAACTGGACTTGTAGGTAAATATTTACAAAAATAAATGAAATCATATTACCCATAATTAACTAAATGAAATTATTTTATTGGTCACCTTTTCTATCAAATATAGCAACTATAACTGCAGTTATTAATTCAATAAATTCGTTAAAAAAGTATAGTAAAAACATTAAATATAAAACTTCCATAATTGATTCTTCAGGCGAATGGCAACAAAATTCAGATAGAATATCAGGTATAAATATCATTAAATTATATAGGAAAAATTATTACAATTTTTTGCCTAAAGGTAATTTTTTAAAAAGTCGATTATCGCAAATCATCATTTTTATTTTAAATTTTAATTTGTTAAGGAAATTGTTAATTAAGGAAAAACCCAATTTTTTAATTGCACATTTAGTTATATCTTTGCCTTTAGTTTTATTTTTTTTTTTTAAATTTGAAACTAAATTAATTGTAAGAATTTCAGGCACACCAAAACTTAATAAATTCAGGAGATTTTTTTGGACTTTATTTTCTAAAAATGTTCATATCGTAACTTGCCCAACTCAATCTACATTAAATAAATTAATTAGTCTAAAAATTTTTCCAAAAGAAAAATTAAAACTTCTTTATGATCCAATTTTAAAAGTAAATTTTATAAATATTAAAAAAAGAGAAAAAATAAAAGATAGATTTCTTAATACTGATTATATTCTTAGCATTGGTAGATTAACCAAACAAAAAAATTTTTTTTTATTAATCAATGCTTTTAAAGAAATTAAAAAAGAGTATCCAAACCTTAAGCTGATCATTCTAGGGGAAGGGGAGGAGAGAAAAAAACTTGAAAAGTTAATTGAAGATTTAAGTTTAAGTGGCTCTATTTTCCTAGAGGGATATAAAACAAATATATTTAATTATTTACATCATTGCGAGTGCTATATTTCATCATCTTTATATGAGGATCCAGGTTTTAGTTTAATAGAGTCAGGATTTTTAAATAAATTTGTTATTGCTGCAGACTCCAATACCGGTCCATCTGAAATATTAAATGCCTCTAAAAATGGTTTATTATTTAGGAATAATGACAAAATTTCTCTTGTCGATCAATATCTAAAATTCAAAAATTTAAGTTTTAAAGAATTGATGACTAAAAAAAAGAATCTTAAAAAATTTTCTAAAAATTTTTCATTTTTTAAACACTATCAAAATTTAGAAAAAATCTTATCTAATTAGAATAATAACAAAAAGGGTCAATTATTTTTTTATTATCTAATAAATTGGCAATATTTTTAAATTTCGGACCTTTTGTAAGAAATATAAAAAAATCATATTTTTTTAATTCATCATTATTTAATTTATCAGTTGTTTTAAAAAATGGATCAAAACCTTTTGTATGTTTAAATTTTTTCTTAAAATATTTTAAAATCTCAATTTTTTGAGAATTTCTTGTATCAGTTACTCCATATTTGTAAGTAAGCCCCACTATACAAATTTTAATTTTATCTTTTTTGACTTTACTTATTTTAATAACTGAATTTGCAAAATTTATGACATATTCTTTCATATCATTATTTACATCTCTACCAGACAAAGTTACTTTTGATTTATACCCTCTTTTCTTTGCAATATAAGTTAAATAATACGGGTCTACTGGAAGACAATGACCCCCTACTAGGCCAGGGGAAAAATTCATAAAATTCCATTTAGTCGAAGCTAAACGAACTACCTCATTGAAGTTCAATTTTAACTTATTGCAAATAATTAATATCTCATTAAACAGGGCAATATTAAGATCTCTTTGAATATTTTCAATACCCTTTGCAGTTTCTGCTTCCTTAATATTTTTTGAAAAAATTAATTTTTTGGATAACTTTTTATATACATTAAATATTAACTTTTTTACTTTCTCATCTTTACCTTCATAGGCAAGAATTTTATTAATGTTGTTTAAATTTCTATTTTTATCTCCCGGGTTTATTCTTTCAGGACTATAACATGTGCTAAAATCATAATTATTTATCAATTTTGTTTTTTTTTCTAATTTTTTTATGAATGCTTCTGTTACCCCTGGATAGACCGTAGACTCCAGAACAATTATGTCACCTTTTTTTAAAATTTTTGAAAGCAATTTAAAACTTTTTTCGATATATCTTAAATCTGGTTTTTTAGAGAATGTTATAGGTGTCGGAACGCAAACTATATAAAAATTACATTTGTGTAAATCCTCAATTTTTTTTGAAAATATTAAATTCTTTATCTTAATATCTTTTTTTTTGAATTCTTCATTGTGATCAATTCCTATTTTTAAAGAGTCAATTCTTTTAGAGTTAGTATCATATCCTATTGTTGAGAAATTTTTTGCTAATTTTAAACAAATGGGTAAACCTACATACCCAAGACCTATTACACATATTTTTAACATGAAATATTTATATCGTTTATGAATTAATATTGATATATCAATATTATTTTTATGCAAATATTAATTACAGGCGCAGCTGGTTTTATAGGATTTAATCTTGCCAAATATTTACTACGAACATCTAACGCTAAAATAATTGGAATTGATAGTTTAAATAATTATTATTCAAAAAAATTAAAAAAGGATCGTATTAAAGAATTATCTAAATTTAAAAAATTTTCCTTCTCTCAAACAAATATAATAAATAAAAGAAAACTTGAAAAGATCTTTAAAATTAAAAAGATAAATTTAATAATAAATTTAGCAGCACAAGCAGGTGTGCGTTACTCACTAGAAAAACCAAGTGAATTTGTTGATAATAATATTCAGGGATTCTATAGTCTTATTGATATAGCAAACAAATATAATATTAAAAAAATTATATATGCTTCTTCTAGTTCAATTTATGGTGATTCGAAAAAATTTCCTTTAAAAGAAAATCAAAATGTTATACCAAAAAATATTTATTCTTTATCAAAAAAAATCAATGAAGAGATGGCAGAGGTATTTTCCAGACAATATGATATTTCTTTTGTCGGACTGAGATTTTTTACAGTTTATGGTGAGTGGGGAAGACCTGACATGTTTATGATGAAATATTTGGCTTCCAGTTACGATAAAAAGATCAATTTTTATTTAAACAATTATGGTAAACATACTCGAGACTTTACCTATATTTTAGATGCTTGTAAGATTATTTCTAAACTAGTTTTTACTAAAAAAAAAATAAATCATGAAATTTTCAATATATGCTCTAATAACCCCAAAAAATTAACTGATGTAATAAAAAAAATTAACTTTTTAACTCAGAAAAAACCAAAATTATTCAAAAGAAAATTACAACAAGCTGATGTTGTAAAAACACATGGAACTAATAAAAAAATCAAAAGTTTTATTGGAAATCAAAGTTTTACATCTTTAGATGATGGTTTAAAAATTACTGTTGAGTGGTTTAAGCATTATTATAAAATTTAATCTGGTCAATAATTCTCTCAAATTTAGTTACATGATTTTTTATATTAAATTCAAAAGATCTTTTTTGTGCAATTATAGATTTTTTAATAAAAGTTTTTTGATTATTTGCGAATTTTTCAATTAATTTTTTTAATTCTTGTGAATTTTTATAAATCGTTCCACCTTTTCCTTTAGATAAAATTTCGTTGATTCCACCATGACTTTGTGAGGCAATAATTGGTAAACCTACCTGCGCAGCCTCAACGACTGAATTTGGAAAACCCTCAAAATATGATGAATTAATATAAAGGTCTGCTTTGCGCAAATAATTATAGGGATTTTTTTTAAATCCAATAAGTTTAATCTTTTTTTCTAAATTAAGAGATTGAATAAATTCAAATATATTATTCTTTTCAGGGCCAACACCGATTATATTTAAGCTTATTTTTTTTTTAATTTCACTGATGGCTTGAATAATTTCATAAATATTCTTCTCTTTAGATAATCTACAAACAGTTATAATTTTTATATTTGATTTCTTAGAAATACTTTTTTTATTTTCTTTTTTGCCACTCATTTCAAGACCTGTTATTGAGGGTGGAAATAAAGTTTTTGAATAAAAACCGTATTTTTTTTTCAGATATTTTCCTAAATAACTAGAGTTACAAATAACTAAATCAAATTTTTTATAAAAAATTGGTATCAGCGATCTCATTAATAGTTTTTTAATTCGATCAATCAAACTAAAATAAATTTCTAATTCTTTAAAAGGTGTTCTCTCAATAGCAACAAATTTTAAATTATTTTTTTTTTTTAAAAAAATTGAACAAAGTAAGTTTGTATAGTTAATATTAGATATAAGATAATTATAATTACTATTTTTGACAATTTTTGAAATAATTTTATTAAGGTAAAAGACTGCAAAAAGAGCTCTCCTAGAATTTATAATTTTAACTTTTATACCTGCTTTTAAAAATTCTTTTTTGTAAGCACAATAATTCATACAAATTATAAAAATGTTATATTTTCTTTTATCTAAAGAACTGCAAAGTTTAAAGATAGAATTACCTGCCCCTCCTTTTCCAAATCTTGCTAAAAAAAAAATAAGATTTTTTTTCATTTTTTTAATTACTTATTTTTTCAAAATAATAAATTTTTAAATCTTTTAAATCGACTTTCACATTAATATTTTTTAGTAATTCTATTTTAGATAAAAATTTAAATATGAATGAAAGTCTTGGAAAAATTAAAATTAATTTTTCCATTAGATATCCAAAACTTACGTATCTAGGATCATTTAAAATTTTTACTAGTTTAAGATTATTGTTTTTTCCAAATGTTTCTAAGGTTTTATTAGAAAAAAAAACCATATGAAATGGTATCATCCAATGATAATTTCTTCCTGTAATTTTTGCATATAAAGAATCGATATTAAAAGTAGTTAAAATTAGCTTTCCATTTTGGTTTAACAATTTATTTATTTGAGACAAAACTTTGAAAGGATCACTAAAGTGCTCTATCACGTCTGCCATTATAATTAAATCATATTTAATATTTTTTTTTAAATGATTTTCAATTGTTTCGTTATATATATTTAATTTAAAATTATTTTTTGCATAATTTGTACTATGTGTGGAAAGCTCCAAACCAGAATAATTTTTAACTTTATCTTTTAACACTGAACCTAAAACCCCGTAATAAGCACCAATTTCAAGTACATTCATATCTTTGCTAATAAATCTGCTTATTTTATTAAATAATTTCTCAAAATAATATTTTTTAAATTTAATCTGAGATATGTACTTATCATCTTCAATATCTTGATAAGTTTTTTCAATTTGATTTTTATCCATTTTGAAAATTAACTCAGAGAAAATAATTTTACACTTAGTACATTCATAAACTGAAGGTTTTTTATATGTGTCTGTAGTACAATTAAAATTTATTTTTTTATAATCTAAGTCCCTAGAGAAATATTTAATTTTAATTTGACCATCACATACATGATTTGGACATTTATTATTTTCTATAGTTGTCATAGCTAGATTAAGAAAAGTTAATTAAATTTTTAATTTTATATTAAAAAAAAATATATTTTTTAAATTAAAAATATATAACATTTATAAAAAATTTTAAATAATAATGAAAAATAAACTCTTAAAAAATTTCAGCATATACGTAGCTGGTCATAACGGCATGGTTGGTAGAGCGGTAGTTAGGTACTTAAAAAAAGAAGGAGTTAGAAATATAATTTTTACAAATAGAAAAAGGCTGAATTTACTAAATACTAAGGACCTAGAAAAATTTATTAGGTCTAAAAAACCTGACATAGTTATTAATTGTGCTGGGCGAGTAGGAGGAATATTAGCAAACTCAAGTTATCCTGTTGAATTTATAAATGAGAATATTTTTATACAATTAAATTTAATTAATCTCTCATATAAATATAAGATAAAACATTTCGTTAATCTTGGAAGTTCTTGTATATATCCAAAAAATTCCAAACAGCCGATTAAAGAAAAATATCTTTTATCAAATGAGCTTGAAAAAACTAATGAAGCTTATGCACTTGCAAAAATTGTTGGATTAAAAGTATGTGAATTTTATAATCAACAATATAAAACAGATTTTTTTACCCTTATGCCATGTAATTTATATGGTCCATTTGACAATTTTCATCTAAAAAATAGTCATTTTATACCAGCTTTAATAAAAAAATTTATTGAGGCAAAAAGAAGAAAAAAAAAAGTGGTTGAAATTTGGGGATCTGGACTGCCTCGAAGAGAAGTAATGCATGTAGATGACCTAGCAAATGCGATAGGACATATTTTAAAATTAAAGATAAATAATAGTAAAAAACTATCAAAAATTATAAAAATCAATTCACTTATAAATGTTGGATCTGGTCAAGAATTTCAAATAAAGAAGTTTGCAGAAATTATTAACAAATTGACTTTATCAAATAAAAAATTAAAATTTAACAAAAAATATCCTGACGGAACAAAAAGAAAAATTTTAGATATTTCAATTTTAAAAAAAATTGGATGGAAATCTAAAATAAATCTTTATGATGGTCTTAAAAATACAATTAGCTGGTATAAAACAAATTACTAGTGCATAAATTTAAATTTAAATATTGAGCTTGTTAATTTGAAAAAAAAAATTATTTTTTATATTCCTTCAATTGAAGGTGGTGGAGTAGAAAAAAATTTATATTTATTAATTAAATATTTACCTAAACAAATTGGCAAAATTCACATAATAACGGCCAATAAGATAATCAATAATTCCAAAAATGTAAAATATATTTGTCCTAATTCAAACTATTGGTGTAAAAAAAATCGTATACTTAAAAATATAATTTGTATTTATTTATTGATCAAGAATTTTTGGTCATCAAAAGTTGTGATTTTGTCTTTTCAATCAAATTTAACATCAATAATTATATCTAAGATTTTAAGATTTAGAGTTTTAATAAGACTTAATACAAGCCTAAAAAAATATTTAGATAATTTTTTTAAAAGAATTACTTTTAAATTTTTTTATTCTTTATCTGACATTATTATTGTAAATTCTAAATTTTTTCAAAAGGAGTTATTGAGTCAGGTAAATTTAAAATCTCATTTAATTTACAACCTAAATGCTATTAAAAAAAAAAGAAAAAAATTAGATTTTTTTAAAAAATTTAATGGATTAAAAATATTAAATATTGGAAGATTAACAGATCAAAAGGATCAATTAACACTCATAAAAGGTTTAGAAATTTTAAAAAAAAACAACAAAAAATTTAGATGTTGTATTATAGGAAGAGGTGCATTTAAAAATATACTAATAAGTGAAATTAAAAGATTAAATTTAGGGAAATATATAAAATTAGTTGGTTTTAAAAATAATGCAGAACAATATATCTCGCAAAGTGATATTTTTGTTTTGTCCTCGAAGTTTGAGGGACTTCCAAATGTTTTAATCGAGTCCCAAAGTTATGGTGTACCAATTATAGCAAGTAATTGTCCAACAGGACCTAATGAAATATTAATGGGTGGTAAGTTAGGAGAATTATTTCCAGTTGGTAATTATAGTATTTTAGCTAATAAATTATTAAATTTTTCTAAAAATAAAAAGGTTTTAAAATTAAAATCTTTTTATGCAAAAAAATATTTAAAAAGATTTGATCCCATAATAAATTCACAAAAATATTCAAAATTGATCTTACAAGAGTATGAAAAAATATAAAATATCAATTATAACTGTAACTAAAAATTCTGAAAAATTTTTATCCGAAAATATTTTAAGCGTTAAATCTCAAAATTACAAAAATTTTGAGCATATAATTATTGATGGAAACTCAAAAGATAAGACAATTAAAATTATAAGATCTTATAAAAAAAGTGTTAAATTTATTCAAAACAAAAATGATAAGGGCTTATATCATGCAATGAATGTAGGAATTAAAAAATCATCTGGAGACATTATTGGAATATTAAATTCAGATGATGTTTATTTTAAAAATACATTAAAAATAGTAAATGAATATTTTAATAAAAATAAAGATTTAGATTTTTTATTTGGGAGTGTTTATAAGCATAAACTTTTATCTGGTTATAATCCAAGTATTATTAATTGGAGTTTTGGATTCTATACTACTCATTCCATAGGTTTTTTTATAAAAAAAAAATCTCAATTAAAAGTAGGACTCTATAATTTGAGATATAATTATTCTGCAGATTATGATTTATTTTTGAGAATGATTAAAAAATTTAAATTAAAGGGAGTTGCTACAAAAAAAAACGAGATTTTTGGAAGGTTTAGACCAGGCGGTCTTTCATCGAGAATAAATTTTTTAGATTATCTAGTGGAGTGCAACAAAATAAGACTTAATAATGGTCAAAATTTATTTCAAGTTTACTTGATTTTTATTTTAAGAATTTTTAAAAATTTTAAGAAAATTATAAAATGAATATTTACATTTGTTCTCTTTTGAGTAAAAAAAATTTTAAATTTTTAAATTCTCATTTAAAATCCCTTAGTAGATTAAAAATACCAGGTTATTGTAAACTAAAAATCATATTTGTTTTGAATCCAAAAATTCGTATTGCAAATAGTTTACTAAAAAACTTTTTGAATAAAATTAATTTTTCAATTATTGAGAGTTCTAAAGACAATATTCCAGACTCACGAAATATTTTTCTAAAATTTTTAAAAAATAAAAATGTTCAATATGCTGGATTTGTAGATGATGACTGCATAATAGATAAAAACTGGCTTTTAAATATGATTAAATTTATTGATCAAAATAATTGTGACATTGTTGGCGGCCCCCAATACCATGAAGTCAGAGATGATGTATTTCAAAATTATTACGATGTTTTAGAGCCTATTCGTCACCATGGTCAACTAGTAAAATGGGTAGCCACCAATAATTGTTTCTTTTCAAAAAAAGTTTTTAGTAAGTCAAAAATTTTTTTTGACTCTACATTTGCGTGCATTGGTGGGAGTGATCAACTATTTTTTAGCAAACTTAACAAAAAAAGATTTGTGATTAGGTGGAATAAAAAATCATTTATTACCGAAAACTCTAATTATGAAAGAGAAAAAAGGTCATGGTTTCTTAAAAGAAATTTAAGATATGGATATTCAGGAAATTTAATTGATAAAAAAATTTATGGAAAAGTCAGTATGGTCATTATTTTTATAAAGTTGTTTTACTTGGTAAGTTTTGCATCATTTCTTGTACTGATTCCATCTCGTAAAAATTATATTAAAGTTTCCTTTTTACTTCTGAGAGCTGTAGGAAGATTAATTGGATTACTTAATTATAAGCCCAAAAAGTATATATAATTCGATACAATGTAATAGATTACAAAATAAAATAAGACAACATAGTTGTTTTTTTCGATTGATTGTAAAATCTTATTTTTGTCAAAGTAATTTAAAAAAATGATGTAAAACATTGGTTCAAAGTATTTTTGAAAAATAAAATAGCCTGAACTAAATGTAATTAATAGTAGAAGGACAAGGACATAATTTGAAAAAGCATTTTGACTGAAATATAAAAGAAAGTAAATCCCAAAAAAAGAGACAGGAATAACTAAGTATGGATTATTTAGTAAAAAATATGAAAGTTTTAAAACAACACCACCTCCGACATTACCATTATAGATAAAATTTAAACTACATAAGAAGGATATAATTATACTTATGATAAAAATTTTTTTATTAAAAAGATATAAGAAGTTAAATTTGTGATTTTTATAATTATTGATAATTGTTTGAATAATAAATGGAACTAGATAAAATAAAATCATTGAAGCGCTAACTAAAACTGCAGAATTGAAGTTTGTTGTACTTTGTCTAAGACCAGTTAATAAAAGAGGATTTAAAATTAAAAAGTATATACCTGGAATTGCGCACAAAATTATAAATAATAGAATAATAATAAATCTTTTTACACTTACTTTGTCCATCAAATAAACACATAGAAAAATAAAAAAGAAAATGAAAAATTGTTTTGTATAACACGCTAAAGTAAAAAATATAATTGAAAATATTAACTTTGTATTTTTTTTAAAATTAGTTTTTATAAATGAATTGAAAAAAAAAATTCCTAAAGAAAAAAAAATAAGTGCAGTATTATGATTATTACCCCAAATGGCAGAGTATTGAAAAACTGGTAGAATAAAGATCAACGAAGATAATGTAATGATTGTTGATTTATTTAAATTTTTAAAACGATCTCTTAGCAAAACATATAAAATTAAAGGTAAAAAAAACGAAATTACCAGAACAGAAACTAGATAAGTGTTCAAGGAATTTATAAAATTTAATTGTGAAAATATTAAATGATGAAGAGGAAAATTAATTAAATTAACGTCTTCACCTAATGTCAAATTAAAAAGATTGTTAATATCTTTTTTTAACAAAATTATATATTTCCAATGCGTTATTAAATCATTTACAACACCCCCAGCCTTAGTTTGAATATTTTGGTCAAGTAAATATGGATTATAAGTAAATGTACTAAGAATATTTGATAAATTGATTTTTAATAAAAAACTTATTAATAATGTTGATATAAATAGAGTTGTAGAAATCCAAACAAAATATCTATTTATCATGAGCTTATCTAAAATGCTAAAAAAAAATTTCATATCCATAATTATACCTTATCACAAAAAAAAATTTTTTTTTAAAGAAACAATCCAATCTATTAATAATCAATCATATAAAAATTTTGAAGTAATAATAATTTATGATGACACTGATAAATCAGAAATAAACTATGTAAAGAAAATTATAAATAATTATAAGTTTAAAAAAAAATTAATAGTAAATAACAAAACTATTGGTGCAGGATTATCTAGAAATAAAGGAATTAAAGTTTCAAATGGTGAATATATAGCTTTTTGTGATGCGGATGATTTATGGAACAAAGATAAACTCAAATTTCAACTGAAGTTTATGAAAGAGGAAAATATAATGTTTTCTCATACAAATTACTTTATAATAAACCATTATTCGAAAAAAATAGGTAGTTTAAAAGTTCCAAAAAGTATTTCATATAAACAATTGATTAAGAGTTGTGATATTGGATTATCATCAGTCATGGTCTCAAAATTGCTAATAAAAAAAAAACCTTTTTCAAGTTTAAAAACTAAAGAGGATTATTTGTTGTGGATTAAATTAATTAGTCTTGTAAAAAATTTTAAAAGTATCAACAAGGATTTAGTTTATTGGAGATATTTGAAAAATTCCCTATCATCTTCTACTGTTCAAAAAATAGGAGATGCATTCAGGTTATATAATAATCATTTAAATTTTAGTTTTTTGTTTTCAATTTTTTGTGTATTAAGGCTAAGTTTTTATGCTTTATTAAAAAAAATTATCATATATTTAAAAATTTAATGGAAAATCTTACTTTAGTAATACCAGCAAAATTTGAGTCAACTACTTTACCAATTGTTTTAAAAGAAATAAAAGATCTTAATCTTAACTGTAAAAAAATTGTTGTTGTACCAAAATATGATTTTGATACGCAAAAAGTATTAGAGGGAACTGATTGTAAAGTTTTGATCCAAAAAGGAGAGGGTTTTGGAAATGCTCTTATCGAAGGTTTAAATTATTCCTCAACTGATTATTCCTGTATATTTAATGCTGATGGTTCATTTGATCCAAAATATTTGGATGAAATGTTAAAGAAAAATAAAGATAATTATGAATTTATTTTTAGTACTAGATATAAAAAACCCGGTGGGAGTGATGATGATACGATATTAACACTTTTTGGAAATTATTTTTTTACCTTGTTATGTAAAATTTTATTTAGATTAAATATTTCAGATGTTCTCTACACTTATGTTATGGGAAAAACGAGTGCATTCAAAGATTTAGATTTAAGTTATAACGACTTTTCTTTTTGTGTTGAACTACCAGTAAAGGCAAAATTTAAATCTTTTAAAGTATTTGATTTTCCATCTTATGAAAGACCTAGAATTAGTGGAAAAAAGAAAGTAAATGAGTTAAAGGATGGCTTTCTAATCCTAATTTCTATATTAAAGTTATTTATATTTAAAAAATGAAAAAAATAGCACTAATCACTGGAATTACAGGACAAGATGGTTCTTATTTGGCTGAGCTTTTACTAAATAAGAATTATATAGTTCATGGTTTAATTAGAAAATCATCAACATTCAATACAAAAAGAATAGATCATATTTATATAGACCGACATAATAAAACTAATTTTTTTTTACATTATGGTGACTTAACGGACACTAATAGTATCTATAATATTATTCACAAAATTAGGCCAAATGAAATATATAATTTAGGAGCACAAAGTCACGTTGGCGTTTCATTTGAAAACCCAGAATATACATCAGAAGTTTCTGGAATTGGAACATTGAGGTTGTTAGAAGCAATAAGATTTTTGAAAATCAAGAACATAAAATTTTACCAAGCAAGTACTTCAGAACTTTTTGGCGAGACTTATGGAAAAAAAATTTTTAGTGAAAAGTCCAAATTTCACCCAAAGTCACCGTATGGAGTAGCCAAACTTTATTCGTATTGGATAACATCTGTTTATAGGGAATCGTATGGAATATTTGCCTGTAATGGAATTTTATTTAATCATGAAAGTCCTAGAAGAGGAGAAACATTTGTAACTAGAAAAATTACAAGGTTTTTAGCAAGAAAAAAATTGGGAGGTAAGGAAATATTGTACCTTGGTAATCTTAATGCAAAAAGAGACTGGGGGCATGCAAAAGATTATACTGAAATGCAATGGAGAATTTTACAACAAAAGAAACCAGACGATTTTGTAGTTGCCACAGGACAAGCATTTTCGGTAAGGCAGTTTGTAGAAATTGCCTCAAAATATCTTAATTTAAAAATATATTGGCAAGGTAAAGGACTAAATGAAGTTGGGTATTTAAAAAAAGGATCAAAAAAAGAAATAATCATCAAGATAGACAAAAATTATTTTAGACCAAATGAAGTTCAATATTTAAGAGGTGACGCACGAAAAGCTTTTAGAGTTTTAAGATTTAAACCTAAGTACTCTTTCAAAAATTTAGTAAAAGAAATGATAGAAAGTGACTTGATTGAGGCTAAAAAAAAATTTGAATATTAGTATATGTCAGAGATTAGTGCAGTTTTAATCTCATCTTCGATATGTTTAATTATCAATTATATCTCAATAAAATACAATTATCTAATAGATGAAAAGTTTTTTCCCCATAAATTATTTGTAAGTAAAAATTCTGTACCCATAACTGGTGGTTTAATATTTGTATTAAGCACACTTTTGTTGTTGAGATTTGAGAATAACTTTAATTACATAATATACTTAATTTTCTTTGTTGGAATTTTATCTGACCTAAATATCTTAAAATCGCCATACAAAAGATTTATTTTACAAATTACTATTATAATAGCTTTAGCTTTTTTAAGTAAAAATTTTATATTATCTATAAGAATTCCATTATTTGATCATTTACTGACATACACATTTTTTAAGTACTTTTTTGTTGTCTTCTGTTTGTTAATATTAATTAATGGATCAAATTTTATAGATGGTGTTAACACATTATTAATTGGATATTTTATATCTTTAATTTTGATAGTAATTATTTTGATTAATCAAAACAGTTTTGACTTTGAAATTCAAAATCTTAAGATAATTTTTACTGTTCTTCTAGTTTTATTTATTTTTAATCTTTTTGAAAAGTTTTTTTGTGGAGATAGTGGCTCCTATGTAATATCATTGATTGTAGGATATTACTTAATAGAATTATCAAACTTAAGCCTGATTATTTCACCATATTTTATCGCTTGTTTATTATGGTACCCTGCTTACGAGTGTTTATTTTCAATGATAAGAAAAAAAATTAAAAAATCAAAAATGACTAGTCCAGATAACAATCACCTACATCAACTTTTATTCATTTTTTTTAAGAAAAAAATGAATTTTGAAAGGTGGATTATCAGTTCTTTAACAGGGGTATCAATTAATACTTACAATTTAATTATTTTTTTTATAGCTTTAAAAAATGTTTCTCAAACAAAGACTTTAATATTCATCATAATACTAAATATTATTTTATATAATGTCATATATTTTTTTTTAAAAAGGGAAAATTAGCATTTATATTTTTTAAATTGGCAAGTCCTAAAAAAAACCAAAATAAAAGGCCATTAAATGTCGATAGTAAACTTCCACTTGGTAAAACTGGAATTAAAAAGATGAGCAAATAAAAATTTAAAGTAATTTTAAAAATATTTTTTTCTTTTAATTCATTAAAAAATTTTTCTTTAAAATAGAAAAATAAAAATAAAATAAAAATAACGTATCCAATGACACCTTGCTCTGACAATAATTCAAAATGTATTTGATGTGGATGTGTTGAGCATCTTTGATGTGTAAATTTAAGTTTTTCATTAAAATATCTCTTATCATGACACTCAAATCTAAAATTTTTATTTCCAATACCATTTACTTTATTATTTTTAAAAATTTCAATTGCAGTATCATAATGGGCAAAATACTTTATATTTTCAAATCGTTGAGAAAAAGTTTTGGGGTTTTCTACATTTAAAATTCTATAAAAAAACTCTGTTTGTTTTAAAAGAACAGTTGGAAAAATGAAAAATAAAGATATCGTAAAGAAGATTGTAAATATTAGTAAATAAAGTTTTTTTATGAATAGTTTTCTTTCCTCTATAAAATAAATAATTAATAAAAAAAGTAAGGTTGATTTTATAAAAGCTGATCTTTCTCCAGTTACAAGAATACTTAAGAAAATGAGTATTAATATTATATTAAGAGTTAAAATATATATTTTAGTATTTTTGATTTGTAAGAAAAAAACCGTAGTTACAAATCCAAAACTAAAAAGAAAAGTTCCGACTACATTTTCATCGTAAAAAAAACTTGTTATTCTTGTTCCATCTAAACTTCTGAAGCCAAATAAGTTTGTCCCACTATATTTTTCAAAAAAAATGTCTACTATAATTATGAGGATTATGAGTAACCAGAATTTGAAAATTTTTTCTAATATTTCTTTTTTATCTATCAGCATAGGAATACCTATAAACAGCGTTAGAAATTTTAAAAAAAATAAAGATCGTATAACTCCATCGTAACCAAATGATGGATTTATCAAGTAATTAATTAATGAATTTATACAAATATATAGATAAAATAAAAAAAGTATTATGAAGTGTTTATTTTTTAGCCAAGTGAAATTTCTAGTTTCAAAGACTTTTAGGATGAATAAAAAAAAAATACAAAGTAAATAAAAATTTGTAAAAAAGTTTCCAATAATTACTGCTACAGGAAGTGTAGCAAAAAGAATAATTGCAAAGTTATCCTTTATATCTAATTTTTTTGATATCATTATAAGAAATTCTTGATTATTTTTATATTGATTTTTAATTTTTACAACAAAGTTTATTTGATGTAAAAGTTGTTGATAATTATTTGTCAATTATGAGACTTAAAAAAATAATATTAAGAAAATTTAAGTTAATCTAAGTTTTTTTTTAGATTGATACAATTTAGTTAAATTTTAAATGATAAATTTACCGATACTCTTCTTTGGTTATTCAATTATTTTATTTTCAATTATTGGTTTTGGATATTTGTCCTCTAAACTTTTATCTAAAAGATTATCTCTTGGAGAATTAGGTTTAAGTGGAATTTTATTCATGACAATTTTATCATATATAACCAATCTATTTGTCCCTCATGACTTTGTTCATAACTCTATTTTTTTAATAATAGGCTTATTTGCCTTTTTTTTTATATCAAAAAAAAAATTATTTAAAAAAAAAATAAAACTAATTTTATTGGTTTCGTCAGTATTATTTATCGGAATTATAATGTATAAGTCTCATGACGATTTTTTTTATTATCACCTTCCTTATACAATTTCTTTAATTGAATTTAAAAAAATATTTGGTTTAGGTAATTTAGAACATGGATTTCGAACCCCATCTTCTATATTTTATTTTAATTCATTATTTTATCTCCCAATTTTGGAAAAATCATTGATAAATAGTGGTAGTATATTTTTTTTAATTTTTTCTAATATATTCTTTATTCAAAAAATATTTAATCAATTAAAAAATAAGAATTATAACTTTATATTAGTATTATCTCTATTTTCATTGTTATTCATAAATACAATTTTTTATAGACTAGCTGAACACGGAACTGACAGATCAGCATTAATTCTTATTTTTATCTTAGCCATTTATTATCTCGAGGGCACAAATAGAAAATTAACCAAAACAAATTTTAAGTATTGTTATGAAAAAATGTTAATTATAATACTTCTTATAATTTCACTAAAAAGTTTTTATCTTATTTATACAATCTTCGTATTCATTTTATTTTTTCAGTTTAGAAAAGTTTTTTTTAAAGAAAAATTTTATAAGAAAATTTTTTTTAATCTGACAAGTTACTATTTTTTATTTGGAACTAGCATTTTTATATTTACAATTTTTTCAAATACTGGTTGTTTGATATATCCCGCTAGTTTTACTTGCATAGAGACATTTTCTTGGTCAATACCAAAAAAAGAGGTAATAGAGATGAAAACTTGGTATGAACTCTGGTCTAAAGCAGGAGCAAGTCCAACATATCGAGTAGATGAGGTTGAGATTTATTTATCCAGTTTTAATTGGGTTCCTAACTGGATAGAAAACCATTTTTTCACCAAAATTTCGGATTTTATATTATCTTTACTTTTGATTATAATAATTTCTTCAATTTTTTTAGTTAAATTTAAAAAAGTAAGATTAAAAAAAAAGAGTTTCTATTTATTTTATTTTGCAGTTTTACTTTTACTTTTTGAGTGGTTTTTAAATCATCCTGCTTTAAGATATGGTGGTTTTTCACTTATCGCATTATCTATTTTTGTACCTTTAAGTATATTTATTGAGAATAGGCTTAATTCAAACTTTAAATTAAAAAAAAAGATAACTTTTTTAATATTTATATCTTTTATAATTTTCTCACTCAAAAACATTGATAGAATCTTTAAGGAGACTGATAAGTATAACTACAATCCTCTCGTCAACGCACATTACTTTATAGATGACAATACTAACTATTTTTATGAATTAATATTAAAAGCAGAAAAAAAAAGAGATATAGATGGAAATAAATTCTATATTGTTTTAGATAAAAATTTAATTAAAAAGATCCAATTAATAAATGAATAATAAAATTATTGTAGTAACTGGTGGAGCGGGTTTTGTTGGTGGAAATTTAATAGAAAAACTTTTAAGGGATACAAAATATAAAATTATAAGTGTTGATAATTACAGCTCTGGTTCAATTAAAAATCATATTAAAGATAAAAGAGTAAGGTATATTAAAGATTCGACTTCAAAAATTTCAAAAACACTTAACAAATATAAATCTAAAATTCATTCAATTTTTCATTTTGGTGAATTCTCTAGAATATATCAAAGTTTTTTAAAGATGGATGAATGTATTACTTCAAACTCAATAGGAACTCATGCTGTTTTTAATTTTTGTTTATCGAATAAAATCAAATTAGTTTATTCAGCTACTTCTGCCAGCATAGGAAATAAGGGACAAGATAAAAATTTATCACCATACGCTTTTACAAAAGCTAAAAATTTGGAAATGTTGGAAAACTTGAAAAATTGGTTTAATTTTAAATATGAAATTTTGTATTTTTACAATGTGTATGGACCAAAACAAATATCTGATGGAAAAATGGCTACAGTAATTGGTATTTTTGAAAATCAATTTAAAAATAATAGACCGTTAACAGTTGTAAAGCCTGGAAATCAATCTAGAAGATTCACTCACATTGATGATACAGTAGATGCTTGCTTTTATGCCTGGAAAAAAAATAAATGTAGGCACTACAGTATCTCAAATAAAAAAAGTTACACAATTTTACAAGTGGCTAAAATGTTTAATACAAAAATTAAATTTTTACCTTCTAGAAAAGGTGAAAGATATGCATCTGCTTTAACAAATATGCATTTATCAAATAAAGTTTACAAGATATTTGGTAAAAGAAAGCTAAAAGATTACATCAAAATCATTATAAATAGTAAAAAATAAAGACTTAAGTAGTTTACATTAAACAAATTTTATGTATAAAACTCATGCCGGTAATTATTGCGAAAGAGTTATACCCGATACCATTCCGAACTCGGAAGTCAAGCCTTTCTGCGCCGATGATACTTTGTCTTAAGACATGGGAGAGTAGGACGTTGCCGGCATTTAATATTATATTATGAAAATTAAAAGTTCATTAAAGTCATTAAAAAAAAGAGATTTAAATTCTAAATTAGTTAGAAGAAGAGGAAGAATTTATATAATTAACAAAACTAATCCAAAATTTAAAGCAAGACAGAAATAATTCATATGGATAACGAAAATCACAGAAATACTTGGAACAATTTTACCAAATTTGTTCTGTGGGGAACTGTCGCTGTCATACTTGTATTAGTATTAATGGCAATTTTCTTATTGTAAAGTTCTTCTATGAGAATTGGATCTGTTTTAGAAAATCAAGACATTGAAAAAAGAATATCTATAACTCCTGATGTAATAAAAAAATATACCTCGTTAGGATTTGAAATCTTTATAAGTGAAAATTATGGTAATCATATTGGAATTAGCGATAATGAATACTCAAAATTAGGTGTAAAAATTTCTAAAGATGAAAAAGAAATTATAAGTTCATCAGATATTGTCGTTCAGTTAGGAATGCTTCCAGAGGATAAAATCTCAATAATAAAAGAAAACCAAATATTGATTGGAGTTTTAAATCCATATGATAATAAAGATAAGTTAGAAAGCTTAGCCAAAAAGAAAATTAATCTCTTCTCTTTGGAGTTACTCCCGAGAATTACAAGAGCTCAATCTATGGACATATTATCGTCTCAAGCAAATTTAGCTGGATATAAAGCTGTAATTGAGTCTTTTGCAAACTTTGAAAAAGCGATACCAATGATGATGACAGCAGCTGGCACAATTCCTGCTGCTAAAGTCTTAGTTGTAGGTGCGGGAGTTGCTGGACTTCAGGCTATTGCAACAGCCAAGAGAATGGGTGCAATAGTATTTGCTACTGATGTTAGGATGGCCTCGAAAGAACAAGTTGAAAGTTTAGGTGGTAAATTCTTGACGGTTGAGGGATCCGAAAATCTTGAAACTGAAGGTGGCTATGCAAAAGAGGCTTCTGAGGATTTTAAACGTAAACAAGAAGAACTATTATCTGAAACCTTAAAAAAGATTGATATAGTAATTTGCACAGCTTTAATTCCAGGAAAAAAAGCTCCATTGATAATTAAAGATAATATGATTAATAATATGCAATCTGGTTCAGTAATTTATGATTTAGCAGCAATTCAAGGTGGAAATAGTGCGTTTACAGAAGTGAACAAAACCATTGAAAAAAATGGTGTTAAAATAATGGGAGAAAGTAATATTCTTAACAAATTACCAATTTCGGCATCTAGTTTATATGCAAAAAATGTGTTTAATTTTGTAGATAATTTATTTGATAAAAAAAATAAAAAAATAAACATAAATTTAGAGGATGAAATAATAGAAAAAACATTAATTAAATAATATGGAAATAGACCCTTTAATTTTTAGATTAAGCATATTTATTTTATCTATATTTGTTGGATATTATGTTGTTTGGAGTGTGACACCGTCCTTGCATACACCTTTAATGTCAGTTACTAACGCTATTTCATCTGTAATTATTGTTGGAGCCATAATTGCAGGATTATCTGGAAATTCAGATAGTATATTTAATATTTCAAGTATTTTTGGGTTTTTAGCAATAGCTTTAGCTGCAATAAATATTTTCGGGGGATTTCTAGTAACTCAAAGGATGTTAGCAATGTATAAAAAAAAGAAAAAGGATAAATAAATAGTGATATCAGCAAATTTATCAGCAATTTTTTATTTAATTTCGGGAGTCCTTTTTATTTTGGCATTAAGAGGATTGTCCTCACCAGAAACTTCAAGGCAGGGTAACTTATTTGGAATTTTAGGAATGATTATTGCAATTACAGTAACATTTTTATCAATAGGAAATTTTTCAACAGGTTTTATTTTTGTCTTAATATTTATTTTGTTAGGTGGTTCGATTGGAGCATTTATAGCCTACAGAATACCAATGACCGCAATGCCAGAACTTGTTGCTGGATTTCACAGTTTAGTAGGTTTGGCTGCAGTTTTTGTTGCAATTTCAGCTTTTTTAAATCCCGAAGCATTTAATCTAGGAACAAAAGGAAATATTAAACTTGGTAGTTTAATTGAAATGTCAATTGGGGCAGCGGTTGGTGCAATAACTTTTTCTGGATCAATAATTGCTTTTTTAAAACTTCAAGGAATTATGTCTGGCTCACCTATAGTATTTAAAGGTCAACATCCTTTAAATGCATTAATTCTTATTTCTATAATTGTTTTAATTTATTTATTATGTAAATCACAAACATCTAATTTATTTTGGATATTATTAGCAGTTTCCTTTCTAATTGGATTTCTTTTAATTATTCCAATTGGTGGCGCAGATATGCCGGTTGTTATCTCAATGTTAAATTCGTATTCAGGATGGGCAGCAGCTGGAATTGGATTTACTCTTGAGAATACTGCATTAATAATCACAGGAGCACTAGTAGGTTCATCTGGAGCGATATTGTCTTACATAATGTGTAAAGGTATGAATCGCTCATTTTTTAACGTTATTTTAGGAGGATTCGGAGCAACAGATAGTAATACCAATTCATCAAATAAAGAGCAAAAACCAGTGAAAAGTGGTAATGCTGATGACGCAGCATTTTTAATGAAAAATGCCTCATCTGTAATAATTGTTCCTGGGTATGGAATGGCAGTAGCCCAAGCTCAACATGCTTTAAGAGAAATGGTTGATACATTAAAAAAAAATGACATTAAAGTTTCATATGCGATTCATCCAGTTGCAGGTAGGATGCCTGGACATATGAATGTTTTATTGGCTGAAGCAAATGTTCCATATGATGAAGTTTTTGAATTAGAGGAAATTAATAACGATTTTGCCAATGCAGATGTAGCCTTTGTAATTGGTGCTAATGACGTAACAAATCCAGTTGCTAAAACAGATCCTCAAAGTCCAATTTATGGAATGCCTGTATTAGATGTAGAGAAATGTAAATCAGTTTTATTTGTAAAAAGAAGTCTCTCACCAGGGTACGCAGGAATTGATAATGATTTATTTTATAAAGAAAATACGCTTATGTTATTTGCTGATGCAAAAAAAATGACAGAGGATATTACTAAAAATTTATAATGAATTATTAATGAACACAAAAATATTTTGTGATATTGCAGATATAAATCAAATTAAGAGGTTTGAGAAAAAAAAAATTGTTAAAGGTTTCACAACCAACCCAAGTCTCATGAGACTAGCAGGTGCAAAAAATTATCAAAACTATTCCAAAAAAATATTAAAAGTTTGCAATAAACCCATTTCATTTGAGGTTTTTGGTGATGATTATAATTCCATAAGAAAACAAGCACTAACAATAAATTCTTGGGGAAATAATGTTTATGTTAAAATACCAGTTGTTAACTCCAAAGGTATTTTTATGGGAAAAATTATTAAGGAATTAAATCATAATAACATTAAATTAAATATAACTGCTGTGTATAACGCTAATCAGACTAAAAAAATTATAAAATGTGTAAATAAAAAATCTAAAGTAATAATTTCAATTTTTGCAGGAAGAGCTGCTGACACAGGAAAAGATCCAATACCAGAATTTAAAAAAAGTATTTTAATGTCAAAAAGTTTTAAAAATATTGAAATTTTATGGGCTAGTGTGAGAGAGCCTTATAATTATTTACAAGCAAAACAATTAGGTTGTCATATAATTACCGTGCCTCCAAAAATAATTGAAAAGATTGAAAAATTTGGAAAATCTTATGAAGCTTTGACAATTGATACCGTGAGAACTTTTTTAATTGATAGCAAAAAATCTAAATTTAAACTTTAGACTTTATAAATTTGAACATTATAGAATAGATTCAAATCTGGCGATTTAATTTTAAGTGGAAGAAAATCTTCGTTAATTGAGTCTTTAAAATGAAATCGAATAATCGATCGTAAGTTGAAAACAGAATTTATATGTTCTGTAGCATTTATATATTCATATTCTTCTCCTGAAATATTATATGTTTTTTTTATTGAAAATAATTTTATCATCAATCTTCCAAATCGCCATGCAAACCCAGGATCCGTTGGTAATGCTATTGACAAGACACCACCTTTTTTTAATTTACTCATCATCTCAAAAATAAAATCCTCAGGATTTAAAATATGTTCTAAGCAATGTGAAATTATTATCCTATCAAAACAATCATTATCATAGGGCAATTTACGTCCATCATATTTTTTAAATCTTATCTTTGAATTTTTTTCGCTTTTATAAATTTCGTCCGCATAATCAGATGTATCTACAATATGATATTCATTATAATCATGTGAAAGATATTTAATATGAGGTGCGCTGCCAGCTCCAATCTCTAAAATTTTGTCATACGTGTCTTTTTTCTGAAAATTTTCAAGTTTTTTATGACAGTAGTTCATTAAGATCCCTAAAAAACCTGTGTAGAGATGGGAATTATATTTTTTATCTAGATCTCTAAATATTTCTTTTTTATACATATAATATAGTTGCAAATTAAGGGTATTTTAAAAATTATCAATAAGAATGATAAATAAATCTGAGGTACTAATTTTTTCTTTAAGTTTTTTAATTGGGATAATTTTTACTATATTATTTCTTGGATTATCTAACATTGGCCTTCAAAATACAGAATGGTTTACGTCATACGATTTGAAAAGCGATTTATTAGCTTTTAAATTTTTTGTAAATGACAATTGGAGATTCCCAATTGGCTCTAATCCAAATTATGGAGAAATCTCGAATTCAATAGTTTTCTCTGGCGCAGTTCCAATTTTTTCTTTCATATCAAAGATTTTAAATCCAATATTACCAGATAATTTTCATTTTTTTTCTATCTGGATTATTCTTTGTTTTTCTCTTCAATTTTTGTTTAGTTATAAAATAATTTATTATTTAACAAAAAATAATATATATTCCCTTTTTGCTGGCGTTTTCTTTTTAATATCTCCAATTCTAATTTATAGGTTAAATTTTCATTTATCTTTAGGAGCCCATTGGCTAATACTTGCTGGGATTTTTTTAGATATAGATAAAAATCAAAAAAATATATTATTTAAAAAAATATTTTTAATTTTATTTTCATCTCTAATTCATTTTTATTTTACGATAATATTAATATTTATGAATATTTTTTTTTCTTTTTTTAACTATAAACTAAAATTTACATATAATTTTTTCAAAGAAAACTTTCTAATATTGTTATTTTTAACTTTCACAATGTATTTTGTGGGATATTTTCATATTCCAGCAACAGATGCATTAGGTTTTGGTTACGGTTATTATAAAACTAATTTTTTAAGCTTTATTGATCCCATGCCCTCAGCAGACTCAAATGATTGGTCGATAATTTTACCAGATATCTATAATTTTGGTGGTGAAAAAGAAGGATTTGCATACCTTGGTTTTGGAATTATAACTCTCATTTTTTACATAATAATAAAAAACATTAAAAATTTAATAAATATTCAAGTAAATTATAAATATTTTACATTATGTTTATTCTTATTTTTATTAGCATTGAGTAATAATATTAGTTTTGGCTCTTTTAGTCTGGTGAGTATAGATTTGCCAAATGTCTTTTATGCACCTTTAAGTATTTTACGTGCTTCTGGGAGATTAATTTGGCCTGTTTATTATATAATTTTAATTTTTGCTATATACAAACTCTATAAATTGGAGCAAAAAAATCGATATTTATTAATAATCATTTTTTTATTTATACAAGTTTTTGATTTTTCAAATTCATTGAATAAAAACTTTTTAAAAGAAAAAAAAGTAAGAGATATTAAATTGAATGATCCGATTTGGAAATTTGTATCAGAAAATTATATCAATGTTTCAACTACAAAAATTTCGAATAGAACACAATCATTTAAAGTTATATCAGATTTTTTGATAGATAATAATTTCAAAAGCACAAATTATTTTCGTTTAGGTAGATACAATAGAGAGTTTGCATCAGAATATAGATCAAAATTTATAGAGAAATTAATGCTAAAGAAAGTAGACTCAAACAAAGCTTTTATTATTGAAAATAAAGATCATCTTAGACATATAAAATTTTTATTTAAAGATACTAATCATGGTTTTTTTAATAGAAATGGACTTTGGATTTTTTTACCAAAACAGAGAAAATTGATGTCTGAATTTGATTTATCAAAATTCAACTCAATAAAACCCAGGCTTGTTAAAAATGAAAATATCCAAATTGGAGAAAATTCTAAAAACGGTATTTTAGGCCTTGGTTGGTCACACCCAAATTATGGAAGAAGTATTGGTAATAGTGGAGTTTGGTCTGAGGGGTATTTCTCAAGCTTAGTTTTTAGAACAAAAGATACAAAAATAAACTCTATTAATGTTTTTTTAAAACAAGTCTTTACACATAAAAAAGAAGATTTAAAAATAAAAATATTAATAAATAATAAAAATTATAAAGAGATTTCCTTAGATTCAAATAGTAAAAAAATTATCCTTAATGATATAAAAAATTATCTTATTAATGGTAATAATGTGATAACATTTAATATATTAAATCCATCAACACCTCTTTCAAAACTTGTTAGCATAGATGGTAGGCTTTTAGGAATATTGGTGAGAGAAATTGTGTTTAATTAAAATGTAAATTTTTCCAGTCTCTATATATTTTCACTAAATCTATATTTTTATAATGAAATATTAATTTAAAACTCATTACAAAAAAATCATCGGTTATTAAAGAATCAAACTTTTTCATTAAAATTTTATATTTACTAATATCACGAATGAAATCGCCTCTATCAAAATTAATCATGACTCTATTTAAGAATTCATTATTATCAATGATTGGATCTATCGTGAGGTATTTAGCTTTAGGGTATTTTTTATTTAAAAAATTTAATAAGTTTTCTACAATGTCGTCACTTAAGTGATGAATAGCTCCATTTAAAAAAATAAAATCGATATTTTTTAAATCTATGTCTGTTATTTCATTTATATTTTCAATATTTGAATTTATAAATTTGAATTTAGGATACTTTAATTTAGAGTTCTTAAGATAGTTTTCATTGTTATCAATACCGGTATAATTTTCTACATTATTATTAATGTAATTTAATACATAACTATCTCCACAGCAAAGATCTAGTACATTCACTTTTCCAGTCTGGTTAAAAATATATTGAATGAAATTATAATCGCTTTTTTTCTTTCTAATTATTTTTTGATAAAGCCTGTAAAAAAATTTAAATTTTAATATTAGATTTTTCATTTAATTTTTAAATTTAATCTTTAATAGGTCATAAAACATTAATGGCATATCATAAAAAATATTTAGTTTACTCCCACTTTTATGCACCCAGTTTACTGGTAATTCTTTTATCTTAATTTTCTTTTTTTTAAGTAGCAAGACCAGCTCGACATCAAACGAAAATCTGTATGAACTAATCTTTCTAAAAACAGATTTTGCGTATTTTTTGTTAAAAAGCTTAAATCCACATTGAGTATCTTTTATATTAATATCAAAAAGAGAAAAAATTATTAAATTGAAAATTACACCTAGTGATTTTCTAATTAACGAAGTTTTAATTTTGGATAATGAGTGTTTTCTGGATGCAAAATAGGCCTCGTTTTTTTTTAAAATATATTTTTTCTTATACCAAATATCTATTTGATTAGGCTGAACTGACATATCTACATCGCAAATTAAAATCCATTTTCGTTTAGAACTTAAAACTCCTTTTTTGATAGCATAACCCTTACCCACATTTTTTTTGTATGATATATATTTGATAAACTTTTTATTATTTTTAGATATAAATTTTTTGATTATTTTTTCTGAGTTGTCATTACTTCCATCATTTACAAAAATTACTTCAATCTTTTTTTTTTTTAAAAAATTTTTAATAAAGCTAAGATTTTTTTTAATTCTATTTTCCTCGTTATAAAGAGGTATAATTAAAGATATATTGTCCACAATTAATAATAAAAGATTTAAAAAAAAAGTTAATTGAAATTTGTTGGTTGCGGGGGACGGATTTGAACCGCCGACCTTCAGGTTATGAGCCTGACGAGCTACCAGACTGCTCCACCCCGCGATATACTTAAATTCTATTTCTAAGTTTATTGAGTTTTTTTACTCTTTTAATGTTTTCTTGTAAAATTCTCTTTTTTTTTTCAGAGGGCTTTTCGTAAGTGTTTTTTAGTTTGATTATCTTAAAGAAACCATCTCTTTGAAGTTTTCTTTTTAAAACTCTCAATGCTTGTTCTATATTATTATCTTTGACTTCTATTTTAATAACAACCTCCAAAAAAAATCGTAGTTAACATTTTTAAAATTTTATGTCTATAAGTTTTATTTGATAAACTCATTGGCTCTTCAATACCTTTTCTTTATCTTTTTTTTCTCTTTTTAATCGTCTTTGAGCTTTTTCATCCGCTTCAATTAGATCTTTTTGTGAGAAAAGTCCTAAAGCTACTGGATCCTTAGAACTCAAATTGTTGAAATTCCAATAACTTTTATTTCTTATAGATGTAACAGAATTTTTTGTCATTCCAATTAATTTTGCAATCTGTGAGTCTTTTAGCTGAGAATAATGTTTAATTAACCATAATGCTGAGTCTGGCTTATCTTGTCTTTTCGATAATGGAATATATTTTTTATTTTTTTTTTCAGTAAAAGATATTTCGACATCTGTATTTTGAATTTGCAAAGGTCTATTTTCATCTTTTGCTGATAAATTAATTTCATCTCTAGTAAGTTGACCAGCAATTATAGGATTATATCCTTTAATACCTTTAGCAACCTCTCCATCAGCTATTCCTTGTATTTCAACAACATGCATTTTACAAAACTCAGCGATTTGTTTAAATGTTAAAGTGGTGTTTTCTACAAGCCAAACGGCTGTGGCCATTGGCATTAATGGAGCATTAGACATTAATTATTTTTCACTTTTAAAATTTTGAAATTTTTTATTAAATTTACTAATTCTTCCTTTATCCATTAATTTTTGTTTTCCACCGGTCCATGCTGAATGAGACCTCGGGTCAATTTCTAGCTTTAGTAAATCACCTTCTTCCCCCCAAGTTGATCTGGTTTCAAACTGTGTTCCATCAGTCATCTCAACTTTTATTGAGTGATAATTAGGATGAATTTTTTTTTTCATGTTGAGACTTATAACAAAAGTTTTTTTTAAAACAATTAAAAGTTACTTATTTTTTTGATGAATTCGTTGTTAATATTAGGACTTGATGCAATCACATTTAAATTTTTATGATTATTAAGGTCAATATCATTAGTTACGCCACCTGCCTCTTGAATAATAACTAATCCAGCAGCTATATCCCAAAGATTAAGATTAGATTGGCAATATCCGTCATATCTACCTGAAGCTACATAAGCTAAATCTAAAGCTGCACAACCAGATTTTCTTGTGCAAATTTCATTTACAGAATCATATGTTTTTCCGCCTATTGCAAATAAACACTCTGACAACTCATTTTTTTTTGAAACTCGAATTCTTTCATTATTAAAAAAGGCACCATTATTTTTTTCCGCATAAAACATTTCGTTTTTTATAGGATCAAAAATTAAACCAGATTTAATTTCATTATTAGATAACAAGCCAATAGAAATAGCAAAATGAGGTATGCCATGTAAAAAATTAATAGTTCCATCTATTGGATCGATAATCCAAATATTTTTAGTATCTTTATTTTTTTCAAAACCGATTTCCTCACTTAAAATTGAAAAATTTGGTTTTCCTTTCTTTAACTCATCTATAATTATTTTTTCCGCTCTCAAATCTGAATTAGTGACAAAATCTAAAGGTCCCTTTTTCTTTACTTGCAGTTTTTCAATTTCACCAAAATCTCTAATTAATATCTTTGATGCTTTTTCACATGCTTTAATCATAATATTTAAATTAGGAGAAATTGAATTCATGATTAATTTTTCTTTATATATTCAAGATTTCTTGTATCTATAATTACTTCATCTCCAGCTTCAATAAAAGGAGGTACCTGAATATTTAAACCATTATTTAGTGTGGCCGGTTTATAAGACGAGGATACAGTTTGACCTTTTAAAGCAGCATCAGTGATTTCTATTTTACAAACTACTTGATTTGGTAAATCTATTGAAATAGGTAAATCATTGTAAAAGCTTACAGAAACTTCAAGATTTTCAGTTAACAATTTTCCTTTCTCACCAATTAAACTTTTTTTAATTCCAATTTGTTCAAATGACTTTGGTTCCATAAAAAAATAGTTGCTTTCATCCTCATATAGATAATTGTAACTTATTTCATCTAATGATACTTTTTCAACAGTTTCACTTGATCTAAATCTTTCATTTAATTTTGTATTTTTATTCAAACTTTTCATTTCAACCTGTGCAAATGCACCACCTTTGCCAGGCTTGACATGTTGTGTTTTTAAAACTTGCCATAAATCATTCTTATGCTCAAGCAACATGCCCACCCTGATTTCCCCAGCATTTATTTTCATTTTAAAATCTTTATTGCTTCCTCTGGTTTTAATTTATCGTTATTCCAAATGTAGCCTGAAATAGCTAAAAAGTTTGCTTTATTCAATAAAAGATTTTTATAATTAGTAGAATTAATGCCACCAATAACTACTATAGGAGTTTTTGTGATTTTTTTAACTTTTCTAAGCATGCTAATAGAGGCTTTGTATTTTATTTTTTTAGTTTTTGAATTATTAAAAGCTCCTAAGGCTATGTAGTCAGCTTTATTTTTTACAGCAATTTTTGTTAACTTCACAGAGTTATGACAGGTAACACCTATTATCTTATCGCCAATCAATTTCCTTGCTTTAATAATATTCATATCTTTTTGACCTAAATGACAACCATCTGCATTTAATCTTTTAGCAACCTGAACATTGTCGTTAACAAGAAATTTGACCTTAAATTTTTTGCAAATTTTTTTAATTTTTTCACCAATGATGACTTTTTTTTTAAGGGTTTCTTTTTTAAGCCTTAATTGAAAAAAACTCACTTTTTTTTGTTGAAGAACCTTGGTTAAATCTTGATAGAAAGACTTATTAATTTTGGCTGGTGAAATGAGATAGATAAATTTTTTTTTATTAATTCTCAAGTTCTTTAGACCATTTACCCTTAGCAGCTAATGTGTTCATTTTTGCTCTTTGGTTAAAAATTCTTTGAGTTCCTTCAATATTTAATTTGTCCTTGGACCAAAATCTTAATGCGCTTTGTTGAAGAGCTCGTCCATAAGAGTAACTCATTATAAAGTTGGTATCGTTGTATTTATTAATTAAATCTAAATTTTCTGTTGCCTCTATTTCGGATTGACCACCCGATAAAAATGCTATCCCTGGTACCTCCAATGGAACAGAGTTTTTTAAACATTTAAGAGTTAACTTTGCCACCTCATCGTTTGATATTTTGTTTTTACATTTATTACCAGCTAAAATCATATTTGGCTTTAATATAATTCCTCCCAAATCAACTTTATGTAAGATTAATTCTTCAAAACATTTTTTTATTACTTCAGAGGTCTTTTCATAACACTCATTTGCTGAATGCTCGCCATCCATTAAGACTTCAGGTTCAACAATTGGAACCATATTACATTCTTGTACTAATGCAGAATATCTAGCTAACGCATGTGCATTAGATTGAATTGAGAGTTTACTTGGATGTTCTTTTGATATGTTATAAACGCCTCTCCATTTTGTAAACTTGGCTCCTAATTTATAATATTCTTTTAATCTTTCTCTTAATCCGTCCAAACCCTCAGTAATCTTTTCATTTGGTGAACCAGCTAAAACTTTTGTTCCATTATCAACTTTAATACCTGGGGTACTACCCATAGCAGAAATTAATTCTGGGATTTTATTTTTTTTTGATGTTATTTGTTTTATTGTTTCATCATATAAAATTACACCTCCGATATATTCAGTCATACCAGACGCACTAAACAGTGTTTCTCTAAATAATAAACGGTTTTCAGCTGTAGACTGAACTTTAACCGACTCTAATCTTTTAGTCATAGTTGCAGTACTCTCGTCAGCTGCAAGAATACCTTTTCCATTATTAAGTATTTTTAGTGCGATGTTATTTAATTCAGACATATTAGTTTAAACCTTTTATACCAGGTAACTCTTTTCCTTCAAGATATTCTAAAAATGCTCCACCGGCAGTTGAAACAAAATTAAAATTTTCTGTTAATTTAATTTTATTGATAAGAGCTACCGTATCTCCACCCCCTACAACTGAGTAAATTGAATTATTTTTATTTTTTTTTGTGATAGCTTTTGCAATATTGTAACTGCCATTAGCAAAATTTGGATTTTCAAAATAACCTGCTGGTCCATTCCAAAGAACTGTCTCACTATTTTCAATAATACTTTTTATCTTATCTAATGTCTTAGGACCAATGTCTAAAATTATATCATCATCTTTGATATTATTTAGTTCTTTTATTTGAGGTTCATCATCTAAATTTTTTCCAATCAAGACGTCCACTGGGTAGAAAATTTTACATGAATGACTTTTTAAAGTTTCAAATATCTCTTCGATCAAAAGATCACAATTTTCTTCTTTAATTGATTTACCTATTTGGTTCCCTTTGTATTTAATTATGTTATTAGCCATTCCACCAACAATGATAATATTATCAAATTTAGATATTAAATTTTTGATTATTCCAATTTTTGTTGAAATTTTTGATCCCCCAATAATACAAGTGATCGGTTTTTTGATTTCTGTTGTAACTTTTTTTAAAGCACTAATTTCTGTTTCCAACTGCAATCCAGCAAAAGAGGGAAGAAATTTGGTAATTTTACTTACAGAGGCATGTGCCCTATGGGAGCAAGAAAAAGCATCGTTTACATACAAATCAGCGAGTTTGGCTAAATGTTGCGCAAAATTAGTATCATTTTTTTCTTCCTCTTTATAAAATCTAATATTCTCTAAAAAAACTATTTGATTGTTTGGATTTTCAAATAAATCCTCTTTTTTTAATTTAAAAATATCTTCTTTTACTAATCTAATTTTTCTATTTATTTTCTTTTCAATATTTTCACAAATTGGTTTAAGTGAGAGATTTGCAATTACCTTACCTTTTGGCCGTCCTATGTGAGAAATTATTATGATCTTTGATTTTTCTTTTATTAAAAAATCTATGATTGGAATAATCTTATTTATTCTTGTTTCGTCGGCAACTGATCCATTTTTTAATGGGACATTTAAATCTAATCTTAACAAAACTTTTTTTTTATTAAGATTTTTCTGGTCTTTTATACTATTCATTAAGAGGTCTTATGAAGGTATTCAGCTATATCACACATCCTATTTGAAAAACCCCATTCATTATCATACCACGCTGAGATTTTACCCATATTTTTGCCAACCACATTTGTTAAGCTTGCATCAATAATTGATGAGGCAGGATTATGATTAAAATCAATCGAAACAAGTTTTTCTTTTGTGATTTCAACAACTTTATTTTTTTTACTAAAGTTCTCAAACGCGGAATTTATTTTTTCAATATTCAAATCTTTTTTTGTACAGAAGACAAATTCAATTAATGAAACATTTGGGGTTGGTACTCTCATCGCTACACCCTCTAACTTTCCTTTAAGGGAAGGAATTATTTCACCTATAGCTTTTGACGCACCAGTAGAAGTTGGTACGATTGATTGACCAGCAGATCTAGCTCTTCTAGGGTCTTTATGTGAATTATCTAAAATTCTTTGATCGCTAGTAAACGCATGTATAGTTGTCATAAAACCTTTTTCTATTCCAAAATTTTCGTTTAAAATATGAGCAACTGGCGCAAGGCAATTTGTTGTGCAAGATGCAGCAGAAATAATTTTATCCTCTTTTTTTAATTCAGATTCATTTACTCCAAAGACAATAGTTTTATCTGCATTTTTACATGGAGCTGAGACAATCACTTTTTTTGCTCCATTGCCAAGATGCGGTTGCAACTTATCTTTAGAATTAAATTTTCCAGTACACTCAAAGACGTAATCGACACCATATTTTTTCCAATTAATTTTATTTAAATCCGTCTCTTGACCAAAAGAAATTTTGTTTTTATTTACAATAAGATTATTTTCATCATAGCTTATATCTTCTTTAAATTTTCCATGGATTGAGTCATATTTTATAAGAGTTGAGCAAGTTTCAGAATTTGTTCTATTATTAATATGCATAATTTCTATTTTTTTATTTCCCTCATAAACAGAGCGAAGAATCATTCTTCCTATTCTACCCATTCCATTGATACCAATTTTTATTTTCATAATTTTTCTTTGATTTTCTTTACAATACTCTCAGAATTTAATTTAAAATGATCATAAATTTTTTTATACGGTGCACTTTTTCCAAAGTCATTAATTCCAAAATTTAATCCATTTGTACCAGTATATTTTTTCCAATAATTCGTTTCAGAGGCTTCTATAGATACTACCAGATCGGTTTCACCTAATATTTTTTTTTTGTATTCTTCAGTTTGATGATCGAATATTTTTTGACAAGGCATTGATATGATTTTGGAATAAATACCATCTGTGGCTAATTTATGACCCACTTCATTTGCTAAACTTGTTTCAGACCCAGTTGCTAAAATTGTTACACTTATATTATCCCTGGTTCTTAAAACTTCATATGCACCCAAAGACGATTTATTTTTGAGAGAATTTTCAAGTCTTATAGGATTGACACCTTGTCTGGTTAGTGAAATTACACTTGGAGTATTTTTACTTTCAAGAGCTAATTGCCAACACTCAAAAGTTTCAATGGTATCTGAAGGTCTAAAAACGTTTAAATTCGGAATAGATCTTAAACTTGTTAATTGTTCAATTGGCTGATGAGTTGGGCCATCCTCACCTAAGCCAATAGAATCATGCGTAAATACATAAATGACTCTTTGCTTCATCATCGCAGCTAATCTGATAGATGGTTTACAATAGTCACTAAATATTAGAAAAGTTCCACCATAAGGAATTAGATTACTGTGTAAGGCTATTCCATTCATAATTCCACACATCGCGTGCTCTCTAACTCCATAATGAATATAATTTCCAGAAAAGTTTCCTGGTTTAATTATTTCATGATCTTTAGTTTTAGTATTATTTGAACCAGCTAAATCAGCTGAGCCTCCGATTAAATTAGGAAATTTTGCTATAATGTTTAAAAATATTTCAGATGATTTTCTGGTAGCAATCGGTTTTGCATTTTTAAAATATTCAATTTTTGCCTTCTCAATTAATTTTTTATATGAACTATAATCTTTAAAATTTGAAAAGTTAACTTTATTTTTCTGAGCTTTTTGTGAAGCCATCTCACCTATCTTTCTCCACTCACTTAATAATGTAGCTGGAATCTCAAAAGGCTCATATTTCCATTTAAGTTTTTTTCTTACAAGTTTTATTTCTTCATCACCTAATGGACTTCCATGTGATGATGCTTTACCCCCTTTGTTTGGAGATCCATAACCGATTGTGGTTTTACATGAAATTGCGATAGGTTTTTTTGATTTTTGTGCTTTTTTTAAAGCTTTGGATATTTCTTTAAAATTATGACCGTTAATTCTTAAGAAGTCCCATCCGTAGCTCTCAAATCTCTTTTCGTGATCATCTGAAACAGCTAAATTAGTGGGACCATCGATTGAGATAGAATTATTATCAAATAATAAAATAAGATTCTTTAATTTTAGATGTCCAGCTAAGCTCAACGCCTCGTGACTGACACCCTCCATTAAGCATCCGTCACCAGCGAGAACATAAGTTTTGTGATTGATCTTTTTTTTCCCTAATTGTTTTTTTAAAATCTCTTCTGATATTGCAAATCCAACTGCGTTTGAGACTCCTTGTCCCAATGGACCTGTAGTGGTCTCAATACCAGTATTTGGATGATATTCAGGATGTCCAGCACATATGGATTCCAATTGTCGAAAATTTTTAATATCTTTTAAAGAAACACTTTTGTAACCAGTTAAATAAAGAAGAGAGTAAAGCAACATTGATCCATGTCCAGCAGAAAGAACAAATCTATCTCTATTAATCCAGCTAGGATTTTTTGGATTAAATTTTAAAAAATCCTTAAAAAGTACTGTAGCAACATCTGCCATTCCCATCGGCATTCCTGGGTGACCTGAGTTCGCTTTTTGAACAGCATCAATTGAGAGAAATCTAATACAATTAGCTAATTCTTTATAAAATTTACTCAAATTTATCCTGTCTAGACTTAGAAGATTCTATTTAATAATATAAACATATATATATGAATTCTATTCTTGAAAAAGAAAAAAAGCTTAATATCGCATTGGCAAAACTAAAAAATTTAAACCTAGAGGATCCAGATATAAAAAAAAATATTGAAATTCTTGGAGAACAAAAAAATCAATTAGAAATTGAAAAATCTGAATTAGAGAAAAAATATAAAACTTTAGTGGATGAGCATGATAATTTATCAAAAAAATTAGAGGAATTACAAAATAGAGAAAAAATTGAAGAAAAAAAAAGATTAGAATTTTCGGAAAAAATAGATGAATTAAACCAGGAAACCAATACTTTAATGGATGAAATCGATAAATGGCAAACGTAACTATAAAATTCAATGGCAAAGAGTTCTTGTTGTCATGTGATGATGGACAAGAGGAACATCTTGAAGAATTATTAATACAAATTAATCAAAAGTTTAACGACTTAAAAAATGATTTAGGAAATATTGGTGAAAATAAACTTTTATTGATTACTGCAGTTAAAGTGATGGATGAATATCATGAAACTAAAAAAAAAGTTGAGCAGAAAAAAATAGACTTAAAAGAACTTTCAAATAAATTTAGAGAGTTAAAATCGTTAGTCTATGAATATAGAGATAAAAAAGAGGAAGAAATAAAAAATTTGAGTAAAAATCACGATGAATTAAAAGATGAAATTGAGCTTAATCAAAAACATTATGAAAAGTTAATTGATGCTGCCGCAGATGAGATTTCAAATTTTGTAGAAAAAGCAAGTATAGATAAAATATCTTAATAGAATTTTGTGAAAAAATCTCAAATTAGAAAAAAAATCTTAAAAATAAGAAAACAAAAAAAGATTAAAAAATTCACTTTCAATTTTGATTTAATTTTGAATATTTTAAAAAGAAAAAAGGTTCTAGGTAAAATAATTGGTGGCTATTACCCGTATAATTATGAAATTGACATTTTACAAATTTTAGAAAAATTCGAGAAGAAAAAATTTATTATAACATTACCAAAAATAAAAAAAAATTCACAAATGAATTTCTTTCAATGGTCAACGAATGATCCTTTAGCTATAAATAAATTTGGAATACCGGAACCAATTTCAAAAATGATAAAATATCCAGATGTTTTGTTAGTACCTCTTGTAGCGTTTGACAAAAATTTCAATAGGATTGGTTACGGTGGAGGATTTTATGATAGGTATATAAACAAAATTAGAAAACGAAAAAAAGTGTTAACAATTGGATTTGCTTACTCTTTTCAAAAGGTAAAAAAAATACCAACTAATAATTATGATATTGAGTTAGATTTTATTATAACAAACAAATAATTTTTTTATGAAAATTTTATTTTTAGGTGATGTTGTTGGATTATCTGGGTGCAGAAAGATAACTAATGATTTATTAGATCAGATCAAAAAAAAGGATATCGATTTTGTAATTACAAATGGTGAAAATGCCGATGATACTGGTGTTGGTTTGACTGAAGAAATTTGTAAAAATTTTTTTGATAATGGAGTTGATGTTATTACAACTGGAAATCATGTTTGGGATCAAAAAGACATAATGAATTTTATTGACAAGGAAAATAGATTATTAAGACCAAAAAATTTATTTGAACCTGCTCCTGGCAGGGGATTTGAGATTTATAAAACAAAAAAAAATTACAAAGTAGGAGTTTTAAATTTAATGGGAAATGTTTTTATGAAGAAGTGTGATGATGTTTTTAAAATTTCAAAAGATTTCTTAGAAAAGTTTAACTTAAAAAAAGATTACGATTTTCTAATAGTTGATTTCCATGGAGAAATAACAAGTGAAAAAAATGCTATCGGTCATTATTTTGATGGAAAGGCGACGCTTGTTATTGGAACTCACACTCATATACCCACTAATGATGCAAGAGTTTTAAAAAATGGTACTGCTTACCAAACAGACGCAGGTATGTGTGGAGATTATGATTCAGTTATAGGTATGAATAAAGATAATTCTATTAATAGATTTATGAAAAAGGATTCAATTAAACATTTTCCAGCCATTGGTGAAGCTTCTTTAAGTGGGGTTATAGTAAATTGCAATTTAGAAACTGGCTTAGCAGATAGTATCGAAAGTTATATATTTGGAGGCCTTTTAAAAAATACTTAATTTTTATGGCAGGGCATTCTCATTGGGCAGGTATAAAACATAAAAAAGGTAAAGCTGATAAACAAAGATCAAAAATCTTTTCTAAGTTATCTAAAGAGATTACTGTAGCGGCTAAGCTAGGAGATAAAGATCCAGCTATGAATCCAAGATTGCGTTCTGCAGTGCAAGCTGCTAGGTCAGCAAATATGCCTAAAGATAATATAGCTAGAGCTATTGATAAGTCTTCAATGAGTAATCAGTTAAATTTTGAAAATTTGAGATATGAAGGTTTTGGGCCTGATAGAGTTGCTGTTATAGTCGAGACTTTGACTGATAATAAAAATAGAACTGCTTCAAATATTAGAACAATTTTTCAAAAATCAGGAGGAAGTTTAGGAACTCAAGGTTCAGCATCACATAATTTTACACAATTAGGTGTAATTAAAATTGATAAAAAAGAGATTTCAGATGAGGATATTTTAGAACTTGCTATTGAGGCTGGTGCAAATGAGTGTAAATCAGATAATGAATTTCATGAGATACATTGTTCAATAAATGATATTTACAATGTTAAAAAAGAGTTGGAGAAAAAAATAATTAATTTTATTTCGACAGGTATAGAGTGGGTGCCTTTAAATGCTGTAGAAATTTCAGAAGAGAAAAAAAAGGAATTGATTAGTTTTTTTGAGACATTAGAAAATGATGACGATGTACAAAATATTTATTCAAATGTTAAATTTTCAAACTAGATACAGGATATGCTTATAATTGGTATAGATCCAGGTATTTCGGGCTCTATTTGTTTTTTTGAAGATGGAAAAATTATAGAAGTAATTGAAATGCCAGTAATGACAGAGGGTAAAAAAAATAAAAAACAAGTTAATGGTGCCCAAATTTATAACGAATTTTTAAAAAGAATTAATAATAAAGATGATGATATTAGAGTTGTGATAGAACAAGTTTCTGCAATGCCAGGACAGGGTGTAACTAGTATGTTTAATTTTGGTCAGTCTTATGGGACTTTAAAAGGAATATGTTCTGCAATGCAACTACCAATGTTTTTCGTAAGACCAGCTAAATGGAAAAAATATTTTAATTTAATTAATTCTCAAAAAGATGCTAGTAGAACAAGAGCAATTGAAATATTTCCTTATTTTTCAACACAACTTTCAAAAAAAAAAGACTCTAACAAAGCTGATGCTATTCTGATTGCAAGCTTTTACTATGAAACTCACCAAAAAGAGGATTAATCGCAGATTTTTGAAGTCAAATTCATGACACATTTAAGTGTGAGAAGACCCTATGGAAGCTGATATTTCATCACAAGCAGTTGGACTTGCATCGAGCACTGACTTTTCACTTATGAACTTATTTATAAGAGCAGATATAATTGTAAAATCAGTAATTATCATTCTTATTGCATGCTCAGTTTATTCATGGGCAGTTATCATTGAAAAATTTAAATTATTTAAAAAAATAAATCAAAGTTCAGAAGAATTTGAAACTAAGTTTTGGAATTCTAAATCTGCAGAGTCTTTTTACAATAATCTTCCAGGAAACATAAATGATCCAATGGCTCTCATTTTTAAAGATGCTATGCAAAATCTTCTTAAAAGAAGATCTAAAACAGACTTGAATGCTAGAATGACTTCAATGTTAGAAACTGGAATAGAAAAACAAATGTCTAAAATTACAAAGGGATTTACTTTTTTAGCAACTGTGGGATCAACTGCACCTTTTATAGGATTATTTGGGACCGTTTGGGGTATAATGAATTCTTTTCAATCTATTGCAATTTCAAGGAATACTAGTTTAGCAATTGTAGCACCTGGAATAGCAGAAGCTCTTTTTGCTACAGCATTAGGTTTATTGGCAGCTATTCCTGCGGTAATCGCATACAACAAATTTAATAACGACTCCTTAAAATATTCGCAAAAATTAGAAAACTTTTCTAAAAGATTTTTAACAATTATCTAGAATGGCATTTAAGTTAAATCGTTCATCAAAAGAACCAATGAGTGAAATTAATGTAACACCATTCGTAGATGTGATGTTAGTGTTATTGATTATCTTTATGGTCACAGCACCTCTATTAACAGTAGGAGTTCAAGTTGATTTACCTGAAAGTTCAGCAGACTCCCTTCCTGAGGAACAAGAGCCTTTAACTTTAACAATTAATTCAAAAGGTGAAATTTTTATACAAGAGTCAAAAGTTGAATATGAAAAAATTATAGCAAAGGTGTTAGCAGTCTCAAAAAATCGGACTGACACAAGAATTTATGTAAGAGGGGATAAAACTATTAATTACGGCAGAGTTCTTGAAATAATGGGGTTACTTTCAGGTTCAGGATTTACAAAAGTAGCTTTAATTTCAGAACCATATAAAGAAAGGTAATTTTTTTGTGAATAGGAGTATTGTAATTTCCTCTGTTCTACACCTATTTATTATTTTTTTAACAGCAATGAGCCTTCCTTTTTTAGCGAAAAAACCAATTGATCTTCCTCCAATTGTTTCAGTAGAATTAATTCAAATAACTGAAAAAACAAATATTCCATTTGCACCGAAGGCAAAAAAAATAATTGAAAAAGTGAAAGAAAAAGAAAAAAAATTAGTATCGGAACAAGCTCCACCTAAAAAAGTTAAGAAAATCAAGCCCGATGCTGTTCCAATGCCAGATGATAAATTAAAGAAAGTTAAAAAAATAAAAGAGGATAAACAAAACCCTGAAAAAATTGACAATGAAGTAAAACAAGTTTCTGAATTTGAAAAAGAGGAATTATTTGATCCAAATAATATTGCAGCTCTGATTGATAAATCTAAAGAGAGCAAAGCAGAGACATTAAAGAAAAATCCAGATTTAAGCCAAGACCAAAATAAAAATTTTGATAATACAGGGTTGTCATTAAGTGAGGAAGATGCGTTAAAAGCACAAATTTTTGGATGTTGGAGTATTCCGCTCGGATTACCATATAATGAAAATTTACTTGTGAGAATAAAACTTGAATTAAAACCAGATGGGTCAGTGATTAAGTCTGAAATTTTAGATCATGCTAGGATGAATAAACCAGGGCAGGGGTTTTATAAAGTATTAGCAGAAAGTGCTTTAAGAGCTATCAAATTGTGTCAGCCTTTAAGAGTTCCTAGCACTGGTTATGAAAGATGGAAGGAATTGCAATTAAATTTTGATGCAAGAGAAATGTTAGAGGGTTAGTATAGAAAATAAAAAAATGAAAAAATTTTTAATTACTTTAATTATAATACTAATACCAGTTAAATCATTTGGTTTAATAGAGGTTGATATAACTAGGGGTAATTTAAACCCATTGCCTATTGCAGTTTCTCCATTATCTATTGATGAGGAGTCTAGAAAAAATTTTGAGAGTATTCTTAAAAAGAAAAATATTGGTTCAGAAATATCTTCAATTGTAGAAAATAATTTAAAAGTTTCAGGTTTATTTAATCCATTAAATAAAGATGCGTTTTTACAAGAACCAGATATTGCAAATTTAAAGCCTAGATTTGAAGATTGGAACCTAATTAAAGCTCAGGCTTTGATTACCGGAAAAGTTAGTTATGTGGAAGAAAAACTAAGAGTAGAATTCAGATTGTGGGATGTACTTGCAGGTAAGGAAATGATGGCACTAGCATTCACAACTGTTCCAAATAATTGGAGACGTGTTGGTCATATAATTACAGATAAAGTTTATGAGAGATTAACTGGTGAAATGGGTTATTTTGATACTAGAATAATATATGTTGCAGAAGAGGGACCTAAAACACAAAGAGTAAAAAAATTAGCTATCATGGATCAAGATGGTGCTAACAATAAATTTTTAACATTAGGAAATGAACTTGTTTTAACTCCAAGATTCAATCCAACTAGTCAAATGGTAACTTATCTTTCATATTTTAGAAATTTACCAAGAGTTTATTTGCTAGACATTGAAACAGGAACTCAAGAAGTTGTAGGAGATTTTCCTGGTATGACTTTTGCACCAAGATTTTCTCCAGATGGAAAAAAAATAATTATGAGTTTTGCTAAAGACGGTAACTCTGAAATTTACACAATGGATCTAGAAAATAGAATAGTGGAAAAAATTACAAATCATCCATCTATAGATACTTCACCTTCATATTCTCCAGATGGAAAATTTATTTCTTTCAATTCTGACAGAAGTGGTTATCAACAAATTTACGTGATGAAGAGTGATGGAAGTAATGTTAAAAGAATATCTTTCGGTAAAGGAATTTATGGTACTCCAGTTTGGTCTCCGAGAGGGGATTTAATCGCTTTTACTAAATTACATAAAGGAAAATTTTATATTGGTGTAATGAGAACTGATGGAAGTGGAGAAAGACTATTAACTGAAAATTTTTATCAAGAGGCTCCATCTTGGTCTCCTAACGGAAGAGTATTGATTTTTTATAGGGAGACAAAAACAGACTCTAAAGGAAAGGGTTTTTCTGCAAAATTATGGTCTATAGATTTAACAGGCTATAATGAGAGACAGGTTACTACTCCAACTGATGGATCAGACCCATCATGGTCATCTTTATTAAGTAATTAATAATTAATTCGCTTGATTTTTAGCCTTGAAAGATCTAATTAGTTGTGAAAAGGTAAGATAAAGTAATATTGATCAAGGAGTAATAATGAAATTAAGCAAAATTCTAAAAAATGGATTTTTAATAGTATTTGCATGTTTGGCACTTTCTGCATGTGCTACATCTAAAAAATCTACAGGACAAATGCAAGGCGATGTTTATACTGGAACAGATACGGTTGAATATTTAGCGTCTGGCGTTCCTGATAGGGTATTTTTTGCAACAAACGAGTCAGTATTAACTACAGCATCTAGAGAAACTCTAAGAAAACAAGCTGCATGGTTAAGAAAAAATTCTAAGATTACAATTGTATTAGAAGGACATGCTGACGAAAGAGGAACGAGAGAATATAACTTAGCATTAGGTGAAAGAAGAGCTAATGCAGCGAAAGATTATTTAATGACTTACGGAATATCTTCTGACAGGATTTCAGTTTTAAGTTATGGTAAAGAAAGACCTGTAGACTCTGGGTCTAATCCATTAGCTTGGTCAAAAAATAGAAGATCTGTAACGGTTAAAGCAAATTAAATACTCAATTAATATTTTAGACCTCTTAAATTATAATGATTTAAGAGGTCTTTATTTTGCCATTATTTTAGACATAACCTAATTAGATGAAATACTTTAAAGTATTATTTAATTATAATTTTTTTTTGTTATTAAATTTTTTAGTTTGTTATCCGTCTTTCGCTGACAATCATAATATTTACGATACACTTGAATTAATCCAAAAGGATTTAAAAACTCTAGAAAAAGCTGTTTACTCAAATTCTAGTGAATTCAATAATACCAATTTAACTTCATCAAGTGTTGATAGTAATTCTGAGGACGTACTTACAAGACACTTGTTGAAATTATCTGAAATTGAAAATCAATTTCAGGAACTTACCAATAAATTTGAGGAAATAAATTTTAAATTAGATAAGTTATCAAATAGACTTTCAAAAGTTCAATCAGATAATCAACTGAGATTTCAAGATTTAGAAACTGTTTTATTAAATGGTGAAACTATAAATTTGACCTCAAAAAAAAATTCAGATCAAAATACAGAAATTTTACCAGGGTCATCTCAACCACAAGACTTAGGGTCAATCTCTTATAAAGATAGCTCTACAGGTAATACGACTCAAAAAATACAATCAGTTGAAACTACTGCCACAATTGTTACTGAAACATTTCAAGCAGAAGAAAAAATTTTGCCAGATGGTTCTGCTTCAGAACAATATCAGTTTGCAACAAGCTTTTTAAAAGTTGGGGACTACCCTACTGCTGAGAGAGCATTTAGAGAATTTGTGATTTCAAATCCTGATCATAAATTAGCAGGTAACGCTCAATATTGGTATGCTGAAACATTTAGAATTAGACAATTATATACTGATGCTGCTTCAGCTTACTTAGAGGGTTATCAAAAATATCCAAAAGGAGAAAAAGCTCCTATTAATTTGCTTAAGCTAGGTGTATCAATGATACAGATTGGAGAAAAAGATCAAGGCTGTAAAATGATAAGTGGTGTCGAAAAGCAATATCCAGATGCAAATCAGTCTGTTATTCAAAAAGCAAAGTATGAGTCTCAAAAATTTGAGTGTAAGAAAAAAAATTCCTAAAATCTATAAAGAAAAACTTTTAAATCAAAGGGTAAATCAAATTTTCAAGAAGTTTGAAAAATTATTTAAAGTAGATGACAATTTCATAGTTGCAGTATCTGGAGGAGCAGATAGCTTGGCTTTGGCTTTTTTAACAAAAGTATATGCTTTAAAAAAAAACTTAAATCCTAAATTTTTTATTGTAGATCACAAGCTTAGAGAAGACTCTACCAGTGAGGCTAAAAAAGTTAAAAAGATTCTTAAGTCTTTAAAAATTGATTCTAATATTCTTAGTTGGAAGGGGAAAAAACCTATAAATAATATTCAATCTGTAGCTAGAAATAAAAGATATGAGCTTTTATTTTCTAAATGTAAAAAACTTAAAATCAGCAACTTGGTTTTAGGTCATCACATCGATGACTTAATTGAAAACTTTTTTCTTAGAATGGCTAGAGGAAGTGGTCTGAAGGGGCTGGTATCTCTTGGAGCAAATAAACAAATTAAAGATATTAATTTGATCAGACCCTTGATAAAATTTAATAAAAAAGATTTGATATTTTTATCTAAAACTGCATTTAACTTTTATGTGAAAGATCCCTCTAATAACGATGTTAAATTCAATAGAATCAAAGTAAGAAATTTAATAGGGAAATTTAATGACTTTGGTCTTGATAAGAAAAAAATTCAATTAACTATAGAAAACTTAAAAG
>CABZDW010000003.1 GCA_902524545.1 uncultured Pelagibacteraceae bacterium
TATTAACTAACTTCTTTTATCTTAGACTTTAATGTAATAGGATTTTTAAGTTTATTAATCATCTCTTTCGGACAAACCTGAACAAAATTTTTAATTTCAACTTCAAAATTTTCGAAAATATTTTTTGATATCAACGATCCTGTCTCCTTTGAATGTTCTAAAATTAATTCTTTCAAATGACTTGTCCAATAATCTGTTTCAACATTTTGCCAAACAACTGAATCTGGATTAACTTTTTTTTCAAACTCATTAGATTTATCGTAGATAAATGCCATACCTCCGGTCATGCCAGCTGCAAAATTATCACCAACATTTCCCAAAATAACCACTAACCCTCCAGTCATATACTCACAACCATTTGAGTCGCAACCCTCAATAACTGTAGTTGCACCAGAATTTCTTACGGCAAATCTATCACCTGCTTGACCTGCAGCAAAAAGTTTACCTGAAGTAGCTCCATACAAAACTGTATTTCCAATGATTGTATTTTCATTTGAAACTAAATTACTTTCATCCGAAAGTTTTATTGAGATTGTAGCACCTGACAATCCTTTACCAACATAATCATTTGCATCACCTTTAAGATTTAATTTTAATCCTTTTGAAGAAAAAGCACCAAAAGACTGACCCGCTGAGCCTTTGAAATTTAATGTTAGGAAATTTTCATCAAGTTTTTCGTAACCATACTTTTTGTAAAGATGATGTGAAATTCTTGTACCAACTGCTCTGTTTGTATTTTTGATAATAAATTCTCCCTCAACCTTTTCTGAATTATCTAAAGATTTTTCTATTTTAGGCCAAATTTCTTGATCTAACGTTTCAGGTACTTTGCTAATCTCCAATGACTCGCAATATCTTTTATTGTTTCCTGGGTCTGCCTGAACAAATAATGGATTTAAATCCAAGTCATCTAAATTTGGTGACGCTTTATTAACTTGCATTAACAAATCAGTTCTTCCAATAACGTCATTTAAAGATTTAAAGCCTATTTCAGCTAAAATTTCTCTTACTTCTGAGGCTATAAAAGTGAATAGATTTACAACCTTATCTGGGGTACCAGTAAATTTTTCTCTTAATTTTTCATCTTGTGTGCAAACACCTACTGGACAAGTATTAGAATGGCATTGTCGTACCATTATACATCCCATTGCTACCAAAGCGGTTGTAGCAACTCCATATTCCTCTGCCCCCATCATTGCAGCGATAACAACATCTCTTCCAGTTTTAATACCACCATCAGTTCTCAAGGTAATTTTATGTCTTAAATTGTTTAATGTTAAAACCTGATTAGCTTCAGTTAAGCCCATCTCCCAAGGTATTCCTACATATTTGACGCTTGTTTGAGGAGTTGCACCTGTTCCTCCATTATGGCCTGAAATTAAAATAATATCTGCTTTTGCTTTAGCTACACCTGCAGCTATAGTTCCTATTCCTGATGATGCAACTAATTTAACTCCAACTCTAGCCTTTGGATTTGTTTGCTTTAAATCATAAATCAGTTGTGCCAGATCTTCTATAGAGTAAATATCGTGATGCGGAGGCGGAGAAATTAGTGTTACTCCAGGTGTAGAATGTCTTAATCTTGCAATTTCCTTAGTTACTTTAAAGCCAGGTAATTGGCCACCTTCCCCTGGTTTAGCGCCTTGGGCCATTTTAATTTCAATTTCATTACAATTATTTAAGTAATTTACAGTCACACCAAATCTAGCTGATGCGATTTGCTTAACTCTAGAATTTGCACTGTCCCCACTATCCATTACCTTAAATCTTTCTGCATCTTCTCCACCCTCACCACTACATGAAGCTCCTTTAATTCTATTCATTCCAATAGCAAGTGTTTCATGTGCCTCCTTAGATAAGGCACCATGGGACATGCTACCACTGCCAAATCTTTTTAATATTTTTTCTATTGGCTCAACTTCAGATATACTTATTGAAGGGTTTAATTTCTTTTTTCTGAAATCGATTAAATCTCTCAAATTAATTGGTGGTAAATTGTAAATACCCTCCGCATATTTTTTATATGCATCATATGAATTTGAACCCACAGCGCTCTGTAATAAATGAATAAGCTTTCCTTGATATTGATGTGTTTCTCCATTTTTTCTATATCTATAAATACCTCCAATTGGTAATACTGTCTCCGTACTTTCAAATGCTTCTTTATGAATTTCTCTTATTTTTTTTTCGATACCAACTAACCCAATACCTGAAATTTTTGATGTAACTCCAGGAAAATAATCATTTACAATTGTTCTACTTAATCCAACAGTCTCAAAATTACATCCACCTCTATAAGAGCTTAAAACAGAAATTCCCATTTTCGACATTATTTTTAACAAACCAGCATTAACCGAGTTGATATAACGTTGTACACACTCATCAAAACTAAATTGACCAAAAAGTTTTTTTTCATATCTCTGATATAAGCTATCAAAAGCTAGATATGGATTTACTGTTGTTGCTCCAACTCCGATTAATGTTGCAAACGAGTGCGTATCTATAGCCTCACCAGATTGAACATTAATAGAAACATAACCTCTTAATTTTTTTTTTACTAAAAATGTATTTATAGCTCCAACACATAGCAACATTGGCATTGGTAATCTTTCAGAGGAAAGATTTTTATCACTTAAAATTAATTGAGTAATACCCTGTCTAACAGCAATTTCAGATTCTTTTTGTATCCTGTTAATAGAGTCTGCTAAATTATCATCTTGTGAAAATGAGCAATCAATAGTTAATGAATTTTTACCAAAGAAATTAGTAAACTTATTAAATTGTGAATTTGATAGTATTGGGCTATTTAAAACGTAAATATTCTCTTTGGTTAAAGTATCGAAATCAAGAATATTGCCTAAATTTCCAAATCTAGTTTTTAAACTCATTACTTTATTTTCTCTTAAGGAGTCAATTGGTGGGTTGGTTACTTGGCTAAAATTTTGTCTGAAAAAATGGTAAAGTGGTCTATACTTGTCAGATAACACCGCTAAAGGAGTATCATCACCCATTGAACCTGTCGCTTCTTTTGCGTCTTCTGCCATTGGATGCAAAATAAGCTCAAGATCCTCCAAACTTATTCCAAAAGTATATTGTCTTCTCCTTAAACTTTCGCCATCAAAATTATGTTTTTCATTGGAAATTTGTAATTTTTCATCTAAATCAATTATTTGTGAATTAAAATGTTTAAATTCTTTTGCCAAGTAATCTTTTATTTGACTATTAGTAAAAACTTTACCTTTTTCGATTCTCACTCCGATAATTTCACCAGGACCTAATCTTCCTTTAGTTAAAATCTTTTTTTCATTTAAATTAATCATTCCTGTTTCTGAACCTGCAAAAATCATTTTATCTTTTGTAATGGCATATCTTAAAGGTCTAAGACCATTTCTATCATTTGCTGCTATAACCCATTCATTGTCAGTGGCAGCAATAGCGGCAGGTCCATCCCATGGTTCCATAGTACTATTTAAAAAATTGAATAATTGTTGATGGCTTTTTGATAATGTCTTATTTTTTTTTGACCACGCATCAGGTACAAGCATCAATTTAGCTAGTGGTGCTGATTGGCCTGATTTGTTTAATAATTCAAATACATTGTCTAAAGCTGCAGAGTCAGAGACGCCCTTTTGGATTACTGGTTTTAAATTTTCTATGTCGTCAAAAAGTGGGCTGCTCATTTCTTGCTCATGAATTTTCATCCAGTTTTTATTTCCCTTATAGGTATTTATTTCACCATTATGCGCTATTGCTCTAAATGGTTGGGCTAAACTCCAGCCTGGTGCTGTATTTGTTGAAAATCTTTGATGAAAAATTGCATATCTTGAGATAAATCTTGAGTCCCTGATATCTAAATAAAAATCAGATAATGCCTCTGCTAAATATAGTCCCTTATAAATTATAGACTTTGAACTAATTGAACAAATATAAAAATTATTCAATGAAGCATCAAAAGCTTTATTTTCAATTCTCTTTCTTGTTTCATAAATTTTTCTTTCTAAATTTTTATCTAACAAATTTGGATCATTAGATTTAAAAAGAACCTGTATAATTTCTGGCATAGTTTGAAGAGCTTTTTCTCCCAGAACTTTTGGGTTAACTGGTACCTGTCGCCAACCATATATACTAAAATTGTTCTTGGTTAGTTCGCTTTCAACAATTGTTTTGCAATTCTCTTGTGCTGAGTAGTCATTTCTAGGTAAAAAAATCATTCCCACACAAATTTCAGAGTTATCATAGTCGTGTCCTGTAACTTGTATTTTTTCTACAAAAAAATCTTTTGGAATTTCAACGTGTATTCCAGCTCCATCACCAGTTTTTCCATCTGCATCAACAGCGCCCCTATGCCAAACAGCTTTTAAAGCTTCAATTCCATACTCTACAATAGCTCTAGATTTTTTTCCTTCAGTAGATGCAATTAAGCCCACTCCACATGCATCATGCTCCATTTCTTTAGAATAAACATAATTTTTGGTAAGCAGCTTTAAATTTTTTTTATAATTTTCCATTATGCTACTTTTGTTTTTTTTAGTTCTGTATTTTCTAAATATGTTTTCATGGAAGAAGCTGCATCTCTTCCATCTTTGATTGCCCATACTACTAATGAAGCACCTCTTACAATGTCTCCTGCAGCAAAAACGCCTTTTAGATTTGTTTCCATCGTGTTAAAGTCAGTTTTGATTGTTCCCCATTTTGTTACTTGTAACTCTTGTGCATCGAATAATAATGGTAAATTTTCTGGATCAAATCCAAGAGCTTTAATTACCATGTCGGCCTTTACCTCATATTCTGAACCTTCTTTAATTTCAGGTTTTCGTCTTCCTGACTCATCTGGTTCACCTAATTCAATTTGATTAACAACTAAATTTTCAATTTTATTTTTTCCTTTAAATTCTTTTGGACTTGAAAGCCAAACAAACTCAACACCCTCCTCCTCAGCATTTGCAACTTCTCTTGCAGATCCCGGCATGTTTTCTTTATCTCGTCTGTATAAACATTTGACAGTCTTTGCTTTTTGTCTCACTGAAGTTCTTACACAATCCATAGCTGTGTCACCACCACCTATTACCACAACATCTTTTCCCTCGGCATTTAAAATTCCCTTATCAAATAACTCCACTTTATCACCTAAGCCTTTTTTATTTGATGCTGTCAAAAATTCCATTGCTGGGAAAATATTACCTAAATCATTACCAGGTAGTTCAACCTCTCTAGGTTTGTAAACGCCAGTGGCGATTAAAATTGCATCATGTCTTTTTCGTAATTGTTCTAGAGTAGCATCTTTCCCAACTTCAAAATTTTGAACAAATTTTATCCCACCATCTTTTAATAACTTTGTTCTTCGCTCAACTACATGTTTTTCAAGTTTAAAATTTGGAATACCATAAATCAATAATCCACCTGCACGATCATAACGATCATAAACGGTTATTTTATATCCATTTTTTCTTAGCTGCTCAGCAGCTGCTAAACCTGCGGGACCAGCACCAATTATTCCAACACTTTGCTCTTTCTCATGTTTTAAAGAAATTGGTTTAACCCATCCTTGTTCCCAAGCTGTATCATTAATATATTTCTCAACTGAACCAATAGTTACTGTTCCATGACCTGACTGTTCAATAACGCAATTACCCTCACACAATCTATCCTGAGGACAAATCCTACCACATACCTCTGGCATATTATTAGTGCTTTGAGATAATTCGTAGGCCTCTTTTAGTCTGCCTTCGGCTGTAAGTTTTAACCAATCTGGTATATTGTTACTTAAAGGACAATGTACTTGACAGAATGGAACTCCGCATTGAGAACACCTGCTCGACTGTTCTTCAGCTTTTTTTGTAACAAACTCGTCATAGATTTCGTTAAAATCCTCTTTTCTAGTTCCAATCTTTCTTTTAGGTGGAGTTTGTTGACCTATTTTTACAAATTTTAACATTTTATCTGTCATAGAATTTTTAAATTTTATGTAAATTATACATTGTTTTTGTTAATAAAAGTATTATTTAGGTCAGTAATTATGACCTATAATTATACATATTTAGCTTAAAATATAAAAAATTTATTCTTCACATAGCTATTATGACTAAATCGAATTGTTTAAAATGGGTATTTTTTAAGTTACGACAACAATATGCTTCAAGATTTTATAGAAATCTTAATTCTTTCGGCAGTTCAAGGAATTTCTGAATTTTTGCCAATTAGCTCTTCAGCCCACCTAATTTTGATATCAAATTTTTATGATTTTAGCTCAAGTTCCTTGTTTATTGATATAGGTCTACATTTAGGCTCTTTGTTTGCAATAATTTATTACTTTAAACAAGATTTATTAAATTTAAAAAATAATCAAAAACTATTGGTTTTGGTCTTTTTTGGTTCAATACCTTTAATAATTTTTGGATATATATTATATTCAACTGACCTAATTAATCTTTTAAGAAATATAGAAATTATTGCATGGACAACTCTATTTTTTGGTCTGGTTCTATTTTTTTCAGATAAAAGAGATACGAATCAAAACATATCAACAAGTTTAAATATAAAAGCAATATTGTTTATAGGACTATTTCAAATATTAGCACTCGTACCTGGGGTAAGTAGAGCAGGAATAACTTTAACCGCAGCTCGATTTTTAAAATTTAATAGAGTCGACTCAAGTAAAATCGCTTTTTTATTATCCATACCTGCTTTAGCTGGTGCAAGTTTTTTAGGTCTAAAGGATGCTGTCCAACAATCTATCGAATTCAATTATTTATTATTAATTGCAATTACCTTATCATTTATTTTTTCATTTGTTACAATCAAATATTTTATAAAATATGTTAGAAATTTTTCTTTAACTGTGTTTGTTATTTATAGGATATTTGTTGCTTTGATTTTGTTCTCAGTGATTTATTTTTAATTTGTTTTTTTCATCAAAGGTAATAATTGAGAGATTAACACGCCACACAATATAAAAAAACATCCCAATATATTATTAAAATCTAGTATTTGACTTAATAAAAACCAAGCTGCGATGGTTGCAAAAACACCCTCTAAAGAAAAGATTATAGCTGCTGGAGCCGGGGTAATATTTCTTTGAGCATAAATTTGTAAAACAAATGCAAGACCTCCTGATAAAATCCCAGCGTAAAGAATTGAGTCTATTTCATTAAGAATATTTTCAATCACAAATTCTTCATAAATCAAACCAATCATAATAGAAAATAAAGCCACTAATAATGTTTGAATAGCTCCTATTGTTAAAGGTAAATTATACATTTTGATAATCATTCCAATAAAAATAATGTGAGTACTCCAAAATAATGCACCTAAAATAACTAATGTATCTCCAAGTCTAACTGTAGTGTCATAGAAATTTGTTAAAAGATATCCACCAATTAAACATAAAACCACTGAAGGCCAAACACTCCAATGTAAGGAATCCCTTTTAAAAATAAAAATTATAATTGGCACCAGAGGAACATAAAAAATTGTAAAAAAAGCAGCATTAGCAACATCTGTATAAATTAGAGCTACCTGCTGCAACGCCGAGCCTAGGAAAAGTGATAATCCAATTAAAAAAGATAGAATAATGAAAGATTTATAGCCAATCTTAAACTTTAATTTAAACTTTTTAGTTTCAAATAGTATAGCTAAAGGAAGAATTACTATAAAACCCACAAAAAATCTAACCGCGTTAAATGTAAATGGGCCTATATCATCCATACCAGTATCCTGAGCAATAAATGTGGTACCCCAAATAAATGTGCACAACAAAGCACTTAACAATGAAACGCTCTTAGACATATTTTTAATTAAACAGCTAACTTATATGCAAAATTTTTACCAAGATTTTCTTTTAAATCATTATTAAAACGAGCTGCTTCCGCACCGTCAATAATTCTGTGATCATAAGATAATGAAAGTGGTAATATTGTACGCGTTAAAAATTTTCCATCTATAAATACCTGTTTTTTTTCAGCTCTACCGACTCCTAAAATAGCAACCTCGGGATAATTTATAATTGGGGTAAAGAAGGATCCACCAATTCCCCCTAAACTTGTTATGGTCATAGAGCCTCCGAATAACTCTTTTTTATCAATTTTAAGATCTCTACACTGTTGACTTATTTTTTTTAATTCTGTGCTTATTAAAGTAATGTTTTTATTATCAGCATTTCTAAGTTTTGGAACCATCAAGCCATTCGGAGTATCTACTGCTATGCCAACATGATAATATTGTTTAACAGTCATTTTACCATTTTCGATATCATCAATTGAGGTATTAAAATTTGGAAATTTTTTTAATGATGCTGTTAATGCTTTAACAATAAAAGCCAGTGGAGTAATTTTTTTTTTTTCTCCAGTATATATATCTGTAAGAGAGGATCTAAATTCCTCTAATTCAGTTATGTCAGCTTCATCATGATTAGTTACATGAGGAATTTTTGTCCAAGAGTTTATCAGATATTTGGATGATAATTTTTTTACCCTAGGAATGTCTTTGATATCTACTTCTCCAAACTCAGAATGAGCGTATTCTTGTTCAATCTTTTGCTCAGTTATGTTTTGATCTTTTAAGCTTTTAACAGATTTAGTTGCAACAAATAATTTCACATCACTCTCAGTAACTCTGCCCTGTCTTTTACTGCCAGACACTTTGTTAATATCTATTCCAAGCTCTCTTGCAAATTTTCTTACCTTTGGTGATGCAGAGGCTTTTGCTGAAAAATCTCTAATTATTATATCTTTAGAAGATCTACTTCTTTTAATCTCATTCTTTTTTGGCTCAGCGGGTAATTGATTGTTTGGTGACTCTTTAGTAGCTATTTCTTTTATTTCTTTTTCGCTTTCGATTTCAATAATTTTGTCACCTTGCGAGACCTTATCTCCAATTTTAACATTTAAAGAAATTACGGTGCCATCGTCTGATGATGGTATTTCCACACTTGATTTATCACTTTCGATAGTTATTAATGGGTCATTCTTTTTTATTTTTTGGCCTTTTTCAATTAAAACCTCTATAATTTCTACATCTTTAAATTCACCAATGTTTGGAACTTTTATATCTTTTTTTGACATTATAATTTCGTTGGCATTGGTTTATCTTTATCAATTCCATATTTCTTTATTGCCTCCTGAGCATATTTTGTTGCGATTAATTGTTCTTTAGCTAAAACGCTTAGCCCATAGGTAACAACATGCTCTTTATCAACTTCAAAAAATTTTCTCAAATTCTTTCTTGTATCACTTCTACCAAATCCATCTGTTCCTAAGGAATAAAAACTCTTATTAATATAAGGTCGAATTTGGTCTGAGTTCATTCTCATGTAATCTGATGCAGCTAAAATTGGTCCTTCAGTTTTACCTAAACAGCTCTCTACATATGATTTTTTTGGTTCTTTTTCAGGATTTAACAAATTAAACCTCTCTACCTCTAAACCATCTCTTCTTAGTTCATTAAAACTAGTTACACTCCAAACCTCGCTATCAATTTGGTACTCCTTTTGTAGGATTTCTGCACCAGCTATCATTTCTCTTAAAATTGTACCTGACCCTAAGAATTGAATTTTAGTTTTTTTATATTTGCTAAATTCCTTAATTTTATACATTCCTTTAAGAATGCCTTCTTCACATGATTTTTCAGACGGCATATCAGGATGAGGATAATTTTCATTCATTGTTGTGATATAATAAAAAATATTTTCTTTCTTCTCATGCATTCTTTTTAGTCCTTCTCTAAATATTGTTGCTAGTTCATAATGAAATGTTGGATCATAAGACTTACAATTTGGGATAGTTGATGCCAGTAAATGGCTGTGTCCGTCTTGATGTTGCAAACCTTCTCCTGCTAATGTTGTTCTCCCAGCAGTAGCACCAATTAAAAATCCTCTTGATTGACTGTCTGCTCCTGCCCAAGCAAAATCACCTATTCTCTGAAATCCAAACATTGAGTAAAAAAGGTAAATAGGGATCATTTCAATATCATGATTTGTATAAGAAGTACCTGCAGCAATCCATGAAGACATAGCACCTGCCTCATTAATTCCTTCTTCTAAAACTTGTCCACTTTTTTCCTCTCTATATGAACTTAATTGTGCCGAGTCCTCAGGTTCATATTTTTGTCCTTCATGAGCATAAATACCAATTTTTTGAAAAAATCCTTCCATACCAAATGTTCTCGCCTCATCAGGAATAATTGGTACCAACCTTGATGCAACGTTTTTATCTCTCAGAAGATTAGTAAGCATTCTTACTAATGCCATCGTAGTAGACATCTCTTTTTTACCTGTTGATTCTTTCATGTTGTCAAAAATGTTTTTTGGAGGAGCTTTGATGGGTTTTGCATAAGTAGTTCTCTCTGGAATAAATCCTCCCAATTGAAGTCTTCTCTCCTTAATATACTTTATCTCAGGTGAGTTTTGATCTGGCTTATAATATTCAATATTTTGTACCTGTTTATCAGTAAGAGGAACATCAAATCTGTCTCTGTAATACATCAAGTCATCTATATCTAATTTTTTAGTCTGATGTGTTGTATTTACACTTTCACCACTTTTCCCCATTCCGTAACCCTTTATAGTCTTTGCAATCACAACTGTTGGGCTTCCAATATTTTTTGAGGCTTTATCATAAGCTGCAAAAACTTTATGAGGATCATGTCCTCCTCTATTTAATCTCCATATATCTTTGTCCGAAAGGCTTGAGATTAAATCTTTAGTTTCAAGATATTTACCAAAAAATTTTTCTCTGACATAAGCACCATCTCTTGCTTTCATTGCTTGATATTCACCATCAACAGTTTCATTCATCGCTTTAATTAAATGGCCAGTTTTATCATTAGCCAATAATGGATCCCAGTAAGAACCCCAGATTACTTTGATAACATTCCATCCTGCTCCTCTAAAAATACCCTCTAATTCTTGTATAATTTTTCCATTTCCCCTAACAGGTCCATCTAATCTTTGAAGATTACAATTGATTACGAATATTAAATTATCTAATTTTTCTCTAGCTGCTAAACCGATTGCTCCTAAAGACTCTGGTTCATCCATTTCCCCATCTCCTAAAAAAGCCCACACTTTTCTTCCCTCATCTTTAATGAGACCTCTATTGATCAAATATTTCATATATCTTGCTTGATAAATGGCTAACATTGGTCCCAAACCCATTGAGACTGTAGGAAATTGCCAAAAGTTTGGCATCAACCAAGGATGTGGGTAAGATGATAAACCTCCAGGATTAACCTCTTGTCTAAAACTATCTAATTGTTTTTCGTTAAGTCTTCCTTCAAGAAATGCTCTTGCATACATACCTGGGGCGCTATGTCCTTGAAAATAAATTAAGTCTCCACCAAATTTATTATTTTTTGCTCTCCAAAAATGATTCATACCTACATCATAAAGTGTAGCTGCAGATGCAAATGTTCCAATATGTCCTCCAAGCTCAGGAAATTTTTTGTTCGCTCGGACTACCATTGCTGCGGAATTCCATCTTATTAATGATCTTATTCTTCTCTCAATATTTTGATCACCATTTGATTTTTTCTCTTCATTTACTGGGATTGTGTTTATATAAGGTGTGTTTTGTGTGTAGGGAATATTTGCGCCCTCCATATAAGCTTTATTTATTAACTCCTTAATTAAGTAATGAGCTCTATGATTTCCATCTTTTTCAATTACCGAAGTGAGTGACTCCAGCCACTCATTGGTTTCTAATGGATCAATATCGCCGTCATTTACTACTTGGATTATTTCTGGTTTTTTTATTTCAATATTATTTGTATGGATGGTTTGTTCTTTTTTTTTTTCTAATGATTTTTCTGCCTCTTTAATTAAATTCTCAGTATCTTTTGGAATAGTTTTTAATGGAGAAAGTTTTTCACTTGACCCTAAAATACTCAGAATTAAGTCACCTTTTGAAACTTTATCACCTACTTTAACTTTAATGGTCTCAATAATACCTGCCAACGTTGAAGGTATTTCAACACTCGATTTGTCACTTTCTATTGTGATTACTGGATCGTTTTTTGCTATTTCTTGACCTTCTTTAACAAGTAATTCAATAACCTCTACATTTTCGAAATCACCTATATCAGGAACTATTAGTTTTTCACTCATTTAATATTAAGATCTTATACACTATAAAATTTTACTTAATTGCTAATTTTAACACATTCTGCTCAATTTTTTGACACTCTTATAGTGTATCCTTTAAAAATGATTAAAAAGTTATTAAATAAGCTCTTACATCCAAAAAAAAATACGTACATTGATGCTAAAATTTGGATACAAAAAATTTTGCTTGAAGAGAAATTTAAAAGAATTAATTCTTAAATTCTCTCAACACACAAGGCTATACCCATTCCCCCACCTATACATAGTGTAGCACAACCTTTATTCTTTTTCTGTTTTATCATTTCATGAATAAGAGTGACTAATATTCTTGCACCTGATGCTCCTATGGGATGGCCTAATGCTATAGCTCCTCCATTAACATTAACTTTATACTCATCAATATTTAATTCACGTATCACGGCAATACTTTGAGCAGCAAAAGCCTCATTAATTTCAAAAAGATCTATATCATTTAAATTCCACTTTGCTTTTTTAACTGCTTTACGCACAGCCTCAATTGGTCCAAGACCCATCAAAGTTGGATCCACTCCAACTGAAGCCCATGAAATTATCTTTACTAAAGGTTGAATTGATCTTTTTTTAGCTTCATCTAAGGTTGTTAGTAATAAAGCGGCAGCACCATCGTTAATTCCTGATGAATTTCCGGGTGTCACAGTTCCATCTTTAACAAATACTGCTTTTAATTTCTCTAAATCTAATTTATTTAGTTTTTTTCTTGGATGTTCATCTTTAACAAGATTTATACCGGGTTGATTTATTTTAATTAGCTCCTCCTCAAATCTATTATTATTAGTTGCATTTTCTGTTTTTTTTTGAGAATTTAACGCAAAATCATCTTGATCGACTCTTGAAATATTAAATTTCTTTGCAATATTTTCAGCAGTCACACCCATATGATAATTATTAAATGCATCTATCAATCCGTCATTTATCATTGTATCTATCAAATGTTTCTCTGAAATTTTTTTATTATCACGATAAAAAATTGAATGTGGGGCTAATGACATGTTTTCTTGGCCACCCGAAATTACATTTTTTACCTCTCCTAATTTAATTGATTGATAACCTGAGATTACAGCTCTAAGTCCAGAGCCACAAACTTGATTTACTATGTGCGCTGGTTTTGAGACATCTATACCTGCATTTATTGCAGCTTGTCTTGCAGGATTTTGACCTCCACCAGCTGTAAGTACTTGGCCCATAATTACCTCATCGATATTATCTTTGTTTAATTTACTTTTTTTTAAAATTTCCCTAATAACAATTGATCCCAACTTATCAGCACTTAATTCTTTGAGAGACCCTTTATAAGCTCCAATTGGAGTTCTGATAGCCTCTACAATCACAACCTCATTCATTGAATTATTCATAATAATTTAAATTTGTCTTTGCATTAAAATACACTAAAAAATGATATAGAATAATAAATAAAATTTAAAAATGCGCCTGTAGCTCAACTGGATAGAGCGCTTGGCTACGGACCAGGAGGTTCTGGGTTCGACTCCTAGCAGGCGCACCATTAATAAGATAAATTATGATAAAATGGTTGATTAAATCCTCTCTTCAAATGTCTGTTATTTATTTTTTCATAATTATTCTTGTAATTTTGCTTATTTTAACTTTTATACTTTAACAAATTATGTCTAATTCATTTGAACAAATAAGTTTACAGCATGGTTTCATGAAACATAATGGTGGTGTTATGTTTAGAAATATCTCTGAAAGCGAATACGAATTCAAATCAGTTATTAATAAAAACCATTTAAACGCAGCAGGCATAACTCATGGAGGGTACTTGGCAGCTTTGATAGATGCTGGAGCAGGAACGGCAGCACACCGTAGTGCTCAAAATGCACCATGTGTAACAATTTCATTAGATCTTAAATATATCGGTGCTTCAAAAATTGGTGATGAGATTATTGGGCATGTAAAAATTCTAAAAAAAACAAAAACTCTAGTATTTTTATTTTGTGAATTGAAATGTAACGACAAAATTATAACATCTGCTTCTGGAGTTTGGAAAATTCTTAAAATTAAGTCTTAAGTATTTGTATTTGATAGTAATTTGGACAATAAACTATATTATGTTAATCTAAATTTTTTAAAACTCGAAATGAGAACTTTTTATAGAACGATTCGGTCATGTTTTAGTCTATTTTTGTTCTTTATAGGTAACTACATCTTGTATGTAAAATATTAAACATACCAAAGATAGAAATGAATAAAAATAAAATTACAGCAGTTCTCGGTCCAACAAATACTGGCAAAACCCATTTAGCAATAGAAACGATGCTCTCTTTTGATACTGGGATGATTGGTTTTCCATTAAGACTTTTAGCTAGAGAAGTCTATGACAAAGTTGTTAAAAAAACTAGATATGATGAAGTTGCTTTAATAACTGGTGAAGAAAAAATTATACCTTCAAATGCAAAATATTTTTTGTGTACAGTAGAGTCAATGCCAATAGATAAAGATTTAGAATTTATAGGTGTTGATGAAATTCAAATGTGTGCAGACCATGAGCGAGGTCATATTTTTACAGACAGATTACTTAATATGAGAGGAAGTAAACTTACAATGTTAATGGGTTCAAACACAATTAAAGGAATAGTTTCAAAATTAGACGACGATATAGAATTCATAGATAGAAAAAGATTATCTAAACTTACCTACTCAGGTCACAAAAAAATTTCACGTATTAATAGAAAAACAGCAATTATAGCTTTTTCAACTGAAGAAGTTTATGCAATAGCAGAATTAATACGAAGACAAAAAGGTGGAGCTGCAATTGTTATGGGATCTTTAAGTCCAAAAACAAGGAATTCACAAGTAGATTTATACCAATCAGGTGATGTTGATTTTTTAGTTGCAACTGATGCAATTGGAATGGGTATAAATATGGATTTAGATCAAGTGTATTTTTCAAATTTAAAAAAATTCGATGGAAAAAAATTAAGGAAACTAAATCTATCCGAGATAGGCCAAATTGCTGGAAGAGCAGGTAGATATCTCAATGATGGTAACTTTGGTATCACTGGTGATTGTAAAGAAATTATAGCTGAAGAAGTTGAACTTTTAGAAAATCATAAATTTGAAAATATCAGAACGTTATTTTGGAGAAATTCAGATTTAAATTTTAATAATCCCATCTCGTTATTAAAATCACTTGAAGAAAAGCCAAATAAAGACTGGCTTAGAAAAATTCATGAGTGTGAGGATGAAAAAGTTTTGAAGTACTTCTTAAAGAAGTTGGACTTATATAATTTGCAGAATGTAAAAGAAACACTGACACTACTATGGGAATGCTGTCAAATCCCTGACTTTGTAAAGAAAACCTACGGAAATCACATCAATGTTGTTGAAAAAGTATTCAATTTTTTAAACAGTGATAAAGGGAAAATACCAGATAATTTTATGCATTTACAGCTTATGAAGCTAGATAAATTAGACGGAAATGTAGATTCTTTAGCAAATAGAATTGCAAATGTAAGAACTTGGTCATATGTTTCAAATAAAAATAATTGGGTTGAAAATCAAAATTACTGGATTGAAAAAACTAAATTCTTAGAGGATAAACTTTCAGATAGACTTCATGAAGAACTCACAAAAACATTTATTGATAAAAGGGCAAGTGTACTCGCTAGGGGTTTGAAACAAGATATGGAATTTGATACTAAAATTTTAGAAAATAATAATGTTATGATCGATGGACAATTTATAGGTAAAATAAACGGACTTAAATTAGAACTTGATCTTAAGAAAGGAGCTTTAGAGACTGATATTAAATCTCTAAAAAAAGCTGCAAGAAAGACGATAGGACCAGAACTTGAAAAGAGAATCCAAATTATAATTGATACAGGTCTAGTTGAGTTAAAAAATGACTCTAAGATATATTGGAATAATGCAATAATTGGTAAATTAATTCCTGGTAAAGATTATTTGAGCCCCAATATAGAATTATTAGTCGATGACATGTTGGAGCAAAATCAAAAAGTTAAATTAATTAATTTTTTAGAAAAATGGTTAAAGAATAAAATTTCAACGGTTTTAAAAAGTCTCTATGATTTAAAAGATCTAAAGGATAAGAATTCATCAATTAAAGCCTTAGCATATCAACTTTATGAAAATAATGGTGTTCTTAAAAGAGATCTGGTAACAGAATATTTAAAAAAACTCGATCAAAATGATAGAAAAACTTTAAGAGATCTTGGAGTAAAATTTGGTAGGTACCATGTTTTTTTATTTAAATTGATAAAACCAGAGCCTGTTTCACTAAGGACTCTACTCTGGAAAAATTATAATCAAAAATACTTCAATTTAGAACCTCCTACATTTGGATTAAATTTTTTAAATAATAAAAAAATTCAAAATAAAAACTTTATGTTGCTTTGTGGATTTGAGAAATTTAACAACTTCTTTGTCAGAATAGATATTTTAGAGAGATTATTTGTACAAATAATTAATTCTGATACGAAAAATATGAAGGAAGTAAAAATGATACCAGAAATGTTGAATTTATTGGGGTGTAATAAAGATGATTTTAAACAATTACTCATAGCTATGAGTTATAAGATTTTGGAAAAAAATAACGAGTTATTCTTTAAATACAAACCAAAAAAAAGAGTTAAGTTTAAAAATAAAGTAAATGTAAAAGTAAATGTAAAAGAGAATCCCTTTGGAATTCTAAAGAATTTAAATTTTAATTAAAATTATGTTTTTTAAAAAAGAAAAAAACGAAAATAATGATTTATCAAAAGTAGCTGCACTTTTAATCCATGCAGCTAAAATAGACGAAAACTTTTCAAAAAGTGAGGAGATAATTATAAAAGAAGCTCTTTTACAAATAGGCGTAAACGAGAAAAACTTGGAAAAAATATTTGAGGACGGAAAAAAAATTGAGGAAGATTCAAATCAGATTTTAGAATTTACTAAAGAAGTAAAAAATATGGAGGAAATTAACAAAATAAAAATAGTTGAGACACTTTGGAGAATAATTTACTCAAATAATGAGGCAGATATTTATGAAACAAGTTTAATGCGGAGGCTTGGCGGACTTTTATATATTGACAGTAAATTAATGGGCGATATTAAAGAAAGAATTAAAAAAAATATCTAATCATGACTTACATTGTAAACGATAAATGCATCAAGTGTAAATTAATGGACTGTGTTGAAGTTTGTCCTGTAGATTGTTTTTATGAAGGGAAAAATATGCTTGTAATTAAACCCGATGAGTGTATAGATTGTGGCGTTTGTGAACCTGAATGTCCTGTAGATGCAATTAAGCCTGATATAGAACCGGGTAGTGAAAAGTGGTTAGAAATCAATAAAAAGTATTCTGAGATCTGGCCCAACATAAGTGAAAAAAAAGATCCACCTTTGGATCACGAAAAATATAAAGATGAGCAAAATAAGTTTGAAAAATATTTTAAAGAAAACCTTTAAAAAAAAAACTAAGTCAAAATTCAAAATAAAACCAATCAAAAAAGTAAAAAAAACTAAAATAATAAAATTAAAAAAAGTAAAGAAAATCCCTAAAATTGTAAAAAAGGTTGAAAAAAAGAATAAAAAACAAACCGAAACTAAAGCAGAAAATTTAAGGATACCTAAAAATAATGAAATTAAACCTGAGATCAAAAAAGTAAAAAAACAAAATACCGAGAAAAGAGAATATAAAATCAAAGATTATGTTGTGTATCCTAAGCATGGGGTAGGTCAAATAACAGAATTTAAGAAAATTAATATTGGTGGAATTGATGTTGAAACATACATAATTAAATTTGAAAAAGATAAAGCCAACGGTATGGTACCTGTAAACAAACAATTACATTTACGTCCTCTTTCTACCATTAATCAAATAAACAAAAGTATTTCTATTTTAAAAAGTAAACCAAAAATCAAAAGATCTATGTGGAGCAGAAGAGCTCAAGAATATGAGGCAAAAATTTCATCTGGTAAAATTTATGAATTAGCAGAGGTAGTGAAAGATCTGAATAAAGGTGATGACTTAATGGTTGATCAATCTTATAGTGAAAGGCAACTATTTGAAAAAGCCTACGATAGAATTCTTTCTGAGTTTCAAATTGTTTTAAATATTTCAAGAGAGGATACACAAAAAAAGCTTGATAAAGCTCTTAAAAGAAATCTTAATAAAGAAGTTAAGGAAGAAAACAAAAGTGCAAAAGCTACAAGCACAACATCTACTGATAACGAAATTGCTGTTGAAGAACCAATTTCAGAGGATGATGATCGAATATAAGAATAAAAAAACGCCTCTCACACAATAAGTTATGAGAAGCGTTTTTTGTAAAGAGTACTAAGTTATTATCTTCTTCTTCTTTTTTTAGCTTTTTTCTTAGCTTTTTTCTTAGCCTTCTTTGCTTTTTTTCTTCTCTTAGGCATCTTTAGCTCCCTTTTTAGTTAAACGAATCAATTTGATTCGTAATTAACTTATTTTTATTTTTTTATATACGTTATGTCAATTCTTTAATTAAAGTAAAAAAATTTGAAAATAAATTTTATTAAAATAATATTTTTATATTTTTAAAAGTGTAAAAAAGTTAATGTTTATGCGCTTTATAATCAAAAGTTTAAATAAATTAATAAAGTTTTTCTAAATCTTCTTCATATTTATCCAAAATTTTTTTTCTTTTTAATTTTAGTGTTGGTGTTAACATTCCATTGTCAATTGTAAATTCCTCTTCGATAATTTTAAATTTTTTAACTTTTTCAACTAAAGATAAATTTTTGTTTAAATTTTCTAGATAAAATTCAATTTCTTTTTTATTTTCAATACTTTCAGAGACAATCAATGCAACTAAATAAGTCTTTTTATCTCCATAAACAAAACTTTGCTTAATTTTTTCATTTAAACATAATAAATTTTCAATTTTAGATGGTGAAATGTTATCTCCGCCAAGACTAACTATTATTTCTTTCTTTCTATCAGTAATTTTTAAATTTCCATCTTGTGTGATCTCTCCAATATCACCAGTATGTAACCAGCCATTTCTTATAATATCATCTGACTCCTTTTTCATATTCCAGTAACCAAGCATAACATTTTCACCTTTAACTAAAATTTCACCATCCTTGGCTATATTCACTTGGTTTGTTTTAAAAGGAGGCCCTACTGTGTCGATTTTGATTTTTCCAGGAATATTACAACTTACAACAGGTGAGGCCTCTGTAAGACCGTAACCTTGGAGGGTAGGCAATCCTACGGCGTTTAAAAATTCTCCAATTTTTTGATCTAAAGCGCCACCTCCAGATACAAAGGCCTTTAGTTTTCCACCAAACTGATTTCTGATCTTTTTTCTGACTAGTTTTTCACAAAAAAAATTAATCAATTTTTCCCTAAATGTTAAATTTTGATTTTTAAGTTTTTTAGTTCCAAGTAAAATGGTGGATGATATCAATTTTTTCTTAAAACCTTTTTGCTTTAAAAAATTCATTGAAATTTTACTATACAAATTTTGATAGAATCTTGGAACAGCAGTCATAATCGTAGGTTTTGCAATGGACATATTAAATAATAACTTCTCTAGACTTTCAGCATAATAAATTTTTGCGCCAAGAGAGATTTGAACAAATTGAACTGCATGCTCATATGAATGAGATAACGGTAACCAAGTTAGAAAAGTGGGTTCACTATCCTGAGCTAATTGATTTAATATTTCTTGAGCTCCCTCACAATTTGATAAAATTCCTCCATGACTCAGCATTACTCCTTTAGGATTACCAGTCGTTCCAGATGTATAAATTATACAAGCAAGATCTTTCCTTTGTAGATTTTGATTAAAACTTATTTTAGGGTCTAATTTCTTTTTTTTTAAATATTCATCAAATATATTTTCTATATTCTCAACCCTTTCATTTATGCTTTCAATAGATAAAACTTTTATTTCATCTGAGATAAATTTTTCAATTTTTTTTAATTGGATTTCATTAGAAACGATACAAATTTTTGGCTGACAATCATTAATAATATATTCATAGTCCCCCTCTGAATAAGTTGTAAATAATGGTACTGTGACACCACCTGCATTCATAATTGATATGTCAGAGATAAGCCACTCAGGTCGATTTTCAGACAACAGGATACATCGGTCTCCTACGGTTACATTTTCTTTCAAGTATTCAGATAAAATTTGAATTTTAGAAGCAACCTGTTCCCAAGTCAAAAAATCTTTTTTATTTTCTTTTAACCATTTTAAGAATGGCTTATCAACAACTGGATTTATTTCTCTGTACTTTGTAAAAAAAAGTTCAACTAAACTGTTTATTCTATTTAATTGCATAATTTGGTGGGCGAAGAGAGAATCGAACTCTCACTTCTTGCAAAACACGATTTTGAGTCGTGCGCGTCTACCAGTTCCGCCATTCGCCCTAATTGTTTAATAATTTATTAAATAGTATAAGAACTAAAATTATATTAAAACCAAAAAATGTTTAAAAATCTTTACAAAAAATGTTTAGATTTAGCAGGTCACAAAAATTCCAAATATTACTTGGCGATTGTGTCATTTGTTGAAAGTTCTTTTTTTCCTATTCCTCCTGACGTTATGGTTATTCCGATGGTAATCTCCAAGAAAGCTAATTTTAAAAAAATTTTTCTTATAACAACAATATTTTCAGTTTTAGGGGGTATGCTGGGTTATGTAATCGGGGCATTCTTTTTTGAATTTGGAGCGCACATCATTAATTTTTATAGTTATGAGGATAAACTATATAACATTAAAGAAAGCTTGATTAGAAATGATGGTTTTTATGCATGGCTAGGAATACTTTTTTTAGCAGGTTTTACCCCCCTTCCTTATAAAGTTTTTACAATTGCTAGTGGTCTTATAGGTTTTAACTTTTTAATTTTTATATTAATAAGCTTAGTTTCAAGAGGTTTAAGATTTTTTTTAGTGTCATATCTCTCTTATAGGTTTGGAGACTTATTTAATCAATTTATGGATAAACATGGGTCAAAATGGTTTACAATAATTGGAATATTAATTGTCTTAATTGGATTGATGGTCTATTTAATTTTTAAATCTAATGTTTAATTTTAAACCTGAGTTATATTTAAAAATAATTTTTCTATTTAGCTTAATTGCTTTAATTTCCGCTTTTTTTATAGAATATGTTCTTGGACATCAGCCTTGTAATTTATGTTTAATAGAGAGGATCCCTTATGTAATAAGTATAATGATTATAATAGCAATCTTTTTTATTAAAAAAAATCAAAAATTCTTAGTTTTATTATTAATTCTTACTTTTATCTTCTCTTTTGCAATTTCATTTTATCATTATGGAATTGAACAGGATTTTTTTCAAGAGTCATCTGTTTGTGGGGCAAAGAGTTTGGATGAAAGTATTACCAAAGAAGATTTACTCAAACAATTAATTGAGAAACCAATAAGCTGTAGAGATGTGACATTTAGGATTTTTGGATTTTCACTTACAAGTATTAATATTATGATCAGTTTATTGTTTATTATAACACTTTTAAAAATTTTAAATAAATATGAAAAAAACAAATAGAAGAGTTCAGGAATTCATTAGGGTTGACCATGCTGGTGAGAGAGGTGCTGTGAAAATCTATGAGGGTCAATTGTTAGCTTTAAGTACTGTTGTAAAAAATGAAAATTTAAAAAAAACAATTGAAAATATGAAAGAACATGAGATGGAGCATTGTCAATTTTTTGAAAAAGAAATAAAAAAAAGAAACATTGAACCAACAAAATTTTTACCTTTATGGGATTTATTAGGAGTTGGTTTGGGATTTGGCTCTACTTTATTAGGAAAAAAAGCTGCTATGTTATGTACGGCATCTGTTGAAGAAGTTATTGATAAACATTATTTAGATCAAATTAATCAGCTAGGTCCTGACGAGGAAGAGCTAAAAAAAAAAATAACAAAATTTAGACAGGATGAATTAGATCATAAGGACATCGCTTATGAGGAGGGTGCAACAAAAAAAGGTTTTTACGCTATAATGGATAGAATTATCAAAACTGGATCTAAAATAGCAATAAATATTTCTGAGAAAATCTAATTTTAAGCTTCTAGCTCAACATCCCAATATAAATAGTCCATCCAACTTTTATGTAAATAATTTGGGGGAAAATTCTTTCCATTCCTATGTAAATCTTCAGTTGATGGTTGATAAGGATACTGATTGAGTTTCATTCCTGAGGATTTTAATAATTTTCCACCCTTTTTTACATTGCATGCTGAACATGCTGTTACAACATTATCCCAGTGTGTTTCTCCACCTTTTGATCTTGGCAACAAATGATCAAAAGTTAATTCCTCTCCACTTCCACAATATTGACAAGAAAATTTATCCCTTAAAAAAACATTAAATCTTGTGAAACTTGGTTTTGATTGTGGAACTATGTAATCTTTAAGAGCTATAACGCTTGGAAGCTGCATTTTGAATGATGGACTTCTTACAACTCTATCATAATTACTCACTATAATAACTCTATCTAAAAAAACTGACTTTACTGTATCTTGCCAAGACCACAACGATAAAGGGTAATAACTTAAAGGTCTATAATCAGCATTCAAAACTAATGCAGGGCATTTTTCTAGTGACACATCTTGTTCAATAAAGTTATTCATAAATTAATTTTAACTTAAATAAAAAATGATTTCAATATTAAGGACTCATTTTATTTTTTTTAAAATATAATTTAAAGCTATACTAGAAGCTTCTATAGGAATGTGATGATCACAATTCTTAATTAAATGGGTCTCTATTTCAATGTCAGATCTGATAAAAAAATCTTTTGCCTCTAACATATAGTTAGGTGAGACAACTTGATCAGAGTCACCATGAATTAAAAGGATATTTGTTAAGACTCTTTTTCTTTTCTTGAGGTCTTCTTGATTAATAATCTTACCAGAAAAACCCACTATACAATTAAATTTGTTTTTAGATGTAAGTCCTATATTAATTGACATCATGCATCCTTGACTAAAACCAGACAAGCAAATCTTATCGTTTTTTAAATTATATTTAATCTTTATTTCATCTATGAATTGATTGAGTTTTTTTTCAGCCTTAATTGATTCCTCTAAGATATAATTTGGATCATCTTTTGTGAGATCAAACCATTGATACCCAGATGGATTAATTGGACAAGTTTCGTGACCGTTCGGGCAGAGAAAAATTGTATTTCTAAGGTGCCTTTTCCAATTTAATGAAAGCATGCTTATATCTTTACCATCACTTCCATACCCATGTAGTAAAATGACTGCGTTTTCAATTTTCTCGTTTTTTTCTGGCTTTATAATGGTTGTATCAAGGCAAAATGTCATAGTAATTGATTTATGTTTTTTTATCTATAAAACAACTTACTATAATTTTATGATTTCTGGAACATTAGTAAAAATTATATCCATTATCTTATTGATGACAGTTGGTTTAGTTCTTATTCTTGGCATCGGAACTTTATTTAAAGGTGGTGAAACAAGTAAAAAATATTCTAATAAATTAATGCAATTAAGAGTCTTGCTACAATTTATAGCAATTATAGCTTTAGTAGCTTTTGCATATTTTTTTAAAAATTAATTAAAATTACTCAACCACTTAATAAATTTTTCATCAGCAAAGTCGATTGATCCAATTATTCTTGCAAACTCAAGTCCATCTTTATTAAAAAGTATAGTTGTAGGAAGACCTCTTAATTTAAATTTCTTTGCTAATGTATCGGGTGGATCAAAATAAATTTCTAAATTTTTTATATTCAAATCCTTAAAGAAAGTTAAAGATTTTTGACTAGTATCCTTACCAATATTTATGGGAAATATCTTAAGATTATCCAAATTAGGATTTTTAGTTAGTAAATCCATAGATGGCATTTCATCTTTACATGGAGCACACCAGGTTGCCCAAAAATTCAATATTACTAGATTTCCCTTATAACTATTTAAGTTTAATTCTTTATTTTTAATGTCTAAAAACCTTATATCAACGTAACTTTTTAACTCTTTATTAATGACTAAATTTTTTATATCCGTAACTTCATTAGCAAAAGAATTTGATAGCATTAAAATAAATATTATTAATAATCTCATGTTAAAAAGGTATAATTAATTATCATGGTAAAAAATAAAAACAACCAGACAATATGGAGTACAAGAATTAAAAATAATTCGTCTAATCTCTCGCAAAAAATAGGTAGCTCTATTGATATAGATAAAAGACTTTATAAAGAGGATATAAATGGTTCTATTGCTCATGTGGAAATGTTATTTAAACAAAAAATAATCTCTTTTAGAACAAAAAATAAAATTATTTATGGACTAAATAAGATTGAAAAAGAAATATCTAATAAAAAATTTGAATTTAATAAAAAATATGAGGACATTCACATAAATATCGAAAAACGATTGTTTCAAATAATTGGTGAAGAAGCTGGGTATCTTCACACAGCAAGGTCTAGAAACGACCAAGTAATAACTGACTTTAAAATCTGGATTAAATCTGCAAATTATGAAATTAGTATAATGTTAAATAACGTAATTAACAATTCAATTAATTTAGCTGAAAAAAACGTAGATACTATTATGCCAGGTTTTACCCATTTAAAAAATGCACAAGCAGTCTCGTTTGCACACTATCTAATGGCATACGTAGAAATGTTTAAAAGAGACAAAGACAGGTTTAAAAGTAATCTCAAAAGTTTAAATGAAAACCCATTAGGTGTTGCAGCATTAACTGGAACCTCATTTAACATAGACAGGAATTATACAACAAAAAAACTTGGTTTTGAGAGACCTACTAATAATTCAATCGATACTATAGCTGATAGAGATTTTGTCTTAGATTTTCTTTACAGTGTTTCAGTTTGTTCATTACACCTGTCAAGAATTGCAGAGGAATTAATTATCTGGAATTCTGATGGTTTTAATTTAATAAATCTTTCAGACAAAATAGTTGCTGGTTCCTCAATAATGCCACAAAAAAAAAATCCTGATCTTTTGGAATATTTAAGAGGCAAATCCGGAATTTCTTTCGGTAATTTGTTTTCAATGTTTACTATATTAAAGGGATTGCCTCTATCTTACTTCAAAGATCTTCAAGACGATAAGGAAATAGTTTTCAGGTCCTATGATGTGCTTTTTGAAAGTTTAAAAATATTTAATGAAATTTTAAAAAACATAAGCCCTAATAAAAAAAGAATGCTTGAATTAGCATACTCTGGATACATTACTGCAACAGATTTAGCTGATCATCTTGTTAAAAATAATTCAATGTCTTTTCGAAAGGCTTACCAAAAAACTGCTTCGCTGGTGAATTTAGCTGAAAAAAAAAAGAAAAAACTAAATGAATTATCCTTGGAAGACTTAAAAAAGATAGAACCAACATTAACAATCGATGTACTAAAAGTGTTTGATTTAAAGAATTCTGTTAACTCTAAAAAATCTTACGGCGGAACATCTTTTGATAATATAAAAAAAATGATAAGGAAATATAAAAAATTAAGATGATAAAAAAAATTATATTTTTTGTTTTATTTTGTTGTGTTTTAGTTTCTTGTGGGAAAAAAGGTGATCCTGAATTCAAAGCTTTAAATAAAGAAATTAAAATACTACAAACTATAATAAACAAAACTTCATGAAATACGTAAACAAAAGATTAACAGTAGAGAAAGTCAGTTTCCAGAGAATAGCTAAAAAATTTGGAACACCTTTTTACTGTTATTCATATTCAAAATTAAAGGAAAATGTAAGTAAATTTAAAGAAAGTTTTAAATCTTTTTCACCTTTAATTTGTTTTGCAGTTAAATCTAACACTAATGTTAATTTAATTAGAGAAATTAAAAAGTTTGGTTTAGGAGCTGATGTAGTCTCTCTAGGTGAACTTATGATAGCCTTAAAAGCAGGAATAAAACCAAATAAGATAGTATTTTCTGGAGTTGGAAAAACTTCTAGTGAATTAAATTTTGCAATAAATAAAAAAATACTTCTCATTAACGCTGAGTCATTAAGTGAAATAACAGAAATAAATAGAATTGCAAAATTAAGAAAGAAAAAAGTGAAGGTTGGTGTTAGACTTAATCCAAATACAGATGCAAAAACACTTAATCAAATTTCTACTGGAAAAAAAGAGAATAAATTTGGAGTGAATAAAAATACATTTCATAAAATTGTAGATTTTTGTAATAGTTCAAAAAACATAGACTTAAAATGTTTGAGTGTTCATATAGGTAGTCAAATTTTAGATCATAAACCCTATGGGAAAATGCTTAAAGCTATTGGTCATATCTTAGACAAAACTAATCATCAATTCGAATTTATTGATTTGGGTGGAGGTATGGGAATTAATTATTCTGATAAAGACAAAACACTTAATTATAAAAAGTATAACGCTGCAATTAATAATTTTTTAAAAAAATATAAAGTTAAAATTATTTTTGAACCTGGTAGATCTATAATTGGCAATACTAGTATGTTAATTAGTAAAGTCATTTACATAAAGGACAGTGGTAGAAAAAAATTTGTAATTTTAGACGCTGCTATGAATGATCTTATGAGACCTGCACTATACGGAGCATTTCATAGAACATTGCCAGTGATAAAATCTAATAAAATATCAAATAAAATTTATGAATTTGTTGGTCCAATTTGTGAAAGCACTGATAAATTTGTAACGCTTAAAAAATTTCAAAAATTAGAAGAAAAAGATTTAATAGCTATATGCGATGTTGGCGCTTATGGTATGTCTTTAAGTTCTAATTATAATTTAAGACCTAAACCTATAGAATTATTAATTAAAGGTTCAAAAATTAATGTAATTAGAAAAAGACAAAAGCACACTGAAATAATCTAGCTTTTGACAAAATGTTAAGAAACCTCATATTTTCATTATTTTTTTTTACTGGAATTATTATTATTTCAATAATTTTTTTACCCTCATTTTTCTTACCTAAACAAGTAGTATTATTTGGTGGTAAGTTAATGGGTTACTGGACTGGCTTTTGCTTAAAATTTTTTCTCTCAACAAAAATAGTAATAAAAGGAACTGAAAATATTATTAGAGATGAAAAATTTTTTATAGCAGCATCTCATCAATCGATGTTTGAAACTTTTTTTCTTCAAACTTTATTTAAGTCACCAGTATTTATTCTCAAGAAAGAACTATTATTTATACCTATATTTGGCTGGTATCTGAAAAAAATTGGATCCATATCAATTAAAAGAGGTCAAATTACAAAAGATAATCTCGGTTTTTATAATGAAATTTCAAGCATAGTCGCAAATTCAGACAGACCTCTAATAATTTTTCCCCAAGGAACTAGAGTTTTGCCTAATGAAAGACCCGCTTTTAAAAAAGGAGCCTCTAGAATTTATGAGAAACTTAAAATTGCTTGTCAGCCAGTTGCTATTAATTCTGGATATGTCTGGCCTAAATCAGGAAGAAAAGTTAGCAATAGAACTATTACTATATCTATAATGCAACGAATAAATAATAATTTAGAAAAAGGGATATTTCTTAAAACTTTAGAGGATAAAATTTATTCAGAATTAAATCTAATAGATTAGCCTTTCATAGGCATAACCACGTAGATACTATCAAAATCACCAGGATCTTTTATTAAAACTGGAGATCCTGTATCATTTAAAAATAACTCTATTTTTTCCCCATCAAGCTGCGAAGCAACATCTATTAGATATCTTGAATTGAAACTGATTTCTAAATCATGATCAAATTGAACACCTAAAGTTTCATTGCCGTCGCCGCTAGTGGTATTGTTAACAGAAAGATTCAATGTATCCTTAGATAATTTAAACTTTACTCCATCTTTTTTATCAAGCGATACTGAAGCAACCCTATCAATAGATCCTAAAAATGATTTAATATTTGTTTCTAATTTTTTTTGATTATTTTTTGGAATTACTTGTACATAATTTGGAAATTTTCCATCAATTAATTTAGAAATTAAAATACTATTAGTTAATTCAAACTTAATTTTTGATTTTAAGTTAGATATTTTAAGATCACCATCATAGTTATCTAATAATGAACAAAGTTGAAAAATAGTTTTTTTTGGAAGAATAATTGGGTCAAAATTTATTTTTTCATTCAACCTTATTTTTGAAATAGACATTCTGTGACTATCCGTTGCTACTGCTGTCAAATAAATCTTATCTTCAACCTCAGTTTGGTGCAAATATATTCCACTTAAGTAATGACGAGTTTCATCATTTGAAATTGAAAATTTACATTTATTCAAGAGTTTTAAAAACTTTTTAGAGTCTATAGTAAACACGTTTTCATTGAAATTTTCGTCAGTAAGAGGAAACTCTGAGGAATTTATACAATTTAAATTAAATAGAGACTTTTCAGACTCCAATTGAAGTTTATTTTCACTATTTGTAGATAAGTTCAATTTTTTATCTGAAGAAAATTTTCTAACAATATCGAACATAATTGAAGAAGTTGTAGTTGTTTTTCCCTCCTCTAAAATTTCAACATTCTTTATTTGATGAATAAATATTAAATCAAGATCTGTCGCTGTTATAGTCAATTTTGTATTGCTGGCGTCTAGTAAAACATTAGAAAGAATTTGTAATGTGCTCCTTTTTTCAATAACACCTTGACAGTAATTTAAGGCTTCCTGAAGTTCTTTTTGATTAATGTTAAATTTCATCCCTCTTTATTATATAAAATAATATTTTTTAATTTATTAATATTATCGTTCATGTCTGGATTTTTTTCTTTTAATTTTTCGATTGTTTTCACAGAATGAATTATGGTTGTATGATCTCGATTTGAAAATTCTCGCCCAATTTCTGGTAATGATTTAGTAGTTAAAATTTTAGTAAGATAAACGGCCGTCTGTCTTGGTCTAACTAAATATCTCGATCTTCTTGAGGATAACATCTCATTTTTACTAATTTTGAAAAATTTACAAACAATTGTTTGTATAGAGTCTATAGTAACATTATTCTCGGTTAAATTTAATAAATCTTTCAAAATAATTTTTGTCTCAGACAAGTTTGGTAACTTGTTATAAATCCTTGAAAAGGAAACTATACGATTTATTGCTCCTACTAATTCCCGCACATTAGTAGTAATTTTATTACTAATAAAATCTTGAATTTCATCTGAAATATTTAATTTATCAGTGTATAGCGTCGTTAATTCATTTATCTTGTGATTAATAATTTTTCTTCTTAAATCATACTCAGGTTTTTGAATATCTACAACTAGACCTCCAGAGAATCTTGATTTAATTCTTTCTTGAATTCTAGATAACTTATTAGGAGGTCTGTCAGCTGAAACTATTATTTGAGACTCTTTATCCAGAAGAGCATTAAAGGTATGAAAAAACTCTTCCTGCATAGCTTCTTTGCCATTCATAAATTGTATATCGTCAATTAATAAGACATCTGTATTTCTAAAATACTCTTTAAATTTAACCATATCGTTAGATTTTATTGACTTAACAAATTGATACATAAAACGTTCAGCAGAAATGAACATTACTTTTCTACTTTTGTTCATTTCATGGCCTATCGAATTTAAAAGATGAGTTTTGCCTAGACCTACGCCACTATATATATAAAGCTGATTATAATGAGAAATATTCTCAGATACCTTTAAGGAAGCTTCAAAAGCTATTTTATTACTTGATCCGATCAAAAAGTTTTCAAATCTTTTATTAGGATCTATTCGACTATACTGGAGATGAGTATCTTTTATAAATGAGACTTTTTGTGTCTCTTTTATTTGATTAAGATCATCAATTTTTTCATTTTTATTATCCTTTTTTTCTATAATCTTAAACTCTATCCTTATAATTTGTTTTTTATGTTTTCTGATAGTTTGTAAAATTTGATCTAAATATCTCGAAGTAATCCAGTCACGGATAAACCTGGTTGGGACAGTTAATAAGATATAATTATTAAACTCTTCATGTAATTCAATTTTTTTTATCCAACTTTCATAAACTTCTATTCCCAATTTTAATTTTAATTCAGACTGAATCAGTTTCCAATCAAGGTTAATCTTATCAAAACTTTTATTTATATGAGTATTGTTCATTTTTTTGGAAAGTCTCAGTTACATCAATAATAATGGTTATTGCAACTAATTATTTTACTAAACCAAAAATAAATAAAATCTGGGATTGTGTAAAAATTTTTTTACATAATTTCTTTGACAAATTTTTTTTTTATGTATTCAAAAAATAAATAAAATTTATGATTGAATTAAATATAATATTTTTTTACTAATTCTAAATATTGTAATTTAAGATTAACATATCATATATAAAGTGTATTCTTTAAGTTGAATCAACTTGAGGTATAGAAATTATAAGGAACTTATTTTTTTTGTAATTCTGGATACATTTCTAGATGCATTTTGTTTTTTTATAATTCCAGTTTTAGCAATCTTCATTAACTCAGAATTCAACTTAGGTAAGAACTTTAAAGCCTCTGACTTTTTTTTATTTTCAATCAGAACGTTCATCTTTTTTAATGCAATTTTGTATCTACTTTTTCTCGCCTTGTTAACCGCGGTTTGTTTAGATATTCGTCTAATTCTTTTAATTGCTGATTTTGTGTTGGCCATAATTTTGCAGGGGTATAACCGCTTAAATAGGCCCGGTCAATAATATATTTATTGTTTTTGACATATTTCACACAAAAATGTTGATCTATTTGATTGAGTTATTTTATTGATTGTTCCTGAACAACTAAATCTTTTACAGTTTTGTTTATCTCTGCCATAAACCTTAAATTCTTTTTGAAAATTACCTTGGGCGCCTTTAGTATTTTTAAAATCTCTTATAGTTGATCCCCCCTTCCTTATAGCATTTTGTAAAATTTTTCTTGAATTTATAACTATATTTTTGCATTGCTTTTTTTGCAAATACTTTGCTGATAGCAAAGGGTTTATTTTTGATAAATATAAAATTTCACTTGCATAAATATTTCCAATTCCAGATACAAAATTTTGATCTAATAAAAAATTTTTTATATTCTTATCCTTTTTTTTAAAGTGATTGATCAAATATTTTGAATTGAATTTTTTATTAAAAGGTTCTGGACCAAAATTTTTAAATTTTTTTTTTAGACTTATAAAATTTTCTAAAAATTGAAAATAGCCAAATCTTCTTGGATCATTATAAATTAATCTCATATTCTTAAAAAAAAATTCAACATGATTATGATTTCTAGGCAAATTTGGTAAACTATAAAAACTAGTGTTAGTAGGTAGATTATTTTTTTTATTTTTAATAATATGAATTGTTCCTGACATTCCCAAATGAACTATACAAAAACTTTTATTTTCCAGCTCAATAATCAAATATTTTGAGAATCTTTTAATATTTGAAATAAATTTATTTTTTAGCTTCTTTTCAAAAGAAGTTTCTAATTTAAATCTTAGGTTTCTATTTCTGACCAAAACTTTATTGATTTTTTTACCTTTTATATTTTTTAATAAAGATTGTCGGACTATTTCTACTTCTGGTAATTCTGGCATTTGCTATTATATTAAATAAATAATTAATTAAAAATGCAACAACATCTTCAAAATAAAAAAGGGCTAGTTCAGGGTGTATTTAATCAAGTTTTTGATAAATATGATTTGATGAATGATTTTATGTCATTTGGAATACATAGGCTTTGGAAAAAAAATTTAATTAATATGATGGGTCCATCGATAAATAAAAACCTGGTTGATGTTGCTTGTGGTACTGGAGATATAGGAAAACTTTATCTAGATAAAACTAATATCAATAATCATATTACTTGCATTGATCCAAATAAAGGAATGGTAACCAAAGGAAAAGAAAAGCTAAAAAATTATAAAAATATAAAATGGATAATTTCTAGTGCAGAAAAACTCCCACTCAAAAGTAATTCATTTGATTTTTATACAATTAGTTTTGGCTTAAGAAATACAAAAAATTTAGATAAATCCTTATCAGAGGCATATAGAGTTTTAAAAAAAGGTGGAAGATTTTTTTGTTTAGAGTTCTCCAAAATACAAAATAGGAACTTAGAAATTATCTATAAAAAATATTCAAAATTAATTCCTTTAGTTGGCAAATACGTTGTTGGAAAAAGAGAGCCCTATGATTATCTTATCGAAAGTATTGATAATTTTGTCAATCAAGAGGAACTTTTAGAACATATGAAAATGAATTCATTTCAAAAATGCAATTACAGAAACTTCTCTAATGGAATAGTATCTATACATAGTGGTTGGAAAGTTTAATGATAAAAAAATTTATAACTTTATTTAAACTTGGACGAAAAATAGCTAGTTCAGATATATTAGAGATTGTCTCAAAATTTCAAAAACCTCCTTTAGCAATTACATTACTATTTAAATTTTTATCAATTTCTTTTTCATCAAAAAAAAAAGATTTAAGTAAAAGTGAGGGTGAACGTTTATCAGACTCTTTAGAGTCGATGGGTACAACATTTATAAAACTTGGGCAATTTTTGGCAACTCGACCAGATATAATTGGAGAAAAACTTTCAAAACAACTTGAAAATCTTCAAGATAAATTGCCACCATTTTCAATTTTACAAGCTAAAGAAATCATCAAAAAGGATTTGGGCGAGGAAACATACGACTCAATTATTAATTTAAGCGAACCAGTTGCCGCGGCCTCCATCGCTCAAGTTCATAAAGCTCAAATCGATGACGACGGAACCATTAAAGATGTTGCTATAAAGATTTTACGTCCAGACATAAAAAAAATTTTTAACGATGAGATTGATGCAATTATGCTTTTTGCTTTTTTAATTGAGTCTTTTATTAAAAAAACAAAAAGATTAAAGTTGGTTGAGGTAGTTTTTTTACTTAAAGAGATAACAAACCTAGAAATGGATTTAAGATTTGAGGCTGCTGCAGCTAATGAATACGCAGAAAATACTAAAAATGATGTTGGATTTAGAGTTCCTGAAATTTATTGGAATTTTACAAGTGAAAATGTGATGACACTAGACTGGGTTGATGGAATCTCTATTAGAGAAACCGAGGAATTAAAAAGAAGAAACCTAAATACCGAAAAAATCGCAGATGACATTATCCAAAATTTTCTAAGACATGCAGTGAGAGATGGTTTTTTTCATGCTGATATGCATCAAGGAAATATTTTTATAGACTACAATGGTCATATAGTTCCGATTGATTTTGGAATAATGGGCAGGCTTGATAAAATGAGTAAAAGATTTTTGGCAGAAATATTATTTGGTTTTATTCAAAGGGATTATCGTAAAGTTGCAGAGGTGCATTTGGTTGCTGGGCTCGTTCCTAAGGAAGTTCCAATTGATGATCTTTCTCAAGCTTTAAGATCTATTGGGGAACCAATTTTTGGCCAAACAGTAAAAGATATTTCTGGTGGAAAATTATTAAAACAATTATTTGATGTTACAGAAAAATTTAATATGCAAACACAACCTCAGCTTCTTATGCTTCAAAAAACAATGGTTGTTGTAGAAGGGGTGGCCAGAAAATTAAATCCAAATACAAATATTTGGACTACTTCTAAACCTGTTCTAGAAAATTGGTTAAGAGAAACCAAAAACCCCATGACTACAATTAATGAGACAATTCAAAGCACTTCGGAAGTTATTAAAAGATTGCCAGAATTCCCTGTAATAATGGATAAAGCTAATCAAGCTCTTACTTATTTAGCTAGTGGACAAATTCCACAAAATTCAAACTCTTATACTGCTTTAAATACAAAAAAATCAGAAATGATAACTTTTAGAAATCAATCTATTATTGGGTTTTTAGTCCTTGTAATTTTTGGTCTATTGGTATTTTAATTCAATCGATGAATAACTTGAATAATAAAAAAATATTATTAATAATTTGTGGGGGCATAGCTGCCTATAAAAGTCTGGAAGTAATAAGACTTTTAAAAAAAGATGGTGTAAATATAAAAACTATTCTTACCAAAAGTGGTGCTGAATTTGTAACACCTCTCTCAATTACCTCCTTATCTCAATCTAAAGTTTATCAGGATCTTTTTAGCATAGAAAATGAGGTAGAAATGGATCATATTAGTCTTTCAAGATGGGCAGATCTTATTCTAATTGCACCTGCAACAGCTAATACAATATCGAAACTTGCCAATGGAAATTCAGATGATTTAGCATCAACTGTTGCTCTTGCATCAAATAAAAAAATTTTTATTGCTCCTGCAATGAATGTAAGGATGTGGGAACATCAGTCTACCAAACAAAATATAGCTAAACTTAAAACCTATAATTATGAATTAATTGGCCCTATTATCGGGGATATGGCATGTGGTGAATACGGTGAAGGAAAAATGTTAGAACCAAAAGAAATAGTAAATAAGCTTAAAATTTATTTCAAAAATTTAAAAGTTAAAAATAAATTAAAAGCAATCGTAACTGCGGGACCAACTAAAGAGTACATTGATCCAGTAAGATATATATCTAATAAATCCAGTGGTAAACAAGGGTATGAAATTGCGAAATCATTATTTAAAAAAGGTTTTGAAACAACTTTAATTTCAGGACCAACAAATTTAGAAATTGATAATGATATTCATTTGATAAAGGTAGAAACTGCTGAAGAAATGTTTCAATCAACACTTAAATGTTTACCAGCTGATGTTGCAATATTTTCAGCAGCAGTGTGTGATTATAAAGCAAAAGAAACTTCAAAAATAAAAATAAAAAAACAAGACGAAATTAATTTAGAATTAGAAAAAAATGTAGATATTCTTGGTTATGTGTCCAATCATAACTCTCTAAGACCAAAGCTTGTGGTAGGCTTCGCAGCTGAAACCAATGATTTAGAAAACTATGCTAATAAAAAACTAAGTGCAAAAAACTGTGACTGGTTGGTAGCTAATGATGTATCTAATAAATCGATTGGTTTTGACTCAGATTTTAATGAAGTTTCAATTTTTTATAAAAATGACAAAATAGATAAACTTAAATATAAATCTAAATCAGAGATTTCAGATGAATTAGTTGAAAAAATCGTTGATCATCTAAACTAATGATTAAAGTTTTAGTAAAAAAATTAAGCCCTTCGGTAAAATTACCTACATATAAAACTAGTGGCGCTTCTGGCATGGATCTGATGGCATCTTTAGATAAATCAATCGTATTAAAACCAGGAGGGTCATGTCTAGTACCTACTGGATTATCAGTTGCATTCCCTAAGGAATATGAAATTCAAATTAGACCAAGATCAGGGTTAGCGGCAAAAAATAATATTAGCGTTTTAAATACACCTGGTACAATAGATAGTGATTACAGAGGAGAACTAAAAGTTATTTTATTTAATCATGGTAACAAAAACTTTAACATTAATAATAATGATAGAATTGCTCAAATGATTTTAACTCCAGTTATAAAAATGGATTTAAAGGAAACAAGTGAACTTCCAGAGACAATAAGAGGAGCAGGAGGTTTTGGTTCAACTGGTAAATGAGGGAAAATCTAAACAAATCTCAAATTGAAAGATTTTCAAGACAATTAGTTCTAAAAAATATAGGTGCAAAAGGTCAAAAAAAAATTTTATCCTCTAAAATTTTAATCGTTGGTGTTGGGGGCTTGGGCTGCCCTGCTGCAGAAAATCTAGTGAGGGCTGGTATTGGGACTATTGGTCTTATCGATAATGATATCGTAAATCTTTCCAATATACATAGACAAAGCTTATTTACTTCTAAAGATATAAAAAAATCAAAGGTTAGTGTTGCTGAAAAAAAACTAAGAGAAATAAATCCATCTACCAAAATTAAAACCTACAAATCACGACTAGACGCAAATAATATCGAAAAAGTAATTAAAGATTATGAAATTATAATTGATGGTTCAGATAATTTTAAAACTAAATTTTTAATTAATGATTACTGTATAAAATTAAAAAAAAAATTAGTGACAGGAGCAATTAGTAAATTTGATGGTCATGTATTTACATTTGATTTTAAGGATAAAAAAACAGCTTCTTTAAAAAGTTTCTACCAAGAGAATGAGATTTTAGATGACAACATAAATTGTGAATTTGAGGGAGTTTTAGGTACAACTGCATCAATTGTAGGAACAACCCAAGCAAATGAAGCATTAAAAATGATTATGGAAATTGGTCAAAACTTAAAAAACCAAATATTAATTATAGATCTTTTAAATCTTAATTTTAGAAAAGTTAAATTTAATAAGAAATAAGCCGTCGCTAAATAATGAAAAAATTATATTTTTTAGTTTTAATCTGGATTTTTTTTCCATTTAAGGTTTTTGCAAATGAAACTTTCCTCTCATTAAAAAAAGATAAGGTAAATGTTAGATATGGTCCAGGATTCGAGTATCCTATTAAATATATATATAAAAAAATTAATTTACCTATAAAGCAGATTGATGAAAAAGAAAATTTTAAACGAATTATTGATCTTAAAAATAATAGTGGATGGATACATGTCTCTCAACTTAAAAAAGTAAATTCCATTATCCCTAAAACAGACAAAGTCTTATTTAGTAGACCGACAAATTTTTCAAAACCTTTAGCAAAAATAGAGAAGGGTAGGGTTTTGTTGATTCAAAATTGTAGCAAAAATTGGTGCAAAATAAAGACTGATAATTTTAAAGGGTGGATTGAGTCAGAAAACACATGGGGTCGTAACTAATCTTTATTACCCTCTGTTTTATTTTATCGTAAACTATTTTTGTTGCACACAAACATCCTTGATTACTGGAACATTTGCACAATCTAAACATTTTGTTTTCTGAACAATGCAACCATCATCAAGAACTTCAACATCAACAATTTTATCACACTTAGAGCAAGCTGAAGAAATTGTAAGTCCACATTTTTTACAATTATAATTTTCTATTTGCATACAGAAAAAATAATCATAAAAAAACTTATTTCAACAATTATTCGTGCGAATGATTATTGTTAGCGTAGTTTTTTTGAGAATAATTATTATTCGCTTTTTTTTAGAAATTTGATTGAATTATTTTGTGAATTTACTTGTCCACCATTTATCTAAAATGAAATACCAAATCGAGTTTGCAATTGGTTCAACAATAGCATCTGTTAGTGCAACACGAAAAGAAACATCTGCAACTAGCATTAAGACTGTAATCGCAATTGCAAAATGTCCAATTGTATAAACTATGGTTCTAATAATAGAGCCTTTATTATTTTTATAAATATTATGAGATGCTTGAAATATGCCTTTTGTAATTTCCATTAGTTTTTAAAAGGACTGTCAAGAACACAAGCCACAAGGTGTATTCTAGCCTGTTCACCTCCATTGAAAAAATTATGATATTTTGTATTGTTTGTAATCCAAACTTTTCCGTCTGCTGGTAAGTGTTTAGCAACGTTTTCTATAACCATCGAACAACCTTTGTTAGTAATAATTGGAACATGAAGTCTACATTCTGGATCTTTGTGCCAACTTAGAGTTGATCTAGGCTCTTTTAGCAAAAGCCTAACTCTTCCTAATTTAAATCTCTTTCCTAACGCCTCATAAACCTCTTTGAAATATGTCTTCTCAAATTCAGGTACTAATTTTGTGTATTTAGACTCATCTATATCAACATCTCTCGAAACCTCTTTTCCAGTATCGTCTGCTATTGTCCAATATTTTCCTCTAACATTATTACCATTAATAGAATTTTCATCATTTGGGATTTGATTAATTGATATTGCCCCAAAATGAGTTACACCTGGAGACTTAAATCTTTTAATTTTTAAAATCTTATCTAGATCTGTTCTTAATCTATCGATGTCAAAGTTCAAATCTGGAACTTCGTAAAAATCATCAAAACTAACGATAGCCATATAATTGTTATCTTTTATTTTTTTCGCTTAATTTAATTTAAGATCAAATCTATCTGCATTCATTACTTTTACCCATGCAGCTATAAAATCATTAACAAATTTTTTACCCGAGTCTTCACAAGCATAAACTTCTGCAAGTGCTCTTAATTGGGAATTTGAACCAAAAATTAAATCAACTCTTGTTGCTCTCCATTTATTTTTTTGAGTTTTTCTATCTTTACCTAAAAAAGTTTGTTCAGATTTGTCTTCTTCTTTCCAAGTAGTATTCATATCTAATAAATTTATAAAAAAATCATTGGTAAGTGTCCCAGGCTTGTTAGTGAAAACACCATGTTCTGAACCATCGTAGTTTGTGTCTAAAACTCTCATTCCGCCTATAAGCGCAGTCATTTCAGGTGCGGTCAGACCCATTAACTGAGCCTTATCAACTAATTTTTCTTCAGCTGAAACATTTGAAGCTCCTCCATTAAGATAATTTCTAAAACCATCTGCTTGAGGTTCAAGAAGACCAAAAGAATTAACATCAGTCTGATCTTGTCTTGCATCTCCTCTGCCAGATGAAAAGGGCACATTAACTTTATAACCAGCTTTTTTTGCAGCCATTTCGATACCAACGCCACCAGCTAATACAATTAAATCAGCCATCGTCACATCTTTAGTTTTGCTATCAAATTTACTTTTAACTTTATTTAAAGCCTTAATAACTATCGATAATTTTTTCGGGTTATTAACTTTCCAGTTTTTTTGAGGTTCTAGCATTATTCTTGCACCATTAGCTCCACCTCTCTTATCTGAGCCTCTAAAAGTAGATGCTGAAGCCCATGCAGTAGAAACTAAATCTTGGATAGATATTTTTGATTTAGAAATTTTAGTTTTCAATTCTTTAATATCTTTTGATTTAAGTTTATATCTTGGTTTATCAATCGGATCTTGCCAAATTAATTGTTCTTTAGGAACATCACTGCCAAGATAACAAATTTTAGGGCCCATATCTCTATGAGTTAATTTAAACCAAGCCCTAGCAAATGCATCATGAAACTCTTTAGGGTTTTGATGAAAATGCTTAGTTATAGGTCCATAACTTGGATCAACTTTCATTGATATATCTGTAGTTTGCATCATTGGTGGATGAAACACGCCTTTTTGGTGTGCGTCTGGGACCATTTTAATCTTTTGACCATTTTTCTTCGGTGTCCATTGATGAGCGCCCGCAGGACTTTTCGTAAGTTCCCAATCATGATCATATAAACAATCTAAGTATCCCATATCCCACTTGATAGGATTTTGTGTCCAAGCGCCCTCTATACCGCTACTTATTGTATCAACTCCTTTTCCAGATTTATATCCACTATTCCATCCTGTAGATTGATCTTGAAGTCTTGAAGCTTCTGGGTCCAGTCCTTTGTATGACTCAGATGCTGCGCCATGAGATTTTCCAAATGTGTGTCCTCCAGCCACTAGTGCTGCTGTTTCATAATCATTCATAGCCATTCTTCCAAATGTTTCTCTAATATCATGTGCTGCAAGTTTTGGATCTGGATTTGCATCTGGGCCTTGAGGGTTTACATATATCAAGCCCATATGTGATGCTCCTAACGGCTGTTCTAAATCTCTTGTACCGCTATATCGTTCTACACCCAACATTTCTTTTTCTGAGCCCCAGTAAATATCATCCTCTGGCTCCCAGATATCAGTTCTACCAGCCCCAAAGCCAAAAGTTTTGAACCCCATTGAGTCTAAAGCTACGTTCCCAACTAATATAAAAAGATCGGCCCATGAAATTTTGTTTCCATATTTTTTCTTAATAGGCCATAAAAGCAATCTTGCTTTGTCTAAATTTACGTTATCTGGCCAAGAATTTAGTGGAGCAAATCTTTGATTTCCTGTTCCAGCACCACCTCTACCATCGCCTGTTCTGTAAGTTCCTGCAGCGTGCCAAGCTAGTCGGATAAACAAGGGACCGTAATGACCATAATCAGCTGGCCACCAATCTTGTGAGTCTGTCATTAATTTTTTTAAATCTTTTTTTAAAGCCTTGTAATTAAGTTTTTTAAACTCTTTTGCGTAATTAAATTTCTTATCCATAGGATTAGAGAGGTTAGAATGCTGACTAAGAATTTTAAGATTTAAACTATTTGGCCAGAAGTCTCTAACTGTTTGGCCTCTTCCTGCAGAAAATTTAGCAGGTGTTCCAGCTCCTGTGAAAGGACATTTGCTTAATTCATTAGCCTTAAAAGATTTGTTTTTAAAATTTTCTGTACTCATTTTTTTCCTATAAATTTGATTGATTTTTGCTAGTTTATAACGGTTCTAAATAGGTGTCAATTGGTTAATAATGACGCTAAATTGATTAAAAATCAGTCTTCGAGTTTAACTAGAACCTCAACAGATTTGATTCTCTTTCCGTTAATTTTTTTTTTAATATTTATAGGTCCTACATCAGAATTTTCTAGGTCAATTAGTCTTTGATCATTTAGATCATAAAAATGATGATGATCCGTAACATTTGTATCAAAGTAAGTCTGGTTTGAATTTATAGGTATCTGTTTTAAATAGCCTTTTTTTTCAAAAGCATGGACTGTGTTATAGACTGTTGCTAAGGAAATCTTATTATCTATCTTCTCTTTAATTTTATGCTCTAACTCGTTTATCGTGAAGTGGAATGTTTTTTCAGTATCAAAAAGTACTTTACATATTTGAAGTCTTTGTTTCGTGGGTCTTAATCCAGAATTTCTTAATTTATCTATATATTTCACAATTTAAGCGTATTGTTAGTTATAATTATTATAAACTAATTTATAATTATATTATATGATAGCAAAATCAAGTAAATAAGAGTACTCAATTTTATGAAAAAAAACTCTTACTCATATGATGAGCTAATAAATTGTGGTGAGGGCAATCTATTTGGTCCAGGTAATGCTAAATTACCTCTTCCACCTATGCTTATGTTTGATAGAATTACAGAGATTAATGATAATAAAGGAGCTTTTAATAAAGGTTCAATAAAAGCGGAATTAGATATTAAAAATGACCTCTGGTTTTTTGATTGTCATTTTAAAAAAGACCCTGTTATGCCAGGATGTCTAGGTTTAGATGCAATGTGGCAGTTAGTAGGTTTTTTTCTGGGCTGGCAAGGGAATCCAGGTAAAGGAAGGGCTTTGGGAGTTAGCACTGTTAAATTTACAGGAGAAGTTTTACAGACTGTAAAAAATGTAAGATATGAAATAGATATGAAGAAAATCATGTCGCCTGGTGGGACAACTGTCGGTCTAGCAAATGGAGTGCTGCTTGCTGATGAAAAAAAAATATACTCAGCAGACAATTTAAAGGTAGGATTATTTAAATAATGAGAAGAGTTGTGATTACTGGTTTAGGTGTAGTTTCTTGTTTGGGTAATAATCAAGAGGAGGTATATCAATCTTTGTTAAAATCTAAACCAGGAATCTCTTTTGCTGAGGAATATAAGGAACACAATCTAAAAAGCCATGTTCACGGCAAGCCAAAAATAAAACTAGGAGATTATATAGACAGAAAAACAATTAGATTTATGGGGTCTGGATCAGCTTATAATTATATAGCTATGAAAGAGGCAATTAATGACTCTGGGTTAGAGGAAAAGGATATAAGTAATTTTAAAACAGGAATTGTAATGGGATCAGGTGGGCCATCAATTGAAAACGTTATCTTAGCAGCAGATAAAACAAGAGCTAAAACTCCAAAATTAATGGGCCCTTTTATTGTTCCAAGAACAATGGCTAGCACAGCTTCAGCTACACTTGCTGTTCCTTTTAAAATCAAAGGAACTAATTATACTATGAGTTCTGCATGTGCAACGAGTGGTCATTGTATTGGAAATTCTATGGAATTAATTCAGATGGGTAAACAGGATATTATTTTTGCTGGTGGAAGTGAAGAAATTCATTGGGCGATGACTGCAATGTTCGATGCTATGACAGCGTTGTCGTCAAAATATAATGATACTCCCGAAACTGCCTCAAGAGCTTACGATAAAACGAGAGATGGTTTTGTAATTGCTGGCGGTGGTGGAGTATTAGTGCTTGAAGAATATGAGCATGCTAAAGCACGAGGGGCTAAAATTTACGCAGAATTAACGGGTTATGGAGCAACATCCGATGGATACGATATGGTGGCTCCGTCAGGTGAAGGAGCAGTGCGTTGTATGAAGATGGCTATGGCAACATCCAAAAATAAAATTGATTATATAAATACCCATGGAACTTCAACCCCAGTTGGTGATATTACGGAATTAAATGCTGTTAAAGAAGCTTTTGGGAATGAAATTCCAAAAATTAGTTCTACAAAATCATTATCAGGCCATCCGTTGGGAGCTGCGTCTGTTCATGAAGCGATCTATTGCTTAATTATGATGAAAAATAATTTCATAGCAGGATCTGCTAATATAAATGAAATGGATGAAGAAGCAAAAAAATTTCCGATAGTTGCTCAAACAGAGACAGGGGTAAATTTAAATACTGTAATGTCCAATAGTTTTGGTTTTGGTGGAACCAATGCTGCTTTAATTTTTGAGAAAGTAAAATCATGAGCTTAATGAAAGGTAAAAAAGGGGTGATAATGGGCGTTGCCAATGAAAGATCTATTGCGTGGGGTATTTCACAAAAACTTGCAGAAGCTGGAGCAGAATTAGCATTTACTTATTTAGGTGACGCACTTAAGAAAAGAGTAATTCCTTTAGCAGAAAAATTAAATTCAAAAATCACATTTAGTTGTGATGTTGAAAAAAAAAATGATGTAACAAAATTATTTGAAGATGTTAAATCTCATTGGGGTAAAATTGACTTTGTGGTTCATGCCATTGCATTTTCAGATAAATCGGAATTGTCTGGAGAGTATTTAAATACAACTAGAGAAAATTTCTTAAAAAGTATGTTAATTTCATGTTTTTCATTTACTGAAGTTGCGAAAGAGGCCTCTAAAGTAATGAAGAGGGGTGGAAGTTTAATTACTTTAAGCTATGAAGCAAATAAAGCTATTCCAAATTACAATGTAATGGGTGTATGTAAAGCAGCATTAGAGTCTAGTGTTAAATACTTAGCTAGAGATTTGGGCATAAAAGGTATGAGAGTTAATGCTATAAGCGCTGGGCCAATTAAAACATTAGCTGCTTCTGCTATAGGAGATGCAAAATTCCTTTATAAATGGAATGAAGATCATTCATTACTTAAAAGAAATGTGGACATTCAAGATGTTGGGAATTCCGCATTGTACCTTCTTAGTGATCTCGCCAATGGTGTTACCGGCGAAATTCACTACGTTGATGCTGGATATAACAAAGTTGGTATGCCAGATCCCAAAAATATTACATAATATTAAAATCCACCCCGCCAATTGTTTTTATCACTGAACTGATCTTTCTCTTTTTTAGAGGTGGGTCTAAATAAGTAATAAATCACAAATACTACACAAATTATAAGTATAAATATCTCCATAACTTTCAAATTTATTCAGCAACTTGTTTCATAGAAAGTTTAACTTTACCTCTATCGAAACCGATAACTTTGACTTTTACTTCATCGCCCTCTTTGACGATATCGGTTACTTTAGCCACTCTTTTAGGTGCTAGTTCTGATATATGGACAAGTCCATCTTGCTTTCCTAGGAAATTTACAAATGCACCAAATTCCATAATTTTCATAACTTTACCTGAATAAATTTTATTCAGTTCAGCTTTTGCAGTGATATCTTTGATCATTTGCATGGCGGTATTTCTTGACTCTTCGTCTGGAGCAGCTACTGTAACAACTCCTTCGTCATTAACATCCACTTTTGCACCTGATTTTTCAACAATTTCTCTGATAGTTGCTCCACCTTTTCCAATTACAGCAGCAATGTCTTTTTTATCAACAGTTACTTGTTCCATTTTTGGAGTATGCTTTCCAACATCAGATCTAGACTCACTTAAGGCTTTATTCATTTCACCCAAGATATGAATTCTTCCATCTTTGGCTTGTTTTAAAGCCTGCTCCATTATTTCAAAAGTTATGCCTGTGATTTTAATATCCATTTGAAGTGAAGTAATCCCGTCCTTAGTTCCAGCAACTTTAAAATCCATATCCCCTAAGTGATCCTCATCACCAAGAATATCTGATAAAACACTAAAATCATCACCCTCTTTAATTAAGCCCATAGCAATACCTGCAACTGGTTCTTTTATTGGAACACCAGCGTCCATCAATGCTAGAGATGCTCCACAAACAGTTGCCATTGAAGAAGATCCATTTGATTCTGTTATCTCTGAAACAATTCTAAATGTATATGGAAATGTCTCTTTTGAAGGTAGTGAAGAATTAATTGCTCTCCAAGCTAGTTTACCATGACCAATTTCACGTCTACCAGTTCCAATTCTTCCAGTTTCACCAACTGAAAAAGGAGGGAAGTTATAGTGTAGCATAAATCTTTCTCTGTGCTGTCCATCCAAGCTTTCTAACCTTTGTTCATCATCAGAAGTTCCTAATGTAGTAATAACTATTGCTTGAGTTTCACCTCTAGTAAATAATGCAGAGCCATGGGTTCTTGGTAGGACACCAACTTCACATGAAATAGCCCTTACATCCGATAAACCTCTACCATCAATTCTATTTTTATTTTTAAGAATATCAGTTCTAACAATTGATTTTTCTAAATTTTTTAGTTGGCTGTTTACATCAAGATCAGTATAGTTTTCGTCCTCTTCATAAAGTTTTTTTGCTTTATCTGTAATTTGCGAAATTTGGTTTGATCTATCTTGTTTATTTTTAGTTGCAAAAGCTTTTTTTAGTTCATCGGTAAATGTCGACTCTAGTTTTTTCTTAACTTCAGATAGATCTTTTTTCTCAACTTCCCATTCTGGTTTTCTACATTCTTTTGCTAGTTCTTCTATCATTTGAATTACTGGAACAAATCCCTCGTGTCCAAACTTAACAGCATTTAACATTTCTTCCTCTGATAAACCATTAGCTTCTGACTCAACCATCAAAACAGCATCTTTAGTGCCCGCTACAACTAAATCTAAACTTGAGTTCTCTAATTCTGTTTTAGATGGGTTAAGAATATACTTGCCATCAACGAAACCTACTCTTGAGGCTCCCACTGGGCCCATAAATGGCATTCCAGAAATAGCTAATGCTGCTGATGAAGCGGTGATAGCTAAAATATCAGGTTGGTTTTCTTTATCATAAGAAATTACTGTTGGTAATAATTGCACTTCATTTTTAAATTCGTCTGGAAACAAAGGCCTTATAGGTCTATCAATTAATCTAGAGATTAGTGTTTCACTCTCAGTTGGTCTTGCTTCTCTTTTAAAATATCCTCCAGGAATTTTTCCACCTGCATAATATTTTTCTTGGTAATTTACTGACAATGGGAAATAATCCATTTCAGGATTTACTTTCTTTGCTCCTACTACTGTTGCTAAAATAACTGTTTCACCGGATGTTGCTATGATTGCTCCATCTGCTTGTCTTGCTACTTTGCCTGTCTCTAAACTTATTTTTTTACCTGCTACTTCAATTTCCTTCTTATATACTTTAAACATTTCATTTCCATTTCTTTTCGTTTCGTTCCATTTCGTTCTATCTATCTTGACTTCTACTTTCTCAAATTCAATTTCGACAGTACATTTTTGTAAGAATCCATCTTGTTTTTCTTAAGATATTCTAACAATCTTTTTCTTCTATTTACCGCTCTCAATAATCCAACAGAAGAATGTTTGTCTTTCTTAAATTGTTTTATATGCTTAGAGAGAGTTTCAATTTTCTCTGTTAACAAAGCAATTTGGACTTCTGAGGATCCAGTATCTTTATCGTGCATTGCTAGTTCTTGTATCTTTTTACTCATTTTTTTTATTTTTCCTATTTATTTGTTTGTTTTATTAAGTTTTCTATTTTTTCCGCATACTCAAAAGACTCATCTTTTCGAAAAAGTAATTTTGGTAAAAATTTCATATCCACTTTTTGTGACAAGATTTTTCTTATTAAAAATGAGTATTCTTTTAAAACATCAACTTTTTTCTCTGCATCTTTCCCTCCCAATGGAAGAACGTATGCTTTAGCAATTTTTAAATCCGGACTCATTCTTACCTCGGTAACCGTTATAGTATTTGTTTCTAAATTGGGCACCTTAGCCTCATTTCTCATAAAAATCATACTTAAAGACTGTTTGATCATTTCTCCAACTCTAAGTTGTCTTTGAGATACCGGTTTTCCTATTCGATCTGCCATTAAATTGACCTTTCTGTAGATGTAACACTAAAAGCTTCTATTGTGTCGTTTTTTTGGAAATCTATGTAATCTTTCACTGTAATACCACATTCTTGACCACCGCTAACCTGTTTAACTTGGTTTTTTTCTCTGAATAATGAGGAAACTTTTCCCGTATAAATGATGGCGCCATCTCTAATAATTCTAACATCTGATGTACTATTAATTTCTCCTTCAGTCACTTTTGATCCTGCAACTTTGCCAGCACCTGAAACTTTAAAAATTTCCAAAATTTGCGCTGTACCAGTAATTTTTTCCTGTAGATCTGGTGATAATAATCCTGACATCTTCTTTTTAATATAATCTAAGACTTCATAAATTATGTTATAAGAAGAAATCTTAATTTTTTCATTTTCTGCAAGCTTTTTTGCTTCCTTGCTTGGCTTAACATTAAATGCAATAAGAACAGCATTTGATGCTTTTGCTAGAGTGACATCTGTTTCTGTTACCATGCCTATTTCAGCTAAAATTATTTTTGGTTTAACTTCATCATGTGTGATTTGGCTTATAGCATTTTTGATTGCTTCTGAGGATCCGTGTACATCTGATTTGATTATTAAATTAAGTTCTTTTGACAAATTGTTAGAGAATGCAGATTCTTGGGTTGCAAAAGATAAAGGGTTTTTTCCAACTTTTTTTTCTTGAGCTCTATTTTCACTTAATGTTTTAGCATCTTTCTCTGTCTCTAAAACAATAAAATCGTCACCAGCTTTAGATGCACCATTAATTCCTAAAATTTCTACTGGGGTCGAAGGTGAGGCTACATCAATATTTTGACCCTTGTCATTTATAATTGCTCTTACCTTACCCCATTTTAAACCACTTACAAAAAAATCACCTTTTTTAAGCATTCCTGTTGTTACAATTATATTTGCAACTGGACCTCTGCCAATATCTATTTTAGATTCTAAAACAACACCAGTTGCTTTAGACTTGAAATCAGTTTTAAGATCTAATATCTCAGCTTGAAGAATTATCGACTCAACTAATTTGTCTAGATTTTTTTTCGTCTTAGTTGATACTTCTACCATAAGGGTATCTCCGGATAAGTCTTCCGCAATTAAATCGTGTTCCAATAATTGATTTTTTATCTTTTGTGGATCAGATTCTGGCAAATCACACTTATTTATTGCAACTACTATTGGAACATTGGCAGCTTTAGCGTGTTTAATTGACTCTACAGTTTGAGGTTTCACACCATCATCTGCGGCAACAACCAAAACAACTAAGTCAGTTAATTTTGATCCTCTTGCCCTCATTTCTGTAAAAGCTGCATGTCCTGGTGTATCTATAAAAGTTAGTTTGCTCCCTTGACTCTCTATCTGGTATGCTCCTATATGTTGTGTAATTCCACCAAACTCACCTGAAACAACATTAGCACTTCTCAAAACATCTAACACAGAGGTCTTTCCATGATCTACATGACCCATTACAGTCACAATTGGAGGTCTATTTTTTAAATTTTCTGTTCTTGATGCTTTAATTTTTGAAATTATTTCCTCTGCTTTTTCCTCTCTTATTGGTGTATGCCCGAATTCTTTCACCAAATATTCTGCAGTGTCAGCAGCAAGTGTTTGATTAATTGTAACTGTAACACCCATTCCAAATAAGTGCTTGATTACATTGCTTGATTGTTCTGCCATTCTATTCGCTAGCTCTCTAACTGTTATAGCTTCAGGTATATTAATTTCTCTTTTTATAGGTTTGAGGTTCTCTTTACTTTGGTCTTTGTTTAGAATTTTATTTTCTTTTTCTCTTGCTCGCTTAACTGAAGCTAAACTTCGTTCTCTTGCCTCTATCTCATCACTTAAAGCCCTGGAGACCGTTAGTTTTGCCTCCCTTTTTTTGGAACCTGATTTAATCTTTTTATCTTTTTTACCTGAATCATCTTTAAGCCTTTTTGTGGCTCTTTGCTCTGCAAGTTTTCTTTTTTCAAAATCATTTGAGTTAACTTGAATTTTTGTTGAAAACTTTGCTTTATTAGGCCTAAATGAGCTTCCTTTTTTTGCAAATTTACTATGAGATTTATCGATTACGACAGAATTTTTTCCTTGTGATTTTGAGTTGTCGAAGTTCTTAAAAGATTTTTTCGGCTTTCCAGAAATTGTTAATTTTAATTTTTTGTTTTCCATATATCATCACCTAATCTTTATAAACTATTTCTCTTGCAGACATTATCAAACTATCTGCTTCTTCCTTTGATAACGCAAAATCCTCAAGATAACCCTCTATTCTTACTTTTGAGCCTCTGATAACGTCGTATCCGCCTGTTAATTCATCAGAGGCCAAATCAGCAAAATTTTCTAGTGTCAATATTTTTTTTTCACCTAATGTCACCAACATTCCTGGAGTTAAACCCTTTAAGTTTATCAAAGACTCTTCAAGGCCAAGTTCTTTAATTCTTTTTGAAATATCTTCTTGATCTCTCTCATAAAATTCTTTTGCTCTTTCAATCAATGCTTTTGCGGTATCCTTTTCAATACCTTCTATCTTTAATAAGTTTTCTTCTGAACTATCTTTAATATCATCAATTGTTGAAAAACCCTCAGCTACGAGTAATTGACCAAGAGTTTCATCTAATTCAAGATTTTTGACAAAATTTTCAGTCTTTTCCTTAAACTCAATCTGTCTTTTCTCTGAGTCCTCCTGATCAGTCATTATGTTAATCTCATAATTCAGAAGTTTCGTTGCTAATCGAACATTTTGTCCTCTTCTTCCGATGGCTTTACTTAAATTTTCTTCAGTCAAAATAACGTCTAGTTTTTTTCTTTCTGTGTCAACATTAACTCTGAGCACATCAGCTGGAGATAGTGCATTTGAGACTAAAATTGCTGGATCTTCTGACCAATTTACTATGTCTATTTTTTCACCTTGAAGTTCATTCACCACAGCTTGAACTCTTGAGCCTCTCATACCTACACATGCTCCAACAGGATCTAATGAAGTATCAACTGCTTTCACACAGATTTTTGCTCTACTGCCTGGATCTCTTGAGGAAGATTTAATTTCTATAAGACCATCATAAATTTCAGGAACTTCTTGTATAAATAATTTTTCCATAAACCTTGGATGGGCTCTAGATAAAAATATTTGCTGCCCACGCTGTTCTCTTCTTACATCAAAACAATATGCTTTTATTCGATCTCCAGCTTTAATAATCTCTCTGGGTATAAGTTCATTCTTTTGAATAATAGCTTCAGTTTTTCCAAGATCGACTATAACATTACCAAATTCTAATCTTTTTACTATTCCACTTAATATGCTATCTTTTTTATCGATAAATTCATTAAACTGTCTGTCACGCTCAGCGTCTCTTACATTTGAGCTAATCACTTGTTTCGCTATTTGGGCTGCGATTCGACCAAAGTCAAATGAAGGTAAGGGTTGTAATATTTCATCACCAACTATTTTACCCTTGTTACTTATATTAAGGTTTATCGCATCCTCAAGTTTAATTTCTGTATTGGAATTCTCTGGATTTGCCGAGACAATTAATTTTCTAAAAATTTCTATGTTGCCATTATCTCTATTTATCAAAACTTTTATTTCGTTTTCTTGACCGAATTTAGATTTTGCAGCTTTAGCAATTCCTATCTCCATTGAACTAATAATGAGTTCTTTATCAATAGACTTTTCTAACGCTACAGCTTCTGCGATTCTTAATAATTCAAGCTTATCAGCTCTTTTGTTTAACATATGTTTGTTTGCTCCAAAAAAAAATGGGCAAAAGCCCATTTAGTAAAAATCAATAATGTAACTGAAATATAGTAAAGTTTTTTTTTATTTCAACAGAAACTATTTGGAAAATATACTTTTTTTGTCAGTTTTTTCCCATGAAAATGAACCATTAGTTTCTGCTGTTCTGCCAAAATGACCATAAGCAGCAGTTTTTTCATATATAGGTTTATTTAGCTGCAACATCTCTCTAATTCCCCTCGGACTTAAATTAAAATTTTCTTTAATTTTATTAACGACAAATATATTTTTATCTTGATCATCATCAAACAAATCCACATAAATAGATAAAGGTTTCGACACTCCAATTGCATAAGCTAATTGTATTAAACATTTTTCTGCAATTTTTGACCCAACAACATTTTTGGCTATATATCTTGCTGCGTAAGCTGCTGATCTATCAACTTTTGTTGGATCTTTTCCAGAAAAAGCGCCACCACCATGGGGTGCTGCTCCCCCATATGTATCAACAATAATTTTTCTTCCTGTTAAACCGCAATCACCATCGGGACCGCCGATAACAAAGTTACCAGTTGGATTAACATAAAACTCATCTTCATTAAAATCTTTAAGAAAATTTTCTGGTATAGATTTCAATAAATAAGGTCTTAACAAATCTTTGACTTGGGATTGATTTATATCAGTTGAATGTTGAGAAGAAATAACAACTGATTTTACTTTTGAAGGTTTGCCTTCTACATACTCAAATGTTACTTGGCTTTTAGAATCTGGCTCAATATTCTTCAGTTTTCCTGATTTTCTATCTTCAGCCATTAATCTTAAAATTTTGTGTGAATAATGGATCGGCGCTGGCATCAATTCTTCTGTTTCACTACATGCATAACCAAACATAATACCTTGATCCCCAGCACCCTCATCTTTATTTCCACTCGAGTCCACACCCATAGCAATGTCAATAGATTGGGAATGCAAATGACTTTCGATTTTAGTTGCTTCTCTCCAAGTAAAGCCCTCTTGATCGTAGCCGATATCTTTTATACAGCCTCTAACTTTTTCAATTAATTCATCTTTTTTAATTTCAGGACCTCTTACCTCGCCAGCTAAAACAACCTTATTAGTCGTGGTTAGTGTTTCACAAGCTACTCTGGAATACGGATCTCGAGAAATATAAGTATCTACAACCATATCTGAAATCCTATCAGAAACTTTATCTGGGTGTCCTTCAGAAACAGACTCGCTTGTAAAAAGATAATTCTTTAAATTACTCATTTCTAATTCTATTAAATGAAAATATAAAAGAAATATACAATAAAATTATTAATACGAATATTTTATTTCCATATTTTGAAAATATTGTTGACTCTACTTTTTTAGTTTCAAATAAATCAACGAAACCAGATTGATTTAAATCAACTTGTTTTTCAATAACTCCCATAGGATTAACTATTGCAGTTATTCCATTATTAGCAGATCTTAAAACATATTTACCACTTTCAATAGCTCTATAAATACTATGCACAAAATGTTGATGGGGACCTAAAGACTCACCAAACCAACCATCCTCAGAAATATTTACAATAAAATCAAAATCTCTATTTTTGGAAATGTTACCTGTATAAATTATTTCGTAACAAATAAGAGGTAACAGTCTCACTGAAAAGTTAAGTTTATTCACTTCTATAATCTTTCTATTTTTTCCTCTTGAATAAGATTGATAATTATTAGTTATTGTCTTTAATCCTATGAGACTTAGTATTTTTTCAAAGGGCAAGAATTCCCCAAATGGGACTAAATTAACTTTGTTGTATGTGTCCAATATTTTAAGTTTATGGTCATAAATTGTAAATGAATTGAAATATTTTAAAATTTGACCCTCTTTTTTTACATCATTGATACCAATTGATATTATATGATTTTCATTGAATTCATTCTCAAATAAAAATTTGTATTCTTTTAGTTGATCTTTTGATATGTCTGGTAAAATACCTTCAGGCCAAATAAAAATTGTTTTTTCATTAATTTGAGGTGAACTAATTTTAATTAAATCATCAATTACTTGGGTAGGGTCAGAGTCTTTATAGAATCTATTTATGCTAATATTTGAACTTATAACTCGTATTTTATAGTTAAGCTTATTTGACTCGGTATTGCTAAACTTTTCTAATCTTTGTGAGCCAAAAACATAAAAGGAAAATGTTGTTATAAGAAAAAAAATACAAACAATGATTTCTTTATTGCTGTCCCTTAAAATAAAAAATGATGGGCTAGCAAAAAGGGAGATGCAAAAAAGATTGAAGCCGTAAGTGCCAATAATTGATGTAATATGTAAAATTTTAATATGTTCAGAAAAACTATAAGCAATCAAATTCCATGGAAACCCAGTTAAAATTGTTCCCCTTATGAATTCAATTAATCCAAATATCAAAGAAAAAAGTAAAAAAGAGCTTAAATTTTTCTTTGGCTTCAAGGTTATAAATAAAAATGATGCTAAACCATAAAATAAAGCTAAAAAAGCTGGAACTAAAACAACAGTCAGTGGTATCAAAAATTTAAAACTTTCATCAAAAGTTAATGATATTGAAATCCAATAAAGATTACTTGTAAAATATCCAAGTCCAAATAACCACCCGTAAAGAAAAAATAATTTTTTGTTTTTACTGGCTTTAAAAATTTTTATCAAAAAAATATAAAAAAAACTAAAAGTAAAAAAATTGATAAAGATATAATTAAAAGGAGGTAAGCTTAATGATGTAAAGGAACCTAATAAAAATAGTATAGTTGAGTCAATATAAATTTTTTTTTTCAAATTAATTTACTTTAGATTTTACATGTTTATATAAAAGATTTTCTTCTTTTAACATTTTGAAATAATCTTTATTTTTTATATGATTAAAACCTAACAGATGAAGAAAACCATGAATGAATATTTTGATAATTTTTTCCTTAAATAACTTTAAATCTTGAGACTTAGGCTTATCTAAATAGTTATAACTAATTATTATATCTCCCAAATATACATTTTTTGAAATTTTAATTTTCCTACTAAACGGAAAAGATAAAATATCAGTAGATTTGTTTTTATTTCTAAAATTTTTATTTAACTTTTTAATATTTCTATTATTGGAAAGTAATAAACTTAATGTAACTTTTTTATTTAGAAATTGGTATCTTTTTGGAAAAGCCTTACATATTTTTTCAAAAAAAAGATTTGTATTTTTAAGTCTTTTTGACCAAGCCTTCTCCTCGGAGAAGACATTAACTTTGATCATTGTTTGAGTATGCTTTTACTATTTTTGATACAAGTGGATGCCTGACAACATCTGAATGATCAAAATCAACTATTGATATCTCTTTTAAATGACCAAGCAATTCTTTTGACCGAACTAATCCAGACATACTTTTGTTAGGTAAATCAATTTGAGTTGGGTCTCCATTAACTACGATTTTTGAATTTTCACCAATACGGGTAAGAAACATTTTGATCTGAGTATCTGTAGCATTTTGTGCTTCATCTAAAATTGCAAAAGAATTTTTCAAAGTTCGACCTCTCATAAAAGCCAATGGTGCAATTTCTATATCTCCAATTTCAATCATTCTTTGGATTTTTTCAAAGTCAAAAAGATCATATAAAGAGTCGTATAACGGTCTTAGATAAGGGTCTACTTTCTCTTTCATGTCACCAGGCAAGAATCCTAAACGTTCTCCAGCCTCAACTGCGGGTCTTGACAAAATTATTCTTTCAATTTTTTTCTCCAAAAGCATAGTAAGGCCGACAGCAACAGCCAAAAAAGTCTTACCTGTTCCTGCTGGTCCGGCGGAAATTACAATATTACTTTGTCTTAAAGCTCTAACATAATTTTTTTGTTTCTCAGATCTTGGAATTATAGACCTTTTAGGAGTTTTAATTATATCAGTTACGTTATTGTTTTTTATTTTTTCATTAATCATAAATTTGTCTACAGAGGAAAGTATATCTTTATTTTCGACATTTCCATTATTAATAAATTGATTAACTAAAAATTGGATCGCATTCTTTACTTTTTCATTTGTTTCTGGATCTGATTTTATAAGAATAGAATTTCCCCTTGAATATAAACTACATTTTGTAATTTTTTCAAGTTCCTGTAAATTTTTATTAAATTCACCAACAACACCCATTAACAAATTGTTATCATGAAATATTACACTTAAAGAGTTATTATCTGAGTAAACAAACTTTAATGCTTGATCAATATTTTTTCTTGTTATTTCACTCAAATTTATGCAACTTTCTGATTTGAATTATCTATAGTTTCACCAAATAAAGTGCTTCTATTACTTTTATGAATTTTTACTTGAACAATTTTTCCAATATCACTTCTTTTACCGTCAAAGATTACTGATGTCATGTGCTTGGATCTTCCGAATGTTTTGGTTTTATCGTCTGTAAAATTTTCAACTAATACTTCTACAATACTATTTTCTAAAGATTTATTCTTTTGAATCTGATTTCTGAACAACTCATTTTGAATTCTTTCTAATCTTTCAAATGAAGTTTTTTTGTCAATTAAATTTGAATTTTCAGAGACGGTTCCAGGTCTAGGGCTAAAAATATATGAATAAGAATTTATAAATTTTACTTTTTTAATTAAATTTAAAGTATCTTCAAAATCATGATTTTCTTCTCCAGGATAGGCTATTATAAAATCACTTGAAAACTCTATTTTTGAATTAATTTCTTTTAGCTTATTAAATGTTTCAAGGTAATTCTCAATAGAATGATTTCTATTCATTAATTTTAATATTTTATTCGATCCGCTCTGTACTGGTAAATGTATCAGAGGCATAAGTTTATTTGAACTCTTATAAATCTCAATCAAATCATCAGTCATATCTTTAGGATGAGATGTTGTATATCTTACCCTTTTAATTCCATTTAATTTTTCAATATTTACTATTAAATCTGATAAACGAAAACCATTACTTTCATAAGCATTAACATTTTGACCTAACAAAGTTATTTCTTTTACGCCGTTGTCGATTAAATATTTTGCTTCATCTAAAATTTGGCTAGGTGGTCTTGAGTACTCTGGTCCTCTAGTATAAGGAACTACACAAAAATGACAAAACTTATCACAGCCTTCTTGGATTGTTAAAAAAGATGAAACCTTTCCTTTTTTATTTTTTATTTTACTCAAATATTCAAATTTTGTAACTGCATCAAACTCGGTTACTTCAAGTTTACTTTTTTTTTCAATATAATTCAAAATCGTATCATTAATTTTGTGGTAAGCTTGAGGACCTATTACCAAATCAATGAAAGGCTCTCTTTTCAGCATCTCTTGATTTTCTGCTTGAGCAACACAGCCTGCAATAATAACTAATGGTTTTTTTTTATATCTAAAGATTTTTTTTACTCTACCTATTTCAGAATAAACTTTTTCTTTAGCTTTATCCCTTATATGACATGTGTTTAATAAATAACAATTAGCATCTTCGTATTTTTCTGTCTTTTCATAACCAATTTTTTTTACAGTATCTAATATTCTATTAGAGTCATACTCATTCATTTGACACCCAAAAGTTTTAATAAAAATTTTTTGATTCATTTATTGAGGCTTTTTTTTAACCCCATACAATTCTAATTTATGATCTACTAATTTATAACCGTATTTTTCTGCAACTTTTTTTTGAAGTTTTTCTATTTCATCATCCACAAATTCTATGATCTCACCTGTTTTAATGTCTATCAAATGGTCATGATGGCTTTCGATCATTGCTTCGTATCTTGCTTTTCCACCCTTAAAATCGTGTTTTGTCAATATACCAGCCTCTTCAAATAATTTCACTGTCCTGTAAACTGTAGCTATACTAATTTTTGAGTCAATTTTCGAAACACGGTTATAAAGCTCATCTACATCTGGGTGATCTGACTCTCCATATTCAGACTTTGACTCCGAAATTATTTTTGCAATAATTTTTCTTTGCTCAGTAAGTTTAACGCCTTTGGCTAAACACTTTTGCTCAATTGTATCTGTTGAATCTGACATATCTAATTTTAACTTATATAATAAGGTTTAATCAAATTTTTTTTAAGGTTAAATTTACTGCAAAGATGCGGTATATTCTCATAATTAATATTAATTTCATTCTTAAAGTCCTTAAAACTAAAGCAATAATAATCGATTTTTTTTATCATATGAATTGCTTTTATTGTTGATAAAGAATTTCTAATACCTGCAAAACTGCCAGGACCTCTATTTATATAAATTGATTCAATATCACCTACCTCTAAATTATTAATTTTTAAAAAATCCATAAGTAAAACAATAAGTTTTTCATAATTATTTTTACTATTTTCATGAGTAACACTATAAGTATTATGATTATCAATGATCATAAAAAAAATATTATCTTTTACAGCATCTATAATTAATTTATTCATTTTTTTAATTATATTTACTTTTAATGCAAACTCACAAGAAAATAATGTTAAGTATTTTTCTAACGATGAGGGTGTACTATCTATTATGTACCATAGATTTAATGAATTTAAATATCCATCAACAAATATATCAATCAATATTTTCAAGGAACATATTGATCTTATTTTGGGTGCTAATTTCACCTTTTATCATCCAAAAGATTTTGAAGATGAGTTTAATGTTCCAAAAAAGAAAAAAAAGATTCTTCTTACTGTTGATGATGCATTTCAATCCTTTTATGATCATGCCTGGCCTTACTTAAAAAAAAATAAAATTCCATTTGTATTATTTGTCTCCACTGAACCTGTTGGAAATAATGGATACATGAACTGGGATCAAATTAAAGAAATTGATCATAGCGAATTTGGAGTTATTGGACATCACTCACACTCTCATGATTATTTAATTGATAAATCAGAGGAAATTTTTCTAAATGACATCAAAACATCAAATTTAATCTTTAAAGAAAAATTAGGATACGTGCCAACTTTATTCTCTTACCCATTTGGAGAATATTCGGGATTTATGAGAAATTATATATCTCAAAATTTCAAAATTGCATTTGGACAACATTCTGGGATTATTGATGTAAATAAAAATAAATTTGAGCTTCCAAGATTTCCGATTAATGAAAAATATGGGGAAATTAAAAGATTTAAATCAATAATAAACTATTATCCTCTTGAATATAAAAACTTAGAGCCTGAAGAAAAAAAACTATCAAAAGAAAATAATCCACCAAAGTTTAAAGTAAGATTTTTTGATAATCAAAAAAATATTGAAAATATTAATTGCTATTCTAATGAGGGAGATAAATGGATGAAGTCAAATATTAAACTTGTTGAAAAAGAACTTACTATAGAATTCAGAGAACCATTTTTACCAAGAAGGGGGCGAATAAATTGTTCCTTAAATGATAATGGTAAATGGAGATGGTTTGGAACACAATTTATTATTAGATAATAACTTTTAAATTAAACTTTCTAACTCAATACTTGATGGTAACAGTTTTGCATCATCAAAATCTTTTAAATTATTTTGTTGAATAATTTTTTGTAAAACTTTCACATACTCATTTCCTGTTTCAGCATATTTATCTAAATACTCTGATAAGATCATGCTGTCTAATGGTTCACCCAAATCTCTTAATTTTGCTCTGGCTGATCTAAAATCTTCATAACTTGAATGTGTATTTATATTTCTTTGGTAAGCTCTTACAGATGCTTGCAGAACATTAAACTTCATAACTTTATGACCTTCATTTTTCTCGGAGTCTTTTGGTTTTAATCCCTCTCCTGACCACGTCCATTGTCCGAACAAAGCATTTCCTTGTTGTGCAAATCTTGACGTTCCCCAGCCTGTTTCTTTAGCAGCTTGAGCAAGTGCTAATGAGACTGGAACTATATCCATTCTTCTTTTTAAAATTGATAAATCTCTTGAGGGTATGCCGTATTGTTTGTATTTTTTTTCTAACCATAGTTTCTCAGATTTTGAGTTATTGCTCTTATTAATTATGCCAAATAATCTTTTTCTATCTAGTTTGATGTTTTTGTTTTCCTCTAGTATTAATGGCAAAACTATTTGTATAAAAAATTCTTTTCTCTTTTTTACACTTTCTATCATTTTTATTTCTGCGGGAAGTAAAGTTAAAGCTATAGGCTTAACTAGTTTTTTTTTTCTTACATCATCGAGCTTGTAATTTGTGTCTTCAAAAAGTTGTTTAATCGTTGCAGCATCTAATCTTACTGTATCCGTTTCTTGATCATTTAAACTATAAATGTCGATTAACAAATCATCTTCATTTAATATTTGGGAATTTGATGAATTGAGGGATTTTTTATTAAGAGTGTATGCAAGTATTGCTTTTGAATTATTTTGAATTCCAGCCGAGCTTTCAATCTTATTGCTGGTAAAATTAATAACAATTGGTAAAGAATAAAAAAACAAAATAACAAGCACGCTACTCAAGATAACTCTTGGAAATGAACTTAAGCCATTTTCATCAAAATATTTAAATGGTTTTATTCTGTTTTTTCTTAAGATTTTTCTCATATATTAAACAGCCTCTACTTTTTTTACCTCTGGTAAGTAGTGACATAAAAGATTTTGAACACCTTGTTTTAATGTCATTGTAGAACTAGGACAGCCAGAACAGCTCCCTTGTAGTTGAACTTTAACAACTCCATCTTTAAATTCTTTAAATTTAATATCTCCCCCATCTCTTGCTATTGCTGGACGAATTTTCTCTTCAAGTAATTGCACTATTCGTTTCTCAATTTCATCAAGGCTTTCATTTTGCTCATTTAGATCTTTATTAATTACAAATTCTTTTCCTGATGCATAAAATTCATTAATATGAGAAATCACAATATGCTTAATATCATCCCAGGAATTTTCATCATATTTATTTACTGAAATGAAATCTTTACTTAAAAAAATTCCCTCAACACCATTTACTGAAAGAATATTTTTAATTAATTCATTATTTATATTATCGTTCTTAGTTACTTCAAATGATCCTGCACTAGAGACAACCTTGCCTGGTATAAATTTTAAAGAGTTAGGATTTGGTGTTATTTCAGTTTGAATGAACATAAATTATATATAAGCAATATTTAAAAAAATGGTACTGCTTTATGAAAATATATTCAAAAACCTACAATTTCATGAATTTTTTTAATTTTTTTTGAGGCAATTTCATTAGCTTTCTCATATCCTTCTTTAAGTATTTTTTCCAAAAAAACTTTGTCATCTAACAGCTTTTTAATTTCTGATGAAATTGGATTTATTTCATTAACAACTATATCCGATAATTTTTCCTTAAATTCTGAAAAATTTTTTCCAGCAAATTCATCAATCGATTCTTGAAGTGTATTATTCATCAAACTTGAATAAATACCAATTAAATTTTTAGCCTCAGGTCTTTTTTCTAATTCCTCAATTGCGGAGGGCAAAGGTAGAGTGTCCGTTTTTGCTTTTTTAATTTTATTTATTATTTGATCTTTATCATCAGTTAAATTTACTCTACTCAGGTCGGATACCTCTGATTTACTCATCTTTTTGAGACCATCCTTAAGACTCATAATTCTAGAAAATTCTTTTTTAATCAAAGGTTCAGGGGCTATAAAAAAATTTTCAATTTTATAATCATTGTTAAATTTTTGTGCTATATTGCGACATAACTCTAAATGTTGTTTTTGGTCATCTCCAACCGGTACATGAGTTGAGTCATATAATAGAATGTCAGCTGCCATCAAAACAGGATATGAATAAAGACCAATGCTTGCTTTTTCTTTATCTTTCCCAGCCTTTTCCTTAAATTGGGTCATCCTATTTAACCATCCCATTCTAGCAACACAGCTCAAAATCCACGCCGTCTCTGAGTGAGCACTCACCTGGGACTGCTTAAAAATTATACTTTTTTTAGGATCGATCCCACTGGCAATAAATGTAGCTACTGTCTCATGTGTATTTGATTTTAAATCTTTTGGATTTTGGCTTACAGTTATTGCATGAAGGTCAACTACACAAAAAATACACTTATTTTGGGCGTCATTATTTAGATCAACAAAATTTTTTATTGCCCCTAAATAATTTCCTAGATGAAGATTCCCGGTAGGTTGAACTCCAGAAAAAATTTTTTTTTTCATATTCTAATACTTTAATTTAATATCTTGATAATTAAAAGCTTTGATAAAATATGACAGTCCAAAATAAAAAATTATTGTGAATAAAACACATAATAATAAATAAGCAGACTTGAAAAAATAGGCATAACTTAATTGATTTTCAAATAATAAAATCAGGTATTGAAAGAAAACACCCATCATGATTGATGCAAAAATTATCTTAACAAATTGTTTAAAAAAGTTTTTTCAAACTCAAACAAATTATCATTTTTTAAATAGATAAATAATGTTAAGGAATTAAACCAGGAGGATATTGTTGTTGCTATTGGAATAATTATAAAACCGATATCTTTAAAAAAGTAAATACTTATCAAAATATTTAGTAAAACAGATACTAAAGAAATATAAAATGGAGTTTTGGTGTCATGATTTGCAAAAAAAAATGTAGAAAAAACCTTTATTAATGCAAATGCTGGGAGTCCTAAACTAAAATAGTAAAGAGCATTTGAGGAATTTAAAACTGAGTTTTCTACAAAAGAACCATATCCAAATAAAGCTGAAATAATTTGCTCAGATCCTATAACTAATGCTACTGATGCAGGTATACTTAAAAACATACTTAGCTCTAAAGCTTTATTTTGAATTAGTGATATTTTCTTCTTTTTTTTTTGATGAACATGCTTTGAAAGCTGAGGCAGGACAACAACACCAATAGCTATTCCAGCTATTGCCAAATTAATTTGGTATATTCTATCAGCATAATATAAGTATGATACAGCACTCGCTTGGAACGAAGCTATAATTGTCCCGACTAAAATATTTATTTGTGTAACGCCAGAGGAAAAAATACTTGGCAATAATTTCTTAAAAAAAAACTTTACTTTATTAGTTATTTTAAATTTAAAACTGAAATTTAAAACATAATATTTTTTTACAAATTTATATAAAAAAATTAATTGTAATAACCCTGAGATAGATATTCCGTATGAGAGATAGTAAATTAATTCATCTCCTAAATATCTTCCAAAAAATAAAATGGAAATTAAAACTATATTTAAAATAATAGGCGCTGCTGATGCGGCCGCAAATTTATTATGCGAGTTTAAAATGGCACCAAAAAAAGAAGATAAACTTACAAACATTAAAAAGGGGAAAGTAATTCTGGTTAAAGTAGTTGCCAATTCAAATTTTTTAGTGTCTTCGACAAAGCCGGGGGCTATTAATCCTACAAAAATTGGCATAAAAATTTCAGTTATTAGAACTAAAAAGAATAAAATTAAGAATAATAAATTAAAAACATTATTGGCAAATATATTTGAACTAGATTTATTTTTAACTAATTCAGAAGTGTAGGTAGGAACAAAGGCTGAATTGAAGGTTCCCTCAGCGAAAAGTCTCCTAAAAGTATTCGGTATCCTAAACGCAACAAAAAAAACGTCAGCCAAAAAACTTGTTCCAAGAAAAATTGCTATTAAAACATCTCTCAAATATCCAAGTAATCTGCTGATAATAGTATAGAAACCAAAAGTCCCTGTTGACTTAACTAAATTCATAAATCATATTAGTCTTAAATTTACCTCATTTGTACACCTAATTAAGCTAAATGAAAAAAACAAAAATTGATCACTATACAGATAAAGAAGCTTTAGATTACCACCGTCATAATAAACCAGGCAAGATTGAAATCTCATCCTCAAAAAATATGACCACAAAAAGAGATCTCGCTTTAGCTTACTCGCCAGGAGTAGCAGCACCAGTTAAAGCCATTAGTGAAAATCCAGAAACTGCATTTGACTACACAAGTAAAGGAAACCTTGTTGCGGTAATAAGTAATGGTACTGCAATTTTAGGCATGGGTAATTTAGGTGCTTTAGCATCAAAACCTGTTATGGAAGGAAAAGCAGTATTATTTAAAAGGTTTGCTGATATTGACTCTATTGATCTAGAAATTGATTCTGAGGATCACAATGAGATAATTAATAGTATTAAAAATTTTGCTCCAAGTTTTGGAGGTATTAATTTGGAGGACATTGCTGCTCCAGACTGTTTTATTATTGAGGAAAAACTAAAAGAAATTTTAGATATCCCGGTCTTTCATGATGACCAACATGGTACGGCAATCATAACCACGGCAGCATTAATCAACGCGCTTGATATTACCAAAAAAAAAATTGAGCAGGTAAAAATAGTTGTAAACGGTGCAGGTGCATCAGCGATGGCTTGTGCTAATTTATTTAAAAAAAGTGGTGTTCCACAAAAAAATATTACAATGGTTGACAGAACAGGAGTGATCTATAGTGGACGGGAAAATTTAAACCAGTGGAAATTAGCTCACGCTATTGATACTAAACATCGAACTTTATCAGATGTGATCAAAAATGCTGACGTGTTTTTAGGTTTATCAGCAAAAGGGGCTTTGACGAAAGATATGGTTAAAAAAATGGGTAAAAATCCAATTATATTTGCGTGCGCAAATCCTGATCCAGAAATTAAACCTGAAGAAGTTGCAGAGGTAAGAAGTGATGCAATTATGGCCACTGGAAGATCAGACTATCCAAATCAAGTAAATAATCTAATTGGTTTTCCATACATATTTAGAGGCGCATTAGATGTAAGATCTAAAACTATAAACGAGGACATGAAAATTGCTGCCGCTCATGCAATTGCAAATTTAGCTAAAGAGGAAGTTCCTGATGAAGTTGTTGCTGCGATGGGAGGCGAGAGACCGCATTACGGCAAAGATTATATAATTCCTTCAACATTTGATCCGAGACTTATAAGCGTAATTCCTGCTGCAGTAGCTAAAGCGGCTATAGACTCTGGTGTCGCTAGAATAAATATAAAGGATTTTGATAATTACAAAGATCAGTTAAGACAAAGATTGGATCCAACAGTTACAATTATGCAGGGAATAAATAATTACATAAAGAAAAAACCCAAAAAAGTAATTTTTGCAGATGGTGAAGATGAAAATATGCTTAAAGCAGCTATAGCGTTTAAAAACTCTAATTTGGGAATACCGATCTTAGTTGGAAAAGAGGATTTAATTAAAAATCAACTAAAAAAAATAGGTTACAGTGAGAATTTCGACATAGAAATCGTCAATTCAAAAGATGCTAAAAAAAGAGAAAAGTATGTAAAATATCTTTTTGGAAAACTTCAAAGAAATAAAGGCATGCTGGAGTGGGATTGTGATCGTTTAGTAAGAAATGATAGGGTTGTTTGGGCATCCTGTATGGTAGCATGTAAGGATGCTGATGCGATGGTAACTGGAAATACTAGAAGATATTCTTCATCGCTGGAGAAGATAACTCAAGTTGTAGATCCTAGAGTAGGAGAAATAATGTTTGGCCTAAACTTAATAGTTAATAGAGGAAAAACAATTTTTATATGTGATACATCTGTCATTGAATATCCTGATGCAAATCAGCTAGCAGAAATGGCGAAATCAGCTGCTAGAGTAGTTAGATTGTTTGGATTTGATCCTAAAGTCGCTTTCTTATCTCATTCTACTTTTGGAGAACCAGCCACTGACAGAACTAAAAGATTAAGTGATGCGGTTGAAATTCTCAAAAAAGATAAAGTTGATTTTAAATTTGACGGGGAAATGCAGCCAGATGTTGCTCTAGAAGAGTTATATAAAGAACTATACCCTTTTTCAGAAATTGTTGGAAATTCCAATGTCTTGATAATGCCTAGCCAGCATAGTGCAGCTATTTCATACAAAATGATAAAATCAATGAGTAGAGCAAAGGTTATTGGACCATTGTTAATTGGCTTGGGTCTTCCAATAGAGATTGCTCCTCTAAGAACTTCTACCTCGGAAATTATTAATTTAGCATCAATTGCAGCGTATTCTTCAGATGTAATTGATTATAAAAAAAATTAATTTTTTTGAATTCTTAAATCATCAACAATCAAAATACTTGCGATGACATTCTCAACATCTAATATTTCTTTAGCCTCTTTTATTACTGACATTTTTTCATCTGATGTTAAAGCTATACCGTATACATAAATTTTCTTTTTATAAGTATCTATCTGGTAGTTAGTTGCCTTTATTTCCTTATTTAAAATTAAAGCTGTCCTTAATTGTGAAGTGATTAAAATATCTTTTGCAGATTGTTGAAAGTTAAATTTTTCTTTAATTTTGATATCATTTCTCACAGATCTTGCTCCCTCCGTTTCCCAAGCCAATTTTGTTATTTTTAGTTTTTCTTCTGGATTATTAACTTTACCAGTTAAGAAAATTCTCCCATCCAGGACTTTTGATTTAATTGATAAAAAATATTTTTTATCCATTATTAATAATCTTGCTGACAAGTTTTTTTGCATTATAGAGTCATCAATCTGTGTTCCCAAAGATCTTGGATCTAAAGCAACAGACACTCCTGTCCCGAAAATGCCCTTAGAGGAAACACCAACACATCCTGATAAAAATAATGTTACACATATTAATATAAAAATTTTAAACTTCATTTTTTATCTGTAAGCAAAAGTCGTAAATTTTTTTTTTAGGTATATTATTATTTTGAGAAATTAAATTTACGATTTCTCTAATGCTTAATTTTTTAATCATTTTTCTTATATTATTCTTATCTGATTCACTTAATAAAAGAGAACTTTTTTTTACTCTTTTTTTTTCAGATATCACTAAAGTTAATTCACCTTTTAAGTTTTCATCAAAAAGTTTCAAGTCATCAACTTTGTATCTTAAATATTCCTCATAAAATTTTGTCATTTCTCTACATATCAAAATATCTCTTTCAGAAAAATTATTTTTAATAAAGGGAATAGCTTTATTTATTTTTTTTGGAGAGATAAAAAAAACAATAGATGAATTTAGTTGGGTCAGAAATTTTAAATCATTTTTAATATCTTTTAGTTTTGTTGGAAAGAATCCATAAAAAAAATATTTTTCAGAAAAACCACTAATAGATACAGCAGTGCTTACTGCAGAGGGTCCCGGTAATGGAAAGATATTTATTTTTTCTTCAACACACTCTTTTATCAAAATAGCTCCAGGGTCTGATATTCCTGGCGTGCCAGCATCTGATATTAAAGATATAATTTTATCATTTATCAAATAATTTATAATTGTAGATAAATTTTTCTTCTCATTAAATTTGTGATTGGGTAATAATTTTGATTTGACATCAAATTTTTTCAATAATTTTCTCGAAATTCGCGTGTCTTCACATAAAATGAAATCTGATTTTTTTAAAATTTCTGTTGCTCGATAAGTAATATCCCCTAAATTTCCAATGGGAGTGGGTATTATATATAAACCTTTTTTAATTTCTTTATTTTGAAATTTAGGGTTTACAGTCATAATTATACAATACTAAAATTATATAAATCATTAAATGAATAAATTTTTTAAAATTCTTTTTTCTATATTTTTGGTTTTATTATTAGGAACATCTATTTCGTATTCCGAAGAAACAAAAATTAAAATTGGGGTGTTGGTGCCACTATCAGGAGAAAACGCGTCCTTAGGAAAACAAATACTTAATTCAATAAGAATGGCCTTAATTGATATAAAAAATAATGACATAGAGATATATCCTAAAGATACTAGATCCAATCCTGATGTAACATTACGTTCGGCTTTAGAGTTTGAGAAGATGGGAATATCATTAGTTATAGGTCCAGTTTTTCATAAAAATTTATTTTTTTTGGATAAAGTAAAAAGTATAACTTTTTTATCTCTTACAAACAGAACTTTAGATCTTCATAAAAATATTATTAGCAGTGGTATCAACTCCTCTTCACAATTAAATACAATTAAAAAATTTTTGGAAAAAAGTGGGATAAAAAAAACAATTTTTTTAATTCCAAATTTAAATTATGACCAAGAAATTAAAAAGGGAATTAAAGAGTCAAAGATAAAATTTTTTAAACAATACAAATATGATATTGATCCTACTAAATTAACAAAACAAATAGAAAAAATCACAAATTATGGAATTAGAAAACAAAATCTATTAGATGAAATATCACGAGTTAAAAATTCTGATGATCCAAATAAAGAAAGAGTTATAGAGAATCTTGAAAAAAAATATACGCTTGGAAATGTAAAATTTGACTCTGTTATAATTACAGATTTTGATGAAAGTTTAAAAAGTGTCGTTACCTCATTACTGTATACTGATGTATCACCAAAAAATAAATATATAATTACTTTAAACCAATGGTTTGATCAAAGTTTATTAAAGGAAAAGAATTTACAGCCAATTTATTATCCTTCAATTAATAAACAAAATTTGGATGAGTTTACTGATAAATTTTTTAAAAAATTTAATTATAAACCAAGTTACTTGTCATTACTGTGTTATGATTTAGTAGGATTAATATATTACCTATCTCTTAAAAATGAAGGTTTAGAAATAGGTAAATCATTTAAAACCCAAAATACATTTAAAGGTAAAATAGGAGTTTTTGAAATTAAAGATAATAAAATTAATCATCAATTAAATTTTTATGAAATTAATAACGGAAAACTCATAGAAATTTTTTAATCTTTTTAAATGCAATTGATCTATGGTCGATTTTACATTTACTAGAAAACTTCATTTCACCAAATGTTTGTCTTTTTTTTTGTGGGATAAAAATTGGATCATATCCAAAACCATTTTTTCCTCTAATTTTAGTTGATATAGAACCTTCGATTTTTCCAACAACACTTGCAATTATTTTATCTAAATAACAGATTGACAGTGCACATACAAATCTTGCTTTGATATTTTTAATTTTCCAATTTTTATCTTTTTTATTTAACTCTCTATATACTCTATTAATTGCTTTCCTAAAATCTCCCTTAGGTCCCGCCCATCTAGCTGAAAAAATTCCAGGTTTTTTATTCAAACAATCTATTTCAAGACCAGAGTCATCAGCAATACAAACTAAATTTGATTTTTTTGAAAAATACTTTGATTTAATTAATGAATTTTCCTTAAATGTTCGACCATTCTCTACAGGGCTTTTAAGATTAAAATCTGATGTAGAGAAAATTTTAATTGATTTTGGTAATAAACCCTTAATTTCCCTAAGTTTTCCCTTATTATTTGTACCAATTAATATTTTTGATATTTTTTTTTTTAACATCTAGAAATTCCTGGATTTCTTACCATATAAGCTTTTATGGAAAAAGAAGAAAAAGAAAATATCCAAAATGAAAATTTAGCTTCGGAAGAAAATAACCAATCTATTCATCATGGAAATCAAATAAATGATGATGCAGATAAAAAAAAAGAAAAAAATAAAAAAGAATTAACGCCAGAAGAAAAAATTTTAGAGTTAGAAGATAAACTTGCTAGAACATTTGCTGAAATGGAAAACCAGAGACGAAGATTTGAAAAAGAAAAAGAAGATGCTTTTGAATACGGTGGTTTTTCTTTCGCTAAAGAAGCACTAACCCTAATAGATAACTTTGAAAGATCCAAGATTATTCTAGAAAGTGATGACAAGCTAAAAGATACTAACGCACTTAAAAAAACTTTAGAGCATTTTGATATAATTCACAAAGATCTAATATCTATATTTAAAAAAAATGACATCAAACAAATTGATAGTCTTAATAAAAAACTAGATCCAAACCTTCATCAAGCAATGATGGAAATTGAGGATGATACAAAGGAGCCAGGGACAATTGTTCAAGAAATTCAAAAAGGTTTCACAATTAAAAATCGGTTATTAAGGCCCTCTTTAGTTGGCGTAGCTAAGAAAACTCAAGAAAAAACAACTAAAAATGACGAAAGTAAAGAAAATCCAGAGATTAAATAATGCTTAAGACAACTTGTAGAATTAAAAATAACACATATATGACGATAAGAATTAAATATTATGAGTAAAATTATTGGAATAGATTTAGGTACAACCAACTCATGCGTGGCTATTATGGAAGGTAGCCAGGCAAAAGTTTTAGAAAATGCTGAAGGTGCTAGAACAACACCATCAGTTGTTGCATTTACTGATGGAGAAGAAAAATTAATTGGACAACCAGCTAAAAGACAAGCGGTAACCAACCCAGAAAATACAATTTTTGCAGTTAAAAGACTTATTGGAAGAAACTTTGACGATCCATCTGTTAAAAAAGACATAGATGCTGCTCCATTTAAAATTGTTAATTCAGAAAAAGGTGATGCTTGGATAGAATCTAAAGGAGAAAAATATTCTCCCTCACAAATCTCAGCTTTTATTTTACAAAAAATGAAAGAAACAGCAGAAAAATATTTAGGCCAAGCAGTTACAAAAGCTGTAATTACTGTTCCAGCTTACTTTAATGATGCTCAAAGACAAGCAACAAAAGATGCTGGAAAAATTGCAGGTCTAGAAGTTCTAAGAATTATAAATGAGCCCACTGCTGCATCATTAGCTTATGGTTTAGATAAAAAACAAAATAAAAAAATTGCGGTTTATGATTTAGGCGGTGGCACATTTGATGTTTCAATACTTGAACTTGGTGACGGAGTTTTTGAGGTTAAATCAACTAACGGTGATACATTTTTAGGTGGTGAGGATTTTGATAACAATATAGTTGAATATTTAATTGCAGAATTTAAAAAAGATAATGGAATAGATTTAAAATCAGATAAACTTGCTCTTCAAAGATTAAAAGAAGCTGCAGAAAAAGCTAAAATTGAATTATCTTCAGCAGAACAGACTGATATTAATTTACCATTTATCACAGCTGACAAAACTGGACCAAAACATATTAATCTAAAACTTACAAGGGCCAAACTTGAGGCACTAGTCGAAGATCTTATAGCTAAAACAATGCCGCCTTGTAAAACAGCATTAAAAGATGCGGGTATCACAGCCAATGAAATTGACGAAGTTGTGATGGTTGGTGGTATGACTAGAATGCCAAAGGTAATTGAGGAAGTTAAGAATTTTTTTGGAAAAGAACCTAATAAAAGTGTTAACCCTGATGAAGTTGTAGCAATGGGTGCTGCAATTCAAGCAGGTGTTCTTCAAGGTGATGTTAAAGATGTATTATTGTTAGATGTAACACCTCTCTCTTTAGGTATTGAAACTTTAGGTGGAGTATCTACAAAATTAATCGAAAAGAATACAACAATACCCACTAAAAAAAGCCAAGTATTTTCAACTGCTGAGGATAACCAACCTGCTGTTTCTATTAGAGTGCTGCAAGGTGAGAGGGAGATGGCGACTGATAATAAAATTTTAGGAAACTTTGAACTTGTTGGAATTGCACCTGCTCCTAGAGGTGTTCCGCAAATTGAAGTAACATTTGATATTGATGCAAACGGTATTGTTAATGTCTCAGCAAAAGATAAGGGTACTGGTAAAGAGCAAAAAATCCAAATTCAAGCTTCGGGTGGTTTAAGTGATGAAGAAATTGAAAAAATGGTTAAGGATGCTGAAGCTAACAAAGATGCTGACAAAAAGAAAAGGGAGTCTGTAGATGTAAGAAATCAAGCAGACACTTTAATTCATTCTACAGATAAAAATCTTAAAGAGCACGGCTCTAAGGTATCTGATGCTGACAAAAAGACTATTGAGGATGCTTCAAGTCAATTAAAAGAAGCTCTTAAAGGTGAAAACACTGATGATATTAAGAAAAAAACTGAAACACTAGTTCAAGCTTCAATGAAACTTGGAGAAGCAATATATAAATCACAACAAAACACAAAACCAGATTCTAACAAGGATGATGGCAAAGATGATAAGGGGAAAAAAGAGGATAATGTTGTTGATGCTGATTTTGAGGAAGTAAAAGACGAGAATAAAGAGAAGAGCGCTTAACATACATTTATCTTCCGAGGTATATAAATGGCAAAAAGAGATTATTATGAGGTCCTCGGTGTAGATAAAAGCGCATCCCCTGAAGAACTAAAATCTGCATATAGAAAATTAGCTGTAAAATATCATCCAGATAAAAATCCTGACGATAGGGGAGCTGAAGAAAAATTTAAGGAAGCTAGTGAGGCTTACGGTATTCTTTCCGATAAATCAAAAAAAGAGAATTATGATAACTTTGGTCATGCCGCCTTTGAAAATGGTGGTAGTGGCCAAGGTGGATTTGGGGGTTTTGGAGGATTCAGTGGTGCAGATTTTTCAGACATATTTGAAGATTTTTTTGGCGACTTTGGAGGTGGAAGAAGAAGCTCTGGGAGAAGAAATTCAAACAATAGAGGATCAGATCTAAGATATGATTTATCAATTACATTAGAAGAAGCTTTCGCAGGGAAGAAACAAAATATCCAATTTTCGACATCTGAAAAATGTACCACATGTAAAGGAAATGGATCTAGGCCAGGATCTAGTCCTGATAGATGTACTTATTGCGGAGGGAATGGAAGAGTAAGATCTAATCAAGGTTTTTTTACAGTTCAACAAACATGTCCTCAATGTGCGGGTAGTGGAGAAGAAATAACTAATCCTTGCTCAATCTGTAATGGACAAGGAAATACTCAAATCTCAAAAAAAATATCTGTAACAATACCAAAAGGTGTTGATGATGGAACGAGAATTAGACTTGCTGGTAAAGGTGAGGCTGGAACAAGGGGAGGTACCAGTGGTGATTTATATTTATTTATAAATGTTAAATCTCATGAATTATTTAAAAGATCTGATGTAAACTTATTTTTTGAATTTCCAATTTCCATAGCAGATGCAGCACTTGGTACAACAATAGAAATCCCAACAATAGATGGTAAAAAAGCAAAAATTAAGATACCCGATGGAACTCAAGATGGTAAACAATTTAGGTTAAAAGGTAAAGGCATGCCTTTTATGCGTAGAGGAGATTTTGGAGATTTATATGTTCAAATTAAAACGGAAGTTCCAGTTTATTTAAATAAAGAGCAGAAAAGTCTTTTAGAAAAATTTAGGGAAATAGAGAATGAAAAATCTAACCCAAGTATCAAAAAATTTTTTAAAAAAGCAAAAGATTTTTGGAAAAATTAAATTATTCAAATTTAGTTAATCATAAGATATTTAAGTTGAAATAATTAATACCTAGTTTAATAAATAAATATGATTATCTGGATTGCTTCATACCCAAAAAGCGGAAATACTTGGATAAGGTCTTTTCTGACTGCATATTATTTTTGCGATAACGGAATTTTTGACATTGGTAAACTAAATTTAATACAAGATTATCCAAATAAACAATTTTTTAATGAAAAAGTTAAAGAAGGTGAAATACACAAACATTGGGAAACTTCACAAAAAGATATTTGTGATCAGAAGAAAGTAAAGTTTTTAAAAACCCACAACTCATTAATAACAGCTTTTGGAAATGAATTTACAAAACCCGAATATTCTTTAGGGGTTATTTATATCATTCGAGATCCTAGAAATATAATTACTTCGGTTAAAAATCATAATGATTTCGATACTTATGATGAAGCATTGAAATATATGCAGAATGAGAACTTAGTACTAAAAGACTACCCACATTTAAAAAATTATGCGAAAACAAATATTGTTAACTCTTGGAGAATTAATTACCAATCTTGGTTAAGCAATAAATCATTCCGCAGACTAACAATAAGGTACGAGGATATGGTTGAAAATCCAACTCAAACTTTTGAAAAACTAGTGAATTTTGTTAATATTTTAATGGGGTTTAATAATAAAATTGATAGAGAAAAGCTTAACAATTCTATTAACACTACTAATTTTAAAAGTCTTCAGAATATAGAAAATGCAGGCAACTTTGGAGAAAACGTATATTCTTTAAAAGACAATAGAAAAATAAAATTCTTTTATCAAGGACCAGAAAATGATTGGAAAAAAAATCTTGATGAAAGCATGATAAAGAAAATGAATGAATATTATAAAAATGATTTAAAGTTTTTTCAATATGACAACTAAAAAAATAAATATATCAATTACAGGATGCTTAGGTAGAATGGGACAACAACTAATCAAATCTGCTAGTAGAGACAGTAGATTTAGAATAAGTAGTCTCACAGAAAATAAGACACAAAGAAAAAAAATCTTAGGTATTTTACCAAAATTAAATAGTTCAGAAGCTTTTAAAAAAAGTAACGTTATAATAGATTTTACAATTCCAAAATGCACACTTGAAGTTCTTAAGATTGCTGAGAGACAAAAAAAAAGAATGGTAATTGGGACTACGGGCTTCACATTAAAAGAGGAAAATTTAATAAAAAAAATTTCAAAAAAAATTCCGATACTCAAAGCTGGAAATATGAGTCTCGGAATTAATCTTTTGATGTATTTAACCGAAATTGCATCAAAATCTCTTGGTAAAAATTTTCTAAGTAAAGTTTATGAAGCTCATCATAAATTTAAAAAAGATCACCCTTCTGGTACAGCACTTATGTTAGGTGAGGGCATTGCAATAGGGAAAAACAAAAATTTCTTTGGAATTATAGGTAAGAAATACTTAAATAAAAAAAAATTTCCTTACGGAAAAAGAATAAACTTTAATTCAGTTAGAAAAGGTAAAATTATTGGTGAACATGAGGTTCTATTTTCAAGTGGTAAAGAAATAATAAGACTTAATCATGAAGCTTTTGATAGAGCGCTATACTCAGAAGGTGCTCTTGCGGCCGCTAATTGGTTAATGAAGAAAAAACCTGGTTTATATTCTATGCGAGACTTAATGAATTTTAAATAATGAATGAAATTCAAAGAGCAAAAATAATATTAAAGATACTAAATAAAACATATCCAACTATTAAAGTCCCCCTTAAAAGTAGAAATGTATTTACTCTATTAATATCTGTTCTTCTTTCTGCTCAGTGTACAGATGTAAATGTAAATAATGTAACTAAAAATATTTATCCAAAATATCACAAACCAGAACATTTTGTAAAATTAGGAAGAAAAAAAATAGAGACTTTAATTAAAAAAATCGGTATTTTTAGGATTAAAGCAAAGAGCATTTACAACTTGTCAAGAATACTAGTCAAGAGTTATAACGGCAAAGTGCCTAAAACTTTTGAAGAGCTTGAAAAATTACCAGGTGTAGGACATAAAACTGCTAGTGTAGTAATGTCTCAAGGTTTTGGTCATCCAGCTTTTCCTATTGATACTCACATCCATAGATTGGCCCAAAGATGGGGGTTAACGAATGGAAAAAATGTTGTTCAAACAGAAAATGATTTAAAAAGATTGTTTCCTAAAAAATGTTGGAACAAATTACATTTACAAATAATCTACTATGGTAGGGAATATTGTAAAGCAAGAGATTGTTATGGATTGAGTTGTAAAATTTGTACCTCTTGCTATCCTAATAGAAAAAAACAATTTATTGCAAAAAAACCTTAATGAAAATATTAGGTATTGGAAATGCTATTGTTGATGTGCTCTGTAAAGTATCAGATGAATTTTTAACAAAACATTCATTAACAAAGAGTACTATGAAATTAATAGATGAAGTAGAATTTAAAAAATTGATAACATCTCTAAAAATTGAAGAAACCATTTCAGGTGGATCAGTTGCTAATTCTATAGTTGGTTTATCTCAATTAGGAAACCAAGTGGGTTTTATTGGAAAAGTTAGCGATGACGAACTTGGTCAGAAATATGAGGATGGTTTAAAAAAAGAAAAAGTAAAATACTTATACAAAAAAAAACAAGAGGAAATGCCTACTGGATCTTGTTTAATTTTAATAACACCTGACTCTGAAAGGACAATGTGCACATTTCTTGGCACTGCTGGAAGGATTAATGATACTGATATTAAAAAAGAAGATATAAAAAGTGCAGAGATGGTTTTTTTAGAGGGCTATCTGTGGGATGAAGGTGATCCAAAAAAAGCTTTTGATAAAGCTATTGCTCACTCAAAAAAAGTTGTTATGTCACTATCAGATCTATTTTGTGTAGAAAGACATAAGCCACATTTTATGGAATTAGTTAAGAATAAATTAGATGTTGTTTTTGCGAATGAAAAAGAAATGTTATCCTTAATTGATTCAAAAACATTTGAGGAAGCCATCTCATTTTCAAAAGAAATTAAAAAAAGTGTGATAATTACTAGGGGTGAAAAAGGTGCAGTTTCAATAAACGGAAACCAGGTTGTAGAGGTCAATGCCCAATCTAATTTTGAAATAAAAGATTTGACTGGAGCAGGGGATTTATTCGCTGCCGGATATCTTCATGGTATTATTAACCAATTAAATGTTAAAGAGTGTTTAATTAAAGGAACGGAATTATCTTCAAAGATTATTCAAAAAATAGGTGCGAGAATTTAATCACTAATCTATTGAATAACCATTGCTAGTGTTTAATATAAAACTTTCATTTCCAAAAGTTTCTTTCATTTTTTTTCTTAATCTATAAATATGCGTTTCAACAGTATGTGTATCCAAATCTGGTGAATAATCCCAGACCGTTTTTTGCAATTCTTTAACCGACACATGCTTTTTATCTTTAATAAAGATTATTAAATTTGTTTCTCTTTCAGTTAAATTTAAAATTTTATTCCCATGTGAAATTTTTCTAGAATTCAAATCTAAATTATAATCTCCTATCTTTATGTGTGATTGATCTAAAAATTTATTTTTTAAAAACTTAATATTGATTATTTCAACAAACTTTTCAAATTTAATTGGTATATTTTCTAAGATTAAATTATTTTTAATTCCTTCAATTTTTTTTTTTGAAATAATTAAATAGTTTTTGTTGGGATCATGCTTTAATTCTTTAAAATCGTTGTTGTTGGTTTGAATAATCTCAAAATTTAAATTTTCACTAATTTCATTTAATATTTGGTATAAAATTTGATATTCGTATATTATTAAAATTCGGGAATTCATTTTTTTAAGATATGATAATTATTGTCAAAAATAAAGATACACTTTTAATTGATGATTTTAGATTTAAGTGTTCTATTGGAGAAAAGGGATTTTCCAAAAAAAAAGTTGAGGGTGATTTAACAACTCCTAAAGGGGTATTCAATTTAGGCAATATTTATTACAGATCAGATAGAGTACAAAAACCTTTTTCAAAACTTAAATCAATATCTATTAAAAAAAACATGGGATGGTGCGATGATCCAAACAGCAAATTTTATAATAAATTAATAAAAATAAAAAAAAATCTTAAAATAAGTTATGAAAAATTATACCGTAAAGATTTTAAGTACGATTTTTTTATTTTAATAAAATATAATTATAAAAATCCTATTAAATTCAAAGGAAGTGCAATTTTTTTACATTTAACAACAAATTATTTACCAACAAAAGGGTGTGTTGCATTAAGTGAAAAAGATTTTTTAATTTTAGCAAAATTAATCAATAAAAAAACTAAAATTAAAATTAATTAGTTCTTCGACCAAATATACCTGTACCAATCCTTAAATATGTTGATCTAAATTCTAGTGCTTCCAAGTAATCATTAGTCATACCCATACTAATCTCAGAAAGTTTGATCTTATTGTTTAAAATAAGTAGATCTTTAAAAAATAATTTTGGATTTTGGTTATCTGGAGGAATACACATTGTTCCTATAATGTCTAATTTTAATGATAAACAATTTTTGTAAAATGTTTCTAAATCATTAGGCTCTATTCCAGATTTTTGTTTTTCTCCACCCAAATTGATTTGAATAAATATCTTTACTTTTTTATTTTTTTTATGAATTTCGTTTGCTAACTTATTAGCAAGTTTAAGATTATCTAGAGAATGGATATAATCAAATATATCAACAGCAAACTTCACTTTATTTGTTTGCAGCTTTCCTAACATATGTAATTTTACGTTTTTATATTTTTCCTTAAGATTTGGCCACTTTAATAAAGCCTCTTGAACTTTATTTTCACCAAAGTCACAATGACCGTAATTTAATAAGGGTAATATATCTTGTTCTTTAAAAGTTTTTGATACAGCAATTATTTTTGGATGATATAGATTCTGAGATAATAAATTGATTTTATTCTTAATTTTGCTCTTAATTTCAATTAAATTACTTTCAGTATGATGCATATTAATAATTTAAATAAATACTATTTTATAGATGAGTTTAATAAAAATCACTTAATTAATTTTGACAAAAGTATATCTTTTATATGGAGAAATAAAGATAAAGAAACTTCATTATCAATTATAATCAAATTACGTGATTTCTGCAAAAAAAATCAAAGACGTTTTTATATCAGTAATGACATCAAATTAGCTAAAAAAATAAATGCTGATGGAGTCTACATCCCCTCTACAAATAAAAATTTAAACCTCAAATTTAATAATTTTAAAAGAGAATTTAAAATTATAGGTTCAGCACATAATCTTAAAGAAATAAAAATGAAAGAACTTCAAAATATTGAAGAAATCTTTTTATCTCCTTTATTTAAAAAGAAAACAAATCCTCAATTAAATATTTATAGGTATCTTAAACTTAGAGAGATAACAAAAATGAGAGATGTTTCATTAGGTGGTATTAATGAAAAAAATTTAAGAAAACTTAATATGATTAAACCTTTTGGTTTTGCTGGTATTTCTTACTTTAAAAAAAAGGCCCCTAAAAATTAGGGGCCTTAATAAAATTAACTAATCAAATGATTAGAATGCAAACGAGATAGCGAAGATAGAAGCTTCAACGTCTTTTGCTGCTGTTGATCCACCTTTGTTCTCAAGTTTGTTGAAACCACCACTCATTGAGATTGATCCCATTGTGTATGAAGCACCAACACCTGAGTTCTTCTCATCTTCTGCTGCACCGTCAAACTCGATATCTTGTTGACCAGCTGATACTGAAAAGTTCTCATTAATTGCAATAGAAACACCATAATGCTTCGCATCTTGGTCTTTAGTTCCAGTTGCAGTGTAATCTACTTTAGTCATTTGGTAAGCTGCAGTTAATGACCCCATAGTGTATTTAACACCCATAGTGTCGTTTTCTGCTTCATCACCATCATCAAAGTAAGCAGCACTTAACTCTAAACCATCCATTAAACCACTGTAAATTACTGCATAACCAGTTTCAGCAGTTTTTGAACCTCCTGGCGCACCGTTGTAAGATGCTGAAAGAGCTACATCACCTACAGTAATGTCATAACCCCACTGACCAGTTTGTGCGTTACCTGAAGCATCAATCAAACCACTGTCAGTACTATCAGTTGTTTCATAAACTGGAGTGTTAGCATTTGGAACGATGTCTTTTAACTTATCAACACCACTTCCTGAGCTTGAGTCACCTGAGAAAGATAAAGTTCCCATATCACCCATACCAAGTTTTAGATTGTAGTCATCAAAGTTTTTGTGACCACTTGGAGGAGCTGCACCATCTAACTCGTAGTAAACTGATACAGTCATACCATTGTCTAGGTCTCCACCACCACTGAATTTAATGCTGTCACCCATAGCCCACGGGTTAGCATCTGATGCGGTGCTAAGACCTGTGTAAGATAGAGCTGCACCACCACTTATACTCATTTCACCAGCAACTGAAGCTGATGTTACAAGAGTAGTAGCTAAAGCAGTTAATCCTACTTTTTTTAAATTGTTCATAAATTTACTCCTTTTTATAATTAATTATAAACAGGGTACTTTTAGCAAAAAACAGTGATTTCATTATAAAATTTTATTAAATTAAGTAATAATTTCAATTAGTGTTGTATTTTTGCATCACTTTTAGCGAGTGTTTTAGGGCTTTTAGGATGGTATAATCATTATCTAATTTTAAACAATAGAATTTATGCTAATAAGGTTTATGCCTAAAATGATAGTTTTTAAGAAAAATATACTAGTTCTATTTTCAATATTTATACTTCTAACTCAAACAGGATGTGAGGCCTTAAAACCTAAAAAAGTAAGTGCTAAGGATTTTCCGCCTGATCCAAGAAAAAGGGTAGAGAGAAATCTAAATGAAGGAAAAGGTTTTAGATTAATGGGTGGTGCTAATAAAGGAACAAACTATGAGTTTGCTAGTGCAAATCCTTTGTGGCGCGCTACACTTGATACCTTAGACTTTATGCCTTTAGCTTCTGCAAATTATAGCGGCGGTATAGTAATTACTGATTGGTATAGTGAAAATAATTCAGCTAATGAGTCCGTGAAAATTTCTGTAAGATTTTTAACAAATGAAATTAGATCAGATGCTTTAGATATAAATGTTTATTTAAAAAAGTGTTCCGACAGTTTAACTAATTGTTCAATTAGTAAAAATAATAATGATTTGGTTGCGGATCTTAATTTAAGCATATTAAAAAAGGCTACAAAATATCAAAAAGAAATAATTGACAAAAATATAAAAGAAAATCCATATATAATTGGAGATCCTAAGCAAGGTGATAGTAGAAAAAAATAGAAATAAAAAATAAATTTAAATTAATCAATTACTGTGGAAAGATATAATTTTAAGCTAGTCGAAAATAAATGGCAAAAATATTGGGATAAAAATAAATCTTTCAAATCAGAAATAGATAAGAATAAAAAAAAATTTTATTGTCTGGAAATGTTTCCATATCCTTCTGGAAAAATTCATATGGGACACGTTAGGAACTATACAATTGGAGATGTTCTTTCGAGATACAAAACTTTAAAGGGATTTAATGTTCTCCATCCTATGGGGTGGGATTCATTTGGAATGCCAGCAGAAAACGCAGCAAAACAGAACAATCTAAACCCTAAAACTTGGACAGAAACAAATATTGAGGTAATGAAAACCCAATTAAAAATGTTGGGTCTATCTATTGATTGGGATAGAGAAATCTCAACATGCTCACCAGATTATTTTAAACACCAGCAAAAAATATTTTTGGATCTGTACGACAAAGGCCTCGTTTATCGAAAAGAAAGTTATGTAAATTGGGATCCGATAGATAAGACCGTTCTAGCAAATGAGCAAGTTATAGATGGAAAAGGCTGGAGATCTGGAGCTATTGTTGAAAGAAAAAAACTTAATCAATGGTTTTTTAAAATTTCCCATTTTTCTGAAGAACTTTTAAATAGTCTAGAAACTTTAAATAATTGGCCAGACAAAGTTAAAACAATGCAGAAAAATTGGATTGGTAAATCATTTGGGTGTGAGATTGATTTTAAGATTGAAGGCTCAGAAAAAATAAAATCAATCAAATGCTATACAACTAGACCAGATACTTTGTTTGGATTTTCTTTTTTAGCACTATCAGTTGATCATCCTCTCTCTAAATATTATGAGGATAATAAAGATTTCCAGAAATTTAAAAAAGAATGTTCAAAAACAGGCACAACAGAAGAATCTATTGCTCAAGCAATAAAAATAGGATTTAAAACTGAACTAACTGCTATTAATCCACTTGAAAATGAATCGAAAGTCCCTGTTTTCTTTGCTAATTTTGTTTTGATGGACTATGGATTTGGTGCAGTATTTGGATGTCCAGCTCACGACCAAAGAGACTTTGATTTTGCAAAAAAATATGATCTTGAAATAAAAACTGTTGTTAGACCTATTGATAAAGATGACACCTATAAAGTCGAGGATGAGGCTTATACTGGTCCTGGCATAATTATAAACTCTAAATTTTTAAATAATTTAAATGTTCCAGATCAATCAATAAATGAAACAATAAGAATTCTAGAAGACAAAAATTTAGGTAAAAAAAAAACTAATTTTAGATTAAAAGACTGGGGAATATCAAGACAAAGGTATTGGGGATGTCCTATTCCAATAGCTTACGATGAAAAAAATAATGTAGTAAAAATACCAGAAGAAGTCCTACCGGTTAAACTCCCAGAAAATATAGATCTTAATACTAATGGCAATCCGCTTGATGCTCAGGAAAAATGGAAGGAAGTTGAGATAAACGGGATTAAATGCAAACGTGAAACAGATACTTTAGATACTTTTGTGGACTCTTCTTGGTATTACTTAAGATTTTGCTCTGCACAAAATATTAAAGAACCGTTTGATAAAAACGAATTAGATTATTGGATGCCTGTTGATCAATATATTGGTGGTGTTGAACACGCAATATTACATCTTCTTTACTCACGTTTTTTTATGAGGGCTATCAATTTAAATAACAAAAATATAAATTTAAGAGAACCATTTGAAGGTTTATTTACCCAAGGAATGGTTTGTCACGAAACTTATAAAGATAAAAATAATAACTGGATTTATCCAGATGATGTTTTCAGTAAAGATGGTAAAAATTTTTTCTTAAACAATAACCCAAGTGAAAAAGTTAAAGTTGGTCCATCAGAGTCGATGTCAAAATCTAAAAAGAATACCATCGATCCAGAAAAAATTATTAAGATGTACGGAGCTGATGCAGTAAGATTATTTATTTTGTCTGATAGTCCACCAGAAAAAGACATACAATGGTCTGATACTGGCATAAATGCGTCTTTCAAATTTCTTCAAAAGTTGTGGACATTAAATGAAAAAATTCAAAGTAACAAAAAAAAATTTATCAACTTTGATAATGAATTAGAAAAATTTACAAACCAGATAATTAAAAAACTTAGTGATGACTTAGATAGATTTGGTTTTAATGTAACCATTGCCTCAATTCATAAAATTTACTCTTTTTTAAATCAACATACAAATAAAGAAGATTGGGGATGCAACTTTCAACAAAATTATATAAATATTTTAAAAATAATAAATCCAATAGTACCTCATTTTTCAAATGAATGTCTTGAAAAATTAAAAATATCAACAGAAAATTTGGAGTGGCCTAAAATTAATAAAAAATATCTAGAGCAGGAAATGTTCAATATTGTGACTCAAATAAATGGTAAAAAAAGAAAAGTTTTTCTAATTAGTAAATCAGTTGATAAAAAAACATTAATTGAAAACATCAAAAAGGATGAACAAATTAAAAAATACCTTGATAATAAAGAAATTATAAAAACAATATATATAGAAAATAAATTAATTAACTTTATTATCAGTTAATCATGAAAAATTTTAAATACTTTTTTATTTTTTTATTCTTATTAAGTTGTGGCTACTCTCCCGTGTATCAAATTAAGAAGGACAAAAATATTAAAATAAATACTATAAATTTTTCAGGCGACAAAAATATGGGTAGAGAGATAATAAGAGGTTTGGAAAATTTACAGAAAAATGATGCAAAAAATATTTTTGATTTAAATCTTAATTCTTTTAAACAAGAAAACGTTGTCACAAAAGACAAAAAAGGTAATGCAACAAGCTATAAATTAGTTTTAACAGTTGAGGCATATTTAACTGATAAAATCAATAATAAAAAATACGAAAAAAAATTTACCAAACAAATGTCATATAATTCCAAAAAAAACCAATTTGAACTTGATCAATACAAAATCAATCTTGAAAAAAATATGATTTCACAAATTTTGCAAGATATAAATACCTTTTTAAGCAATATTGAAAATGATCTCTAAATATTATGAAGTAGAAAAATTTAAAGATAAAACTAATTATTTTTTATTTTATGGTGAAAATGACGGTCAAAAACAAGATGTTATTCAAGCTAATTTTGCTCAATTTACAAAAGAAAACACCTTCAAATATACTGAAAAAGATATAATTGAAAATAAACAAATATTTTTAGAAAATATTTATTCCAAGTCTTTTTTTGAAAATGAGAAATTAATTTTAATATCTGATGTCTCTGACAAAATATTAAATTTAATAGAAGAAATAATTGAATCAAATATAAATGACGTTTTTATAATTTTGCTTGCAAAAAGATTGGATAAAAAATCAAAACTTAGGAATTATTTTGAAAGAGAAAAGCTTGTACTAATTGTTCCTTTTTACGAAGATACTCCACAAGCTCTTTTATCGATCGCAAAGAGAATTTTGTTTGAAAATAAGATTGATTTATCTTCTGAAAACATAAATTTAATTATTGATAGATCACAAGGAGATAGAATTAACTTAAAAAATGAATTACAAAAAATTATTAATCTAAGTCAAAATAACAAAAAATTAGAATTAGAAGATATTTTAAGAATAACAAATCTAAGCGAAAATTACAGTGCTGGAGAATTAGTAGATAACTGTCTGAACAAAAATAAAAAAAAAACTCTCAATATTCTTAACGAAAATATACCATCCAGCGATGATAATATTTTAATTTTAAGAACTTTTTTAATTAAGTTAAAAAGGCTAAGAAAGTTAAGATTAAATTTAAGAGAAAATAATAATATTGATCAAGTAATTAACTCATTTAAGCCTCCAATATTCTGGAAGGATAAAAATATAATTAAGCAACAAATCAAAATATGGGAATTGAATGATATCGAGAGTTTTATTGTAGATCTAAACAATACTGAAAGTTTAATTAAAAAAAATCCTCAGATTTCTAATCAAATCATAAACAACATGATTTTAGAAAAAGTTAAAAATACTAATATCCAGATTTAATTATATCAATTATCTTGTTTAATTGATCAAGCTCTTTGTAGTAAAATGATATTGTACCTTTATTGTTTTTATTATTTTTAATAGAAACACTAAGTCCAATTTTTTCAGATATAGAGCTTTCTAAATCTCGGATATTTGAATCAACTTTGCTGGAGGTATTTCTTTTAGTTTTTCTAAATATTTTAACTAAATTTTCTGCTTGTCTTACAGATAATTTTTTTTCAATAAATTTATTTGCTAGAAAAATAGCGTTATCCAGCCCTACTAATATCTTTGCATGACCAGCGGTGATTTTCTTTTGCTCTACGAAATCAAGAACCTCTTTTGGTAAATTAAGTAACCTTAATGAGTTAGAAATATAGCTTCTACTTTTTCCGATAAATTTGGATACCTTATCCTGATCATACGCAAATTCATCTATTAATCTTTTATAACCCTGTGCCTCTTCTAAAGGATTTAAATCATGTCTTTGTACGTTTTCTACAATTGCAAATTCTAAAGATTTAAGATCGTCTGCATCTGTAACAACGACCGGAATATCATGTAGTCCTGCTTTCTGAGCTGCTAACCATCTTCTTTCTCCAGCTATAATCTCATATTTGGAATTGTTCGTATTAGATTTTCTAACTATAATTGGCTGAATGACGCCCCTTTCTTTTATTGAATTGACTAAATCATTTAAGTTTTCTTCATCAAAATTTTTTCTTGGTTGATATTTATTTGGAACTATCTCGGCTAAACTTAGATTATTTGTTTTATTCTCAACCTTAGTTTCACCGATTAAGGAAGATAATCCTCTACCAAGTCCTTTTTTTATTTTATTCATTATGCAGCACTCCCAACTTTATTTTCTTGTGCCATGAACTCGTCTGTAAAACTATAATATGACTTACTTCCTGGGCAATTCTTGTCATATATTAATACTGGGATTCCATGCGATGGCGCCTCTGATAATCTTACATTTCGAGGTATTACAGTTTGGTAAACTTTGTCTTTAAAATAATCTCTCGCTTCTTGTTCAACCTGTGATGAAAGTTTATTTCTTCGATCATACATAGTTAAAAGTATGCCTTGGATCTCCAATTGAGGATTCAAGTTAGTTTTAATTCTCTCAATAGTCTTCATAAGCTGTGTAAGTCCCTCTAAGGCAAAAAATTCTGTTTGTAATGGCACAAGCAGTGAGTTAGATGATACCAAAGCCATTACTGTTAGAAGACTCAAAGAAGGAGGACAATCTATGAGGATATAATCATATAATCCTCTAGAATCATTTAAATACGCGGTTAATTTAGCCTTAAGTATAAAGGCTCTATCACTATCACCAGCAGTCTCAACCTCCAATCCGGACAGATCTACATTCGATGATATTAAATCAAGATTTTGAAAGTTTGTTTTTTTAATAACGTTCGAAATCGACATTGTGCCATTGAGAATTCCATAAATTGTTTGATCAGATTGAGAGGTATTTGATAATCCTAATCCTGTAGTAGCATTCCCTTGAGGGTCTAAATCAATTACTAAAATTTTTTTACCAAGTTGAGATAACGCTGATGCTAAATTGATGACAGTTGTTGTTTTTCCAA
>CABZDW010000004.1 GCA_902524545.1 uncultured Pelagibacteraceae bacterium
CGCCCTAGCTACAACCAGCTTATCCTCTTCAGATAATTCATCCATACCCAAAATGGCTATGATATCTTGTAATGATTTGTAAGATTGTAATATTCTTTGCACATCTCTTGCCACTCTGTAATGTTCATCACCAACAATTCTAGGATCTAGAATTCTTGAAGTTGAGTCTAGCGGATCAACAGCAGGATATATTCCAATTTCAGCTATTTGTCTTGAAAGCACTGTTGTTGCATCCAAATGAGCAAAAGATGTAGCAGGAGCAGGGTCAGTTAAATCATCTGCAGGTACATAAATTGCTTGTACTGAGGTAATTGATCCTTTGTTAGTAGTGGTAATTCTTTCTTGGAGATTACCCATATCAGTTGCTAACGTTGGTTGATAACCAACTGCAGATGGAATTCTACCCAAAAGTGCTGAAACTTCTGAACCTGCTTGAGTAAATCTAAAAATATTATCAACAAAGAAAAGTACATCTTGTCCCTCTTGATCTCTAAAATATTCTGCCACAGTCAATCCAGTAAGAGCCACTCTAGCTCTAGCACCTGGGGGTTCATTCATTTGTCCATAAACTAATGCTGCTTTAGATCCTGGTCCGTCCTGTTTGATAACACCAGACTCAATCATTTCATGATAAAGATCGTTTCCTTCCCTTGTTCTTTCTCCTACACCTGCAAAAACTGAAAAACCACCGTGTGCTTTTGCAACGTTATTGATTAACTCCATAATCAAAACAGTTTTTCCAACACCAGCACCACCGAACAAACCAATTTTTCCTCCTTTTGCATAAGGAGCTAGTAAATCAATTACTTTAATACCAGTAACAAGTATTTCAGTTTCAGTCGATTGATCATTAAATTCAGGTGCACCTCTATGAATTGGCCAACTTTCTTTAGTTTTTACTTCTCCTCTTTCATCTATTGGCTCTCCAATCACATTAATAATTCTTCCGAGAGTTTCGGGTCCTACTGGAACTTGAATAGGAGCATTGGTATTAATTACCTCATCACCTCTTTTTAAACCTTCAGTAGCATCCATTGCAATAGTTCTAACTGTAGTTTCACCCAAGTGTTGCGCTACTTCTAAAACTAATCTGTTGTTTCCATTTTTACATTCCAAAGCTGTTAAAATTTCTGGAAGTTCTCCATCAAATTTAACATCTACTACTGCTCCAATAACCTGTGTAATTATTCCTTTGCTCATAATTATAAACTTTCTGCTCCTGATATGATTTCTATTAGTTCTTTTGTAATTGCTGCCTGACGACTTCTATTATATTCGATAGTAAGTTTGTCAACCATTTCACCTGCGTTACGGGTAGCATTATCCATTGCACTCATTCTGGACCCTTGTTCGCTAGCTGAATTCTCCAACATTGCCTTAAATATTTGTGTTGAAATATTTTTTGGTAGTAAATTGCTTAAAATTTCATCTTCATCTGGCTCAAATTCATAACTTTCGTCTGAATTATCATGATCATCTTCATTGTTTAAGGGTATAATCTGTTGAGCTTGAGGTAATTGAGTGATTACATTTTTAAATTGATTAAAAAAAATTGTACATATGTCAAACTCACCAGCCTCAAATTTTTCAATTATGATCCTTCCAACTTTATCGGCATCAAAATAATTTGCATTTTTAGATTCTTTAAAAGATATATTTTCAATAATTTTATCTCCATAAACTCTTTTTAGTTGGTCATTTCCCTTCGACCCTACAGTAATAATCTTTAATTGTTTACCCTCGTTTAAAATTTTTGAGAAATAACTTTTTGCTTTTTTAATAATGTTAGAATTAAAACCACCACAAAGGCCTCTGTCTGATGTCATTACTACACATAAGTGAACTTTATTTTCACCTGTACCAGATAATAATTTTGGGGCATTTTCCTTATCAGATATGCCACTAGATAAGTTTAAAATAATATTATTCATTTTTTCTGAATAAGGTCTTCCTCTCTCAGCACTTTCTTGAGCTCTTCTCAATTTTGCTGCTGCAACCATTTTCATAGCTTTCGTGATTTTTTGTGTAGACTTAACACTAGCTATCCTTTTTTTGAGATCATCTAGACTTGCCATATTATATTAAGATTTAAAGGTTCCTTTCAGCTGAGAAATTACTTCTACCAATAGCTTTTCTTTATCTTCATCAAGTTTTCCAGTGCTTTGAATTGATTCAATTATTTCAGGTTTATCTGATTTACATTTATTAATAATTTTGCTTTCAAACTCCGATACATCTTTTAAATCAATATCATCGAGATAACCTTTAACACCGCAGAAAACTGATATTACTTGCTCAGCAACAGTTAATGGTGAGTATTGTTTTTGTTTTAGAAGTTCAGTTAGTTTTGAGCCTCTATTTAAAAGTTGTTGTGTAGATGCATCTAAATCAGATCCAAATTGAGCAAATGCTGCCATTTCTCTGTATTGTGCTAATTCTAGTTTCATCGATCCCGAAACTTTTTTCATAGCTTTTGTTTGAGCTGATGATCCAACTCTTGATACTGATAACCCAACGTTAATTGCTGGTCTTATACCTTGGTTAAATAATTCTGTTTCTAAGAATATTTGTCCATCAGTAATTGAAATTACATTAGTAGGAATAAATGCAGAAACATCTCCTCCTTGTGTTTCAATAATTGGAAGTGCTGTTAATGAACCACCACCGTGCTCGTCGCTTAATTTTGCAGCTCTTTCAAGTAATCTACTATGTAGATAAAATACATCTCCTGGATAGGCCTCACGGCCTGGAGGTCTTCTCAATAATAGAGACATTTGTCTGTACGCAACAGCTTGTTTAGATAAATCATCATAGATAATAAGTGCATGCATTCCATTATCTCTAAAATACTCGCCCATAGCACATCCTGTATATGGGGCTAAAAATTGTAATGGCGCAGAGTCTGATGCTGTAGCTGCAACAATAGTTGTGTACTCCATTGCACCTGCCTCTTCTAAAGTTTTTTGAATTTGTCTTACTGTTGATCTTTTCTGTCCAACTGCAACATAAATACAATATAATTTTTGCTTTTCATCTCCGGATTCGTTTATTTTTTTTTGATTAATAATTGCATCCACAGCAACTGCAGTTTTACCTGTTTGTCTGTCACCAATAATTAATTCCCTTTGACCTCTTCCAATTGGAACTAAACTATCAATTGATTTTAATCCAGTTTGCATTGGCTCATTAACTGATTGACGAGGAATAATTCCTGGTGCTTTTACTTCTACTCTAGTTTTTTTAATATTCTTATCAAATGCACCTTTTCCATCAATAGGATTACCTAAACCATCGACAACTCTTCCTAACAATTCTTTTCCAACAGGAGTATCAACAATGTTACCTGTACGTTTTACTACATCACCTTCTTTTATATTTCTATCATCACCAAAAATTACGACACCAACGTTTTCACTTTCTAAGTTAAGAGCCATCCCTTTTGATCCATCAGCAAATTCTACCATCTCACCAGCTTGTACGTTATCCAGACCGTAAATCCTTGCAATACCATCTCCGACTGATAATACCTGCCCTACTTCTGCAACTTCAGCTTTTTCACCAAAATTTTTTATTTGTTCTTTTAATATTTTTGTAACTTCTGAAGGATTAATTTCCATTTATGCCTCTATCATTTTATTTTCGATTTGCTGTAATTTATTTTTAATTGAGGAATCAACCATACTACTTCCAACTTGAACTACGAGACCTCCTATTAAACTTTCATCATGTTTATAGTTTAATTTGATTTTAGAGCTAAAATTTATTGATAATTCATCTGTGATTTTTTTAATTTCATCACTTGATAATTTTTTTGCTGATTTTAATTCAGCAGTAAGCTCACCTCTTTTTTTGGAACAAATTTCGATAAAACTTTTAAGAATTCGCACTATAAAAAAGAAACGTCTCTTTTGAATTAAGAAATTTAAGAAATTTCTAAATAAATTATTAAATTTATTAATATCAGCTATTTTATTCATCACTTTTGAGAGATCCTCTTGGCTAATAGTGGGATCTTTAGTCAAATTAAAAAATTCTTTACTTTGATTAATTAGATTTAATACAGATAAAGATTGTTCCTCTATCTGGCTTAATAAATTATTTTCTTCTGAAAGCTCAAAAAGTGCGAGAGAATACCTTTCAGCTGATGAAATTGAAAATCCTGTATCTTTGCTCAACTTGTTTCCTATATAATGTTGAAGATTATTAAAAATTCAGGCCTTAATTAACATATGACCCTTACGTCTTCAAGTAACTGATATGTCAAAAATGCCTCTTTTTATTAGTTAATTGAAGTTTATTGGATCAACATCAACTGAAAGTTTTATTCCCTTAAAAAATTTATATTTTGGAATAATTTTGGCTAAAGAATTCTGCATTTTCATAGATTTTGATCCTCTTATCAAAAGTCTTATCCTAAATTTTTTCTTTATTCTAAATATTGGTGCATTCACAGGGCCCAAAATATTCCCATTAATTTTGTTTTCAATAAAATTCTTAAAGTTGAAAGCTTCTTTTTCTAATTTTTTTTCATTTTCTCCTGTAAGGATTAAGGAAATAAATCTTTGATAAGGAGGAAGTTTATTTTTTTTTCTTATTTCTAACTCTCTTTCTAAAAAAATATCTGGATTTTCATTTGTTATTTCAGAGATCATTTTAGAATTATTTTCATAAGTTTGAAAATAAACTGTGGCTGGTTTTCCAGTTCTTCCAGCTCTTCCTGAAAGCTGATGATAAAGTTGTAAATTCTTTTCAGCCCCTCTTAAATCGTAACCATGAGATGAAAGATCAATATCTACAACGATAATACAATTCAGGTGAGGAAAGTGAAAACCTTTTGATATTAATTGAGTTCCTACTAAAATTTGAATTTCATTATTAATTATTTTTTTGATTTTTTCTTTAGCATCCTTTTTATTCATGGTATCACTTGAGAAGATTTCGATTTTTTTACCAGGAAACTTTCTTTTTACTTCTTCAGAAATTCTTTCGACGCCTGGTCCACTAAAAACAAATTCACAGTAATTTCCTTTCTTACAATTTCTTTTTAACTCTGATTTGAATCCACAGTAATGACATATTAAATTATTTTTATTCTTATGATAAACCAAATTTATTGTGCAATTTGGGCACGTGAAGCTTGAAAAACATTTGTTACATAATGCGTTAGGTGAAAAACCTCTTCTATTCAAAAAAAACAAAACTTGGTCTTTTTTTTCAAGATGCAAATTAACTTTTTCAATTATCTTTGCTGATAACCATGATTGCTTCTCAAGTTTTGTATTATTTAAATTAATTATTTCATAATTAGGGAGCGCTGCATTTCTATATCTTTCACCTAGTCTAGAGACTTCATATTTTCCTTTTTTAATATTTTCAAAAGTTTCTATGGAGGGAACTGCTGTGATCAAGTTAACAGGAATATTTTCAAATGATGCTCTTGAAATTGCCATATCGCGTGCATTATAAATAACACCCTCATCCTGTTTGAAAGATTGATCATGTTCCTCATCAACAATTATTATTCCTAATTTTTTAAATGGTAAAAATAAAGAAGATCTTGCACCAATGATAACTTTAATTTCACCGCAGGAAATACCACTCCAAATTATTTCTTTTTTCTTTTTTGAGATACCCGAGTGCCAAATTGCTGGATTAAATCCAAAATATTCTGAAAATTTTTGCTCAAATTGACTGGTCAAACCTATTTCTGGTAAAAGAATTAACGATTGAAAACCCTTCTCTATTAAAGATTTCAATGCCTCAAAATAAACTAAAGTCTTACCCGATCCTGTTGTACCTTGTAAAACATGAACTCTAAATTTTTTATTTGAATAACTCATTTTTTCTAGAGATTTAATTTGATTGATAGATAGTGTGAAGGATTTTTTTTTTATCTTACTATTATACGACTCATAAAGTTTTTTTTCCATTTTTTCTATTGCATTACTGCTCAATAAAACAAGTTTTAACGCCATTCCTTTTGGTATTAAATTATACTCAGCAAACCAATTTAAAAAATTTATTGTATCTTTCTTCAATGGCGTTACATCTAGTCTTTTTAGGATACCTTTCATTTTAAATTTTTTATTATCATTTTTTTCAAATTCATCCCATACCACACCTGTTATTTTAGATTTTCCAAAAGGGACCAAAACAAATTCTCCAAGCTTAAGTTTAATTTCACTTTCGTAGGTAAAAGGATGGTTAAAAATATTTGGCAATAGAATCGGGTATCTCATATTTTTATAGTATGAAAAAAAATTAAGAGTGTATCGCTCTTTTATCCACTGATAACGCAGCTTCTTTGACAGCTTCAGAAAAAGTTGGGTGAGCATGACAGGTTCTTGCAATATCCTCGGCGCTTGCACCAAATTCCATAGCAACGCCAATTTCAGCAATTAACTCTCCTGCATGAGGGCCAATTATATGTGCACCTAAAACCTTGTCTGTCTGCGCATCTGCAAGAATTTTTACAAAACCTTCCGCATCATCTATAGCTTTAGCTCTAGAGTTGGCCATGAATGAAAATTTCCCAACCTTATAATTTTTATTTAATTCTTTTAATTGCTCCTCTGTCTTACCAATTGAGGCAACCTCTGGTGAGGTATACACCACACCTGGTATCGTGTCGTAGTTTACATGTCCTGATTGACCTACAATATTTTCTGCAACTGCTATACCTTCATCTTCAGCCTTATGTGCCAGCATGGGTCCAACAATCACATCACCTATTGCATAAATATTTTCAACATTTGTTTTAAATTTCTTATCAGTTTTTATTCTATTTTTTTCATCTAAACTCACACCTGCATTTTTTAAATTTAAACCTTCTGTATTTGGCTTTCTGCCAACTGAAATTAAAACTACATCACATTCAAAATTATTTTTATTCCCATCTTTATCAATTGTTGAGACTACTGCGCTTGAATTATTTTTATGAATTTTTTCAACTTTATTTTGCATATTAAACTTCATTCCTTGTTTTTTGAGAATTTTCATAAACTCGGATGAAATTTCTTTATCCATACCAGGTGTTATGTGATCCAAAAACTCAACCACTTCTACTTTTGCACCAAGTCTTGACCACACTGACCCCATCTCTAAGCCGATATATCCTCCACCAACAACAACCATTTTATTTGGCACTTTTTCTAATTTTAAAGCTCCAGTTGATGAAACTATTATTTTTTCGTCTATTTCAACACCTGGTAAAGACACTGGAACAGATCCGGTGGCTATAACTGTTTTTTCAGTTTGAATTATTGTTTCTCTTTTTTGATCATCTTTTATTAAGATTTCATTATTTGATTTAAAACTACCATGCCCCTTAAAGTAGGTGACTTTGTTTTTTTTTAAAAGAAATTCTACACCTTTTGTAAGAACAGTGACTGCTTTATCCTTGCTCTTCATCATCTTATCAAGATTTAGTTTCACTTCTCCTATTTCAATACCTTTATTTGCCAAACCCTTAACTTTGTGAAATTCCTCAGACAAATTAAGTAAACTTTTAGAGGGGATACAACCAATATTCAGGCATGTGCCACCAAGAGATCCTCTTGACTCTATGCACGCAGTTTTTAATCCAAGTTGGGCAAGTCTTATTGCGCAAACATAACCTCCTGGGCCACCTCCTATAACAACTGCTTGAAATTTTTCTGACATCCTAAATATCCAAAAATAACCTTCTAGGGTCCTCAAGACATTCTTTAATCATTTTAAGAAAAGATACGGACTCTTTGCCGTCAATAATTCTATGATCATAAGATAAAGCTAAATACATTACTGGTCTTATCTTAATTTCACCGTCCACTACAAATGGTCTATCAACAATATTATGCATCCCTAATACTCCAGATTGTGGCAAGTTTAGAATTGGAGTTGAAAGCATTGACCCATAAACTCCTCCATTGCTAATAGTAAAAGTACCTCCTTGAAGATCTTCAATTACAAGTTTTCCATCTTTTGCTTTTTCAGAAATTTCTTTAATATTTTTTTCAATGTCTGCAAAAGATAATTCATCTGCACTTTTTAAAACTGGAACTACGAGACCTTTGTCTGTTCCAACTGCAAAACTTATGTTGTAATAATTTTTGTAAACAATTGTATCCCCATCTATTTCAGCGTTAACAGCTGGAAAATTTTTTAAGGCCACTATACAAGCCTTAACAAAAAATGACATAAAACCTAGCTTGACACCATATCGATTTTGAAAGTCCTCTTGATTTTCTTTTCTCATTTTCATTATATTTGTCATATCCACTTCATTAAAAGTAGTGAGTAAGGCTGCATTTTCCTGTGCTTGCTTTAGTCTTTTAGCTATAGTTTGCCTTAACCTAGTCATTTTAATACGCTCTTCTTGACCGTATTTAATTTTTCTTTCTGATGGTGAAGGATTAACTCCCATCAAACTTATTAGGTCACCTTTAAGAATTCTACCATCTTTTCCAGATCCTTCTACAGACTTAATGTCAATATTATTTTCACTCACGATTTTTCTTACAGCTGGGGATAATTTTTGACTTACTTGATTAGAATTTTCTTCTATTTTACTATTTTTTATTTCCTTTGTTAAAACAAGTGGCTCCTCTTTAACCTCATTGCTATTAATATTTTCCTCAAATATATCTAATTCAGCTTGGTCTTTAATTGGATCCAATTTTATCACATTGTCATTTTCTTTGGTTTCACCATTTTTCTGTTGGTTTGAGGGCTGAATTTTTTTTATTTCATTTAATTTTTTAATTTCTCCTTCAACTTCAGTGACTACCCCTAAAACTTCTCCCACTTTTACAGTTGACCCATCTTTAGAGTTAATTTCACTTAATTTTCCTGTAACAGGTGACGGTACCTCCAAATTAACTTTGTCAGTCTCTAGTTCGACAATAGGCTCATCAGCATCAACAGTTTCTCCTTTATTTTTTAACCATTTAGATACTGTTGCCTCTGTGATACTTTCACCTAAGGCTGGAACTAATATTTTCTCAATCATTATAAATTATTCAAAAACTTTCTTTATAATTTCTTGCTGTTGAGAGACATGTCTTTTTGCATATCCTGTTGCTGGTGATGCATCTGGACTTCTTCCAATATAAGAAACTACTTTATTATTAGCCTTAATATAATCTAAAGTCCATTGGATATAATCTCTGACAGAAAACCAGGCTCCCATGTTTTGGGGTTCCTCTTGACACCAATAAAATTGAGCATTTTTAGCATAAACCTTAAGCTCTTTTGCAAGACTTTTTGCGGGGAAAGGATAAAGTTGTTCAATTCTGAAAAATAAAATATCGTCAGCTTTTAATTTTTCTCTAGCCTCTAATAAATCAAAATATATTTTGCCTGAGCATAAAACAACTTTTCTTATTTTTTTTGGTTTTTTTAATTTGATAAAACCTTTACTTTTTGGGTCAATTGCATGATCCCATAAAAATCTATGGAAAGAATTTTGTTTACCAAAATCATTTAAGTTCGACACACAATTTTTATGTCTTAGTAAAGATTTGGGTGTCATAATAACTAAAGGTTTTCTAAAATCTCTGTGCATTTGTCTTCTTAGTGCATGAAAATAGTTTGCTGGAGTAGTACAATTTACTACCTGCATATTATCATTAGAGCACAACTGTAAAAACCTTTCTAGTCTTGCTGAAGAATGTTCAGGTCCTTGACCTTCATAACCGTGTGGTAATAACATCACTAATCCAGATGCTCTAGACCATTTTCTTTCTCCTGAGGCTATGAATTGATCAATGACTACTTGGGCACCATTTGCAAAGTCACCAAATTGTGCTTCCCAGATTGTAAGTGTGTTTGGTTCAACTAAACTATAGCCATATTCAAAACCTAAAACCGCTAACTCTGATAAAAAACTATCAACTATCTCAAAATTTTTTTGACCCTTGGATATTTTATTTAAAGGTATATAACGGGAATTGTCTGTTTGATTTCTTAAAACAGAATGTCTTTGACTAAATGTACCTCTTCCCGAGTCTTGACCAACTAATCTTACAGGATATCCCTCATCAAGTAATGAACCAAATGCTAAAGCCTCAGCCGTTGACCAGTCAATTCCATTTTCTTTCTTAACAACTAATTTTCTATTCTCTAGAACTTTAGAAATGGTTTTGTGAACATTAAATTCTTCCGGAATTGTATTGATTTTATTTGATATATCTCTCAGTTTATCAATATCATAACCAGTGGCACCTTTTTTGTCTTTCCCTCTGTCAGGTTTGTATCTTGACCATGTCCCCTCAAACCATTCAATTTTCGGTTTATAATCTTTTGCATTTTTATATTGGTCATCAAGCAATTCTTTAAATTCTTTGATTAAATTTTTTAAATAATCTTCAGTAATTGATCCCTCTTGAATTAACTTTTCACCATAAACTTTTACAGCTGTTGGATGTGAACGAATTTTTTTATACATCAATGGTTGAGTGAAAGACGGTTCGTCCCCCTCATTATGACCAAATCTTCTATAACAAATTAGGTCAACTACAACATCTCTATTGAATTTTAATCTAAAGTCCATTGCTATTCTTGCAGCATAAACGACAGCCTCAGGGTCATCACCGTTAACGTGAATTATTGGTGCTTCAACCATTTTTGCAATATCTGAAGGGTAGGGAGATGACCTTGCAAATCGTGGACTGGTCGTAAAACCTATTTGGTTATTTACTACAATGTGAATAGTTCCACCAGTATTATGTCCTGGCAATCCTGACATTGCAAAACACTCAGCGACCACGCCTTGACCTGCAAAAGCTGCATCTCCATGAATTAATATCGGTATTACTTTCTTTCTCTCTTTATCTTTATGAAAATATTGTTTTGCTCTTGTCTGTCCTAAAACTACTGGATTGACTGCTTCAAGATGAGATGGATTATCGGTCAGACTTACATGCACAGAATTTCCATCAAATTCTCTATTTGATGAAGCACCTAAATGATATTTCACATCTCCGGTATCATCCTCAGAATTTGAATTAATTTCTCCAGCAAATTCGTTAAAAATTCTTTTATAGGATTTTTGTAAAACATTAGCCAACACATTTAATCTACCTCTATGAGACATACCTATTTTGACTTCTTTTATTTGTGACTGACCACCTATTTTGATTATTTGTTCAAGCGCTGGAATTAAGCTTTCACCTCCATCAAGACCAAATCTTTTTGAACCAACATATTTGGTGTGTAAAAATTTTTCAAAACCTTCAGCTTGAATTAATTTTTTAAGAATTGCCTCTTTTCCATTTTGAGTAAATTTAAAATCTTCAGCTTTTTCTACTCTATCTCTAAACCATTTTCTCTCAGTTGGATTTGAGATATGCATATATTCATAACCTAAAGGACCGCAATATTTATCTCTTAAAAATTTTAAAATTTCAGAAATATTGGAATATTGTTTGTTAATAACTCCGTCTAAAAAAATTTTATTATTATATTCCTCTTTTTTAAATCCGTAAGACTCTGGATGAAGTTCATCTAAATAGTCTGACTCACGAAGACCCAGTGGATCCAATTTAGCAATTAAATGTCCTCTTTGCCTATAAGACCTTATCATAGCAACAGCATTGATTGAATTAGCGTTAGATTCTCTTGAAACTAATTCGTCTTGTTTATGATCTCCATTAATTAATTTTTGCACTTCATTTATTGAGACTTTTTTGGATGGACTCCATGATGGACCATTTATTTCATTTACGACTTCATCTGCTTGATCCCCAATTTCACTAAAATACTCTCTCCAGCTATCTGGTAATGATGTATCTTTATTTATAAACTTTAGATACATTTCTTCAATAAATGTACTATTAGATTTGCTTAAAAAAGCAGTTTTTTTGAATTCAAGATTTTTACTAGAAGACATTATCGTTATTAATATAAACCTACAAAGAATTTTTTCAATTAGACAATTTATTAAATAATGTATTTCCAATTTTTGATGGGGAGTTAGCCATAATAATTCCACAATCTTCCATTTTTTTTATCTTGTCTTTAGCAGCACCTTTACCTCCTGAAATTATAGCTCCAGCATGGCCCATTCTTCGTCCAGGTGGAGCTGTGACGCCAGCAATAAATCCAACAATCGGCTTTTTTATTTTGTGATTATTAACAAAATCTGCAGCCTCTTCTTCTGCAGTACCTCCAATTTCACCTATCATTAAGATTGATTGGGTATCATCATCGTTTAAGAACAAGTCCAAACAATCTATAAAATTTGTACCATTAATGGGATCGCCACCTATTCCAATACATGTTGATTGTCCAAGTCCATTTTCTGTTGTCTGGGCCACTGCTTCGTAAGTTAATGTGCCTGATCTTGATACAATCCCAACAGTTCCCTTTTTATGAATATTGCCCGGCATTATTCCAATTTTACATTCATCAGGTGTTATAATTCCTGGGCAATTAGGACCAATCAACCTACACTTTGAATTATTAAGTTTTTGTTTAACTTTAAGCATATCCTGAATAGGAATTCCTTCAGTTATACATACAATAAGTTCAATAGATGCATCAATTGCCTCAATTATTGCTGCAGCAGCAAATTTTGCAGGGACATAAATCATTGTTGCATTAGCACCTTCGGACTCTTTTGCTTCTTTTACTGTATTAAAAACTGGACGACCTAAATGTTTTTGACCACCTTTTTTTGGTGTAACACCTCCGACTAGATTTGTTCCATATTTTATTGCTTGGTCGGAATGGAATGTCCCATGAGAACCTGTAAATCCTTGACAAATCAATCTTGTACTTTTATTAACCAAAACTGACATTACTTAATTACCTCTACAATTTTTTTCGCAGCATCATCTAAGTTTTCAGCAGAAATTAGCTCTAAACCTGAATTATCTAATATCTCCTTACCTTCCTTAAAATTCGTTCCAGCTAATCTAACAACTAAAGGGACATTTATTTTCATTTCTTTTGCGGCATCTACAACTCCTTGCGCAAGAACATCACATCGCATTATACCACCAAAAATATTGATTAATATTCCCTTAACATTTTCATCGGACAAAATTATCTTCAGAGCAGCTGAAACCTTTTCTTTAGACGCTCCTCCACCCACATCTAAAAAATTTGCTGGCTCTTCTCCATATAATTTAATTATATCCATCGTTGCCATTGCTAAGCCAGCCCCATTTACCATGCAACCAATACTTCCGTCTAACTTAATATAAGCTAGATCATGTTTGCTTGCTTCAATTTCGGCAGGATCTTCCTCATTTAGATCTCTTAATTCTAAAATTTCTGGATGCCTAAAGAGAGAATTGCTGTCAAAATTTACCTTTGCATCTAAACATACAATCTTTTTTTCTTTAGTTAGTATTAATGGGTTTATTTCGACCATATTTGCATCTGTTTCGATAAACATTTTATAAATTGATTTAATTAAAGATATTGTTTCTTTTTTAGAGTTTTCATCTAATTTAAAAATTTGAGTGATCTTTTCGCATTCTTCATATGAAATTTCTTTTTTTAATTCTATTTTAGTAGTTAAAATTTTATCTGGTGACTTGATTGCTACCTCCTCAATATCCATGCCACCTTGATCACTAGAAATAAAAGCAATTTTTGAAGAAGCTCTATCTACCAAACAAGATAAATAAAACTCTTTTTCAATATTTGATGATACCTCTACATATAATCTTTTTACTTCTCTTCCTTCGGGTCCTGTCTGATGAGTAACTAATTTTTTACCTAGTAGTTCTTTAGCTGATACTTCAAGTTCTTTGAGATTATCTAAGATTTTAACACCACCAGCTTTTCCTCGCCCACCTGCATGAATTTGGGCTTTTAAAACATATTTTTCTGTTTTTAATGACTTACATTTTTCTAAGAGCTCTTCAACTGTAAAACCAAATACACCTTCTGGAACAATCGCTCCAAATTTTTTTAAAATTTGTTTAGCTTGATGCTCGTGTATATTCATTATTTATTTAAATCTGTGTCTATTTTAGATGCTGCTTCCCAGAGTTTTTTTACTGCATCAATTGAATGAAGAAATTCAGATTTTTCTTTCTCATTTAATTTTATTTCCTCTATTTTTTCGACACCATTTTTTCCAACTATAATTGGAACTCCAGCATATATATCTTTGATTCCATATTCGCCATTTAAATATGCAGCACACGGAAGCATTTTTTTCTCATCTTGAAGATAAGCTTTAGCCATCTCAACTCCTGAAGCTGCTGGGGCATAGAAAGCTGAACCCTTTTCAAGAAATTTTACAATTTCAGCTCCACCATCTCTTGTTCTTTGATTTATTTCTTCTAATCTTTTTTGTGAAATCTTTCCTTCTTTGACTAAATCTAGTAATGGTTTTCCTGAAACTTTAGTAAATCTTGGAAGAGGTACCATTGTATCGCCATGGCCACCCATCACCATTGCCTCTATCTCTTTAACTGGGACACTAAATTCTTGAGATAAAAATAATTTAAATCTAGAGCTATCTAATATACCTGCCATTCCAACTACTTTCTTAGGAGAAAGTCCTGAAAACTTTTGAAAAGCCATTACCATCACGTCTAATGGGTTTGTAATACATATTACAAATGCATCAGGCGCATTTTCTTTAATTCCTTTTGCAACTTGCTTTATAATTTTTAAATTAATACCGAGTAAATCATCTCTGCTCATACCAGGTCTTCTTGGAACTCCGGCTGTGATTATGATTACCTCTGAGTCTTTAATGTCTTTATAGTCATCAGTCCCAGAAAATTTAACATCAAAACCATCTACAGATGATGATTGCGCAATATCTAGTGCCTTTCCTTTTGCAATACCGCTTGCAACATCAAATAAAACTAGTTCATTTGCTAATTCCTTTATTCCAATTAAATGAGCTAAGGTTCCACCTATTTGACCTGCACCGATTAAAGATATTTTACTCATTGTCTTTTTATTTCATTGTTGGCATCACAAATTCAGCGTTAGATCTAATTCCTGAGGGCCATCTCGAAGTTATCGTTTTTAGTTTAGTATAAAATTTTATTCCTTCCATACCATGCATTGCACTATCTCCAAATATAGATCTTTTCCAACCACCAAAACTATGAAAGGCCATTGGCACTGGTATAGGTACATTTATACCAACCATTCCAACTTGAATTTTGCTTGCAAATGTCCTTCCAGCATCTCCATCTCTTGTATAAATACTTACACCATTTCCATATTCATGATCATTTATTAATTTTGATGCTTCTTCAAAAGTTTTAGCTCTAACAACTGATAGAACTGGACCAAATATTTCTTCTTTATAAATTCTCATATCTTTTGTTACGTTATCAAATAAACAACCACCAATGTAAAAACCGTTTTCGTATCCTTGTAATCTCAAATTTCTTCCATCAACAACTAGTTTTGCGCCTTCTTTTACGCCTAGATCGACATAACTTTTTACTTTTTCTAAATGTTGTTTGGTAATTAGAGGGCCCATTTCAGAGTTTTTGTCCATTCCTGGTCCAACTTTTAATGCCTCTGCTTTTTTTGATAATCTAGACACTAGTTCATCTCCAATATCACCAACTGCTACAGCAACAGACTGAGCCATACATCTTTCTCCAGCTGAACCGTAAGCTGCGCCCATTAAACCATTTACTGCTCCATCTAAGTCACAGTCTGGCATCACAACTAAATGATTTTTAGCGCCACCTAATGCCTGAACTCTTTTTTCATTTTTTGCTGAATTTTCATAAATATATTTTGCTATAGGAGTTGAACCTACAAAACTCACTGCTTTTATATCTTTATTAGATAAAATTGCATCTACTGCTTCTTTATCTCCATTCACTACGTTAAATACACCATTTGGAAGACCTGCCTCTGTTAATAATTCTGCTAATCTTATTGCACATGATGGATCTTTTTCTGATGGTTTTAATATAAATGTGTTTCCACAAGCAATTGCGATTGGAAACATCCACATAGGAACCATTGCTGGAAAGTTAAATGGTGTTACTCCAGCAACGACACCCAATGGTTGACGCATAGACCAGCTGTCAACATCTGTACCTACATTTTCTGAAAATTCTCCTTTTAATAAGTGTGGTATTCCACATGCAAATTCCACTACCTCTAAACCTCTCGTTAACGAACCTTTCGCATCCTCATAAACCTTTCCATGTTCAGAGACAATTAGCTTAGTAAGCTCATCAGAATTTTTTTCAATTAACTCTTTAAATTTAAACATAATTCTCGCTCTTTGAAGTGAGGGTTTAATTGACCAAGATTCGAAAGCTTTTTTTGCAATTAATACAGCCTGATCCAAATCATTCTTAGAAGCTAATCTTACTTCTTTTTCTTGTTCGCCAGTAGCAGGATTAAAAACTTTACCTTTATTTTCTGAAGATCCAGGAATTATTTTTCCACCTACAAAATGTTCAATTAAATTCATGAATACGATCTTTTAGAGTAAAAAATCTTATTAGTCTATTGTTTAAATATTAGCTGTTGCTAACATTTTTTTTATTTCAGCAATTGCTTTTGCAGGATTTAATCCTTTTGGACACGCACTTGTGCAGTTAAGAATTGTATGGCAACGATATAATTTAAGTTCATCGGCTACTTTTTTAAGTCTTGCCTGTCTTTCCTCATCTCTACTATCTATTATCCATCTATATGCTTGTAATAAAACCGCCGGGCCTAAATACTTATCACCATTCCACCAATAACTTGGGCATGATGTAGAGCAACACGCACACATAATACACTCATATGCACCATCTAACTTTGCTCTATCTTCTTTGGATTGAAAAATTTCAGTAACTTCAGATTTTGAACTAGATTTCAGCCAAGGTTCAATTGATTGGTATTGTTTATATAATCCATCTAGATCTCCAATTAGGTCTTTTTTAACTTTTAAATGAGGTAATGGATAGATATCAATGTCTCCATCTATATCTGCGTGCGGAGTCGTGCAAGCCAAACCATTTTTTCCAGCCATATTCATTGCACAAGAGCCGCACACACCATGCGCACATGATCTTCTATAAGCGAGAGTGGGGTCGATTTCATTTTTAATTTTATTTAAAACATCTAACACTTTCGAAGGACAATTGTCCATATCGACTTCGTAGGTATCAATTCTCGGATTTTCTCCTGAAGACGGATCCCATCTGTAAACATTTACCTTTTTTAAATTTTCTGAGCCCGTCTTATCTTTAAAATATTTACCTTTTTTTATTTGAGACTTTTCAGGTAAACTGATTTGTACCATTAATAAACTCTTTCCTGAGGTGGAAAATATTGTACTTCATTAGTTAATGTAGATTTATGAACGTCTCTATAACTTATTTTGGTATTCTTTCCATCACACCAAGCTAGAGTATGTTGCATAAATTTATTATCATCTCTTTTTGGATAATCTTCCCTGGCATGTGCGCCTCTGCTTTCTTTTCTATTATAAGCAGAGTCAACAGTTACTACTGCTTGTCTAATTAAGTTATCAAATTCCAGGGTCTCAACTAAATCAGTATTAAATATTAAAGATTTATCCTTAACAGATAAAGAATCTATACCATCAAACGTTTTTTTAATTTCATCAACGCCTTCTTTAAGTGTCTTTTCTGTTCTGAATACGGCACATTTTGATTGCATAGTCTTCTGCATAGACAATCTTAATTCAGCAGTGCCAACATTTCCTTGAGAATTTCTAATTTTATCAAAACGGTCTAAACATTTTTGTGTTTCTGACTCATTAATTTCTTCATGTGGCATACCAGGTTTAATTAATTCTGCTGCTCTTTTTGCAGCAGCTCTTCCAAAAACAACAAGATCAATTAAAGAATTAGAGCCTAGCCTGTTAGCTCCATGAACTGAAACACAGGCAGCCTCTCCGATAGCCATTAGTCCAGGGACTATTTTTTCTGAACCATTTACAGTTAATACCTCTGCTTTATAATTAGTTGGAATACCACCCATATTATAATGAACAGTTGGTACAACTGGTATTGGTTCCTTAGTAACATCAACATTAGCAAATAATCTTGCTGCATCTGTTATACCTGGCAATCTACTTTCTATTATTTCTTTATCCAGGTGGTTTAAATTCAAATGAACATGATCTTGATCTTTTCCAACACCTCTGCCCTCATTAATTTCAATTGACATAGATCGACTAACAACATCTCGGGATGCTAAATCTTTAGCATTAGGGGCGTATCTTTCCATAAATCTTTCTCCTTTAGAATTTGTAAGATATCCTCCTTCGCCTCTTGCACCCTCTGTTATTAAAGTTCCATGACCATAGATTCCTGTGGGATGAAATTGTACAAACTCCATATCTTGTAGTGGTAAGCCTGCCCTCAAAACCATTGCATTTCCATCCCCTGTACATGTATGTGCTGATGTCGCTGAATAATATACTTTACCATATCCTCCAGTGGCTATAATTACAGTATGAGATCTAAATCTATGAATTGTTCCATCGTTTAAGTTCCAAGCAATTAAGCCTTTGCACTCTCCATCTTTCATTAATAGATCTAAAGCAAAGTATTCAATAAAAAATTCAGTTCTGTGTTTCAAAGCTTGACCATAAAGTGTGTGTAAAATTGCATGCCCAGTTCTATCTGCTGCTGCACAAGTTCTCTGGACTATTCCATTTCCATAATTTTTTGTCATTCCTCCAAAAGGTCTCTGATAAATTTTTCCATCATCTGTTCTACTAAAAGGAACACCATATTTTTCTAATTCGATTACGGCTTTAGGAGCTTCTTTACAAAGATATTCAATACTATCTTGATCACCTAACCAATCTGCACCCTTTACAGTATCATACATGTGCCATCGCCAATCATCCTCGCCCATATTCCCAAGAGCAGCTGAGATTCCTCCTTGAGCAGCAGAGGTATGACTTCTAGTTGGAAATACTTTTGAAATACATGCAGTTTTTAATCCTGCCTCACTTAAGCCAACTGCGGCTCTTAAACCTGAGCCTCCTGCTCCCAAGACAACTACATCGTATTCGTGATCAATTATTTTATATGAACTCATTTCTAAATAATCAATATAATTGTAATTAATGGAATTGCTACAGCTGAAGCATATAAAAGCTTATTTGCGACATTTTTGATTTTATCATCTTTAATATAATCCTCAAAAACCTCACTAATACTTAAAGCTGAGAAAAAGTAAGCATTAATAATAAAGATACTAAACAAAAATTTGGAAAGTGGATTTGTGAAAAAAGCTATTAAATTTGAGTAGTCTTGGTCATAGATCTTTATTAAATTTAAAATAAACCATATCATTAATGGAATTAAAAGAGCTCCACTTATTTTTAAAAAAATCCATTTTTTTGTTGCAGTTATCATCTTAAACAAAACTCTTTCCTATTATAAAAAAAATTATAGTTAATATTACTGAACCAAAAATTACTATTAGTCCTGATATCTTAGTTGTCTTAAGATCAAATCCATAACCAAAATCCATAATCAAGTGTCTAATTTCACTCAGAATTTGAAATGAAAATGACCATGTAATTCCTAAAATAATAAATTTTCCAACTGTTGAGTCTAATAATAAATCAATAGTTTCATGTTTACTTCCACTAAGAAACATTAAAGAAATTAATAAACAAATTAGAGAAATTGCAATAATGTTTATTATACCTGTTATCCTGTGAGAGATAGAAACTAAAGATGAAATTTGCCATCTATATACCTGGATATGTGGAGATAAAGGAGGTTTATTTTCCATAAAAATTATTTTTAATTAATGTTTCAGCTATTTCAACTGCGTTTAAAGCTGCACCTCTTAAAAGATTATCAGAAACAATCCATAAGTTTAATCCATTTTCAATAGTTTTGTCTTCTCTAATTCTTGAAATAAATGTTTCATTTTTTCCCTCTGCCTCTAGTGGAGTTGTGTATCCACCATCAACTCTCTCGTCAACAACTTTACAGCCTTCAAAATTGTTTAGTACATCTCTTACTTTTTTTAAAGAAAAAGATTTTTCAAATTGAAGATTCACTGACTCTGAGTGAGAAACTGAAATTGGTAATCTTACACATGTTGCTGTAAGGTCAATTTTATTATCTAAAATTTTTTTAGTCTCATTTGTCATTTTCAATTCCTCTTTTGTATATCCATCATTTGAAAAATCATCAATATGCGGAATTGCATTAAACGCTATTTGCTTTGTAAAATTTTTAGATTTTATGTTTTTACTATTTAAAACTGATTGAGTTTGTGCAAATAATTCATCCATTGATGCTTTGCCAGCTCCCGAAACTGACTGATAGGTGGAAACAACTATTCTTTTAATTACAAATAGATCATGTAATGGTTTTAAGGCAATAACTAGTTGTGCTGTTGAACAATTTGGATTTGCAATAATATTTTTTTTTAAATCTTTTAAATCATCTGCATTAACTTGAGGAACCACTAAAGGAACATCTGGGTCCATCCTAAAAAAACTTGAGTTGTCAATTACCAAGCAATACTTTGCTGCTTTTGCCACAAATTTCTCTGAAACTTTGGCTCCTGCGGCAAAAAAAGCGATCTTAACTTTTGAAAAATCGAAATTTTCCAAACTACAGACCCTTATTTCTTTTTCTTTAAATTTAATTTTTTTTCCATCACTTTTTGTTGATGCAACTAAATAAAGTCCATCAATTGAAATTTCTTTTTTTTCAAGAACTTCTAAAATTTTTCTCCCAACATTTCCTGTTGCTCCTACAATTGCAATATTCATGATGTAACTTTTACACTAAATGAAAGGTAAATCGCAAATTTTTCCAACAAATATTTTTTCACCAATATCTATCTTAAATTGGGTTTTGGCATCCCAATAGGGTTTATTAATCATTGCAATACCTATAACTTTTTTGAATGTTGGAGAATATGCTGCAGATCTCACGTAACCCACTATATTATTTTCGTCATCTAGTAATGTCTTTTCACAATACATATCAATTTTATCGTGATCAATTTTTACTCCCATTAATTTTCTTTCAATTCCCACTTGTCGAATTTTTTTTAATTTTTCTTTTCCTATAAAATCAATATCACTGTCTAAATTTATAAACTTATCAAAATTTGCCTCAAAAGGATTATCTCTATTATCAAAGTCATTACCGTATGATAAAAGTGCTGACTCTATTCTCTCGATTAAATTTGGGCATCCAGCTCTTACATTAAATTCTTTACCTAGTTCAAATAAATAATCATATAAATCTTGACCAGCCAGATTATCTTCAACGTAAATTTCAAAACCACTTTGTTTTGACCAGCCAGATCTGGCAACAAAATATTGTCTGTCTTTAAATTCTAAATACTCAAAATTAAAGAATTTTAATTCTCTAATTTTCTCACCAAATAATTTTGCCATTAAATCATCTGATGAAGGTCCTTGTACTGCAAGAATATTTACATTTGGTTCGCTAATTTCAACTTCAAGTTTTTTTCCAGCTGCAAGCCCTTTTGCAAAGAAAATTACATCTGAGTCCGCAATAGACAACCACCACTTATCATCTGCTAATTTATTTATAATTGGGTCATTTACTAAAAAACCTTCATGATCTACCAAAGGTGCGTAATAACATCTACCTACTTTTGAATTAGACAAATCTCTACATGTCATTAATTGAACTAACTTAGCAGAGTCTTTTCCAGAGATTTCAACTTGTCTTTCTGCTGCAACATCCCATACTTGTACAAATTTTTTTAAATGGTGATAATCAGACTCTAAAGACTTAAAAGAAGCTGGTAATAACATGTGGTTATAAACTGTATAACTGCTAACTCCATGAGCCTCAATTCTATCAGTATAAGGCGTGCTTCTTAATCTTCTTGATTTAACAATTGGAAAATTTCTCATTTTTTTAAAAATTCTAAGATCTTTTCTCTCATTTCAAAAGCTTTTTCAATAATAATCATATGTCCAGATCCATGAATTATGTGTGTGTTGGAGTCCTTGACTGAGTTTGCAAATTCCTTCGCATCTTCCAAATTAACCATCTTGTCTAACTCACCCAATATAAACATAGTTGGGCAATTAATGGTTTTTGCTGCCTCTTTACCATTAGTGTAATTATTACAGGCATTCAAATCAATTGCTAAAATTTCACTGATATCTCTTGGTGATTGAATTATTTTTTCAATTGGGTTTCCACCAATAAATTTTTTCGAACCTTCATAGCCCCACTTCATCATTAATTTAACCGCATCAGAGTCACCATTTTGAGCTAGTTTTATCAAATCAGGATGAACAGGCATTTTGTTTGATCCTCCAACAAAAACTGCTTTTTCTATTTTGTCTTTATATCTGTAAACATATTCTAATATTTCGAGACATCCTTGTGAGTGACCGACTAAAATTAAATTTTTTAATTTTAAATTATTAAATACACCTTCTAACCAATCTGCAATTTTTTCGATACTTTCTAGACAAGGTCCATCTGAGCCTCCGTGTCCAGGTAAATCTATGGAGAGAACATTAAAGTTTTTATTTGAAAAAAATTGCTCAGTAAGAGACCATACAATATGGGAAAGACCACTTCCATGAAGAAAAACTATTGTTTCTTTTTGATAATCTATTCCCTGACCTGAGTCAGATGCATGAATTTTCTTGTTATTTATGTGGAATATCAATTATTTACCTAAAATTTTTTTCTTAATTCGAACTTCTGAATTTTTCCTGTTGATGTTTTTGGTAATTCACAAAAAACAACCTGTTTTGGTACCTTAAATCCAGCAAGAGTCTCTTTACAAAAACTTATCAATTCTTTTTCGGTTGTGGGTTTATCTTTTACCATTTCAATAAATGCACATGGAACTTCTCCCCATTTTTCATCTGGTTTTGCAACTACAGCAGCAATTGATACAGATGGGTGTTTTGCTAAAGTGTTCTCTATTTCAATAGAGGATATATTCTCACCACCAGAAATTATTATATCTTTCGATCTATCCTGAATTTTAACGTACCCATCGGGGTGCATCACTGCTAAATCACCAGAATGAAACCAGCCACCATGCATAGCTTTTTTAGTTGCGTCTTTATCTTTAAAATAGCCTTTCATAACTATATTTCCTTTGATCATAATTTCTCCAATTGACCTTCCATCTTTAGGAACTTCTTTCATCGTTTCAGGATTCATGACAGTTATTCCCTCAGTATTTGGATACCTAACTCCTTGTCTGGCCTTAATTTCGTTTTGTTTTTCTTCATCAAATTTATTCCAAGCATCATTCCATGCACATTGAGTTACATGCCCATAGGTTTCTGTTAAACCATATACATGCATAACTTCGAATCCAAGCTCATTCATTTTTTTAAAAATTATACTTGGTGGTGGTGCTCCTGCTGTAAGTACATAAACCTTATGTTTTAACTTTTTTTTATTAGACTCCGGTGCACCTGTGATCATGTTCAAAACTATCGGTGCTCCACCGAAATGAGTTATGTTATACTTGTCTATCAAATCAAAAATTTTCTTTACATCAATATTTCTTAAACAAATAGTTCTCCCATTTAACATTGGAACAGTCCAAGGGTAACCCCATCCATTACAATGAAACATTGGCACAATAGTTAAAAAATTAAGTCTGTTAGGCATATTCCAAGCTACTGCACTTCCTGTTGACATTAAATATGAGCCTCTGTGATGGTAGACAACACCTTTTGGATTACCAGTTGTACCTGAGGTATAGCTAAGAGAAATTGCTTGCCATTCATCTTCTGGCATTTTCCAATCATAATTTTCGTCACCTGTATTTAAAAAACTTTCATATTCCAATTCACCTATTTTCTCACATTTTGTTTGATCTGCATGTTGATCAATTATATCAATAATTGTTATTTTTTTTTTTAAAATGCCAAGAGCTTTTTTCACTTCGATATGTAGCTGTCGATCTACTACTAAAACTTTAGCTTCACTATGATCTAAAATATAAGCTATTGTTTTAGCATCCAATCTTATATTGATTGTGTTTAGTACTGCGCCTGTCATTGGTACAGAATAATGACCTTCAAAGATTTCGGGAGTGTTAAATGCTAAAAAAGACACAGTATCTCCTTTTCCGATACCAATCTTGCTTAGGGCACTCGCAAACTTAACTGTTCGTTTATAAACTTCTGACCATGAATATTTTCGGTCCTCGTATATTATAGCTTCATAGTCTGGATAAATTTCTTTAGCTCTTTTGATAAAAGTTAGAGGTGTGAGAGGAACATAATTAGCGGCGTTTTTATCTAAATCAGTATTGTAAGAACTCATTTTAGTTAAATTTAAAGTTCATGATATTTGAGCTTCCTGAGATAGCAGATTTGTAGTGCTGCTCAGCTCTAGGTAGAACTTTATCAAAATAAAATTTAGCAGTATTTATTTTGTTGTCATAAAATTTTTTATTTTCATTATAATCTTTAAAACTTATATTAAGTACTTTAGCCCACGCAAAAGCTAATGATACATAGCCCAGAGTTTTTAAGTAATCATTTGCAGCAGCACTTACGTCATCTTTATTATTTTTAGCTTTCTCAATTGTCCATTCACTAAACTTTGAGAGAATGTCTATATAGTAATTAAATTGCTCAACAAACGGCTTCAATTTTTCATTATTTGAATTAGATTCAGATTTAATTAGACTTAAAAATTTATTGATTATATTACCATTTTTGTTTGATAATTTTCTAAAAACTAAGTCAGCTGCTTGGACTGAATTTGTTCCCTCGTAAATTGGTGTAATCCTATTATCTCTATACAATTGTTCGATACCTTGATCTTTTGTATAACCATATCCACCAAATATTTGCATAGCATCACTAGTAATTTCCATTCCTAAATCTGAAAATAAAGATTTTACGACCGGTGTCATTAATGAAACCATATCAGAAGCATCTTGCCTAATTTTTTGATCTTCATGATTTAGGCTGACTTCAGTTTGTTGCGACAACCAAAAACATAATGCTCTTTCTCCCTCGATAATTGATTTCATATTCAACAAAGTTTTTCTTATATCTGCATGTTCGATAATTGAATCAGCACTACCATTTTCTGATTTATTATTATTACTTTTTCCTTGCTTTCTATCTTTCGCATAACTTAAAGAGTTCTGATAAGCAATTTCTGATATTCCCAAACCTTGAATTCCAACAACTATTCTCTCTAAATTCATCATTGTAAACATTTGGCTCAATCCCTTGTTTTTTGGACCAATCATAAAACCGGTTGCTTCATCAAAATTTAAGACACATGTAGCTGAACCTTTAATGCCCATTTTTGTTTCTATTGAACCTGTGGATATTCCATTTCTTGCACCGACTGTTCCATCTTCTTTTACAACAAATTTTGGAACTAAAAATAAACTTATTCCTTTTGTTCCCTTAGGTGAATCTGCTGCTCTTGCTATTACTAAATGAATAATATTTTCAGTTAAATCATGATCACCCGAAGTAATAAATATTTTTTGACCTGTAATTTTATATGTGCCGTCTGGTTGCTCTAAAGCTTTTGTCTTAAGTAAACCTAGATCTGTTCCACAAACTGGTTCGGTTAAACACATGGTACCACTCCATTTTCCCTCAACCATTTTGGGAAGAAATTTATCTTTTATTTCATCGGTTGCATGATGATGAATACAATTATAAGCGCCCAGTGTTAATTCACTATAAAGTTTAAATGCTAAACTTGCTGATGATATCATCTCATCAAAAAATGCACTCACTGTCCTAGGCATTCCTTGTCCACCATATTTTGGATCACAACATAATGAAGTCCACCCATCTTCAATATATTTTTGATAAACTTCTTTGTAACCAGGTGGTGTTCTTACAACTCCATTCTCTAATATAGCAGGGGTTTCATCTCCAGCTTTGGCGAGTGGTAAAATTAAATTTTGGTTTATTTTTGCTGCCTCTTCTAAAATATCTTTAACTAGATCTGGACTGACATCTTTATATTTTTCTAATTCGTTATAATATTTATTGTCTCTTAGTTTCTCAAATAGAAACATCATGTCTTCTACTGGTGCAATATAGCTTGGCATAATATTACTTTAAGATAATTAATAAATTAATGCAATTTTGAAATTATCGCATCTCCCATTTGAGAAGTTGAAACTTCTTTCATTCCCTCCGAAAGAATATCTTTAGTCCTTAATCCATCATTTAACACATCTTGAACAGCTTTTTCTAGGACTTCAGCCTCTTTATCCAAATCTAGAGAATACCTCAGAGCCATAGCAAAGCTCAATACACTTGCAATAGGGTTTGCAATTCCTTTGCCAGCGATATCGGGCGCTGAACCATGTATAGGTTCATACATTGCTCTCATTTCTCCATCTTTATTTTTTGCTCCTAGAGATGCTGATGGAAGAAGTCCAAGGGACCCTGTCAACATTGATGCTTCATCCGACAACATATCCCCAAAAAGGTTATCGGTTAAAATGACATCAAATTGTTTTGGATTTCTAACTAATTGCATCGCACAATTGTCTGCAAGCATATGACTTAAATTCACATCTTTATAATCTTTATCATGGAGTGCTTGAACTTCTTCCTTCCAGAGTTGTCCAGCTTCCATTACATTTGATTTTTCGCATGATATAACTTTATTAGATCTTTTTCTTGCTAAATCAAAAGCAACCCTTGCAACTCTAATAATTTCACTACTTGTATAAGTATGTGTATTAACACCTTTTCTTTCTCCATTTTCTATGGGCTTAATTCCTCTTGGCTCACCAAAATAAACTCCACCGGTTAACTCTCTAACAATCATTATATCTAATCCAGAAATTATTTCTGGTTTTAAAGTCGAAGCATCAACTAATTGTTTAAAACAGATTGCTGGCCTCAGGTTAGCAAAGAGTTTTAATTCTTTTCTCAACTTTAACAATGCTCTTTCTGGTTTTTTATCGAATTCTACACTTTCCCACTTTGGCCCGCCAACAGCACCTAACATTATAACTGCACTTTCTAAAGCTTTATAAAAAACTTCATCAGTAATAGGCGTCCCATGCTTATCATAAGAACAACCTCCAACTAATTCTTCATCAGTCTCGAAACCTAAAGATTTTTTATCATTAAACCAATTGATTATTTTTTTTACTTCTTCGGTAACTTCAGGACCAATTCCATCTCCAGGTAGCAACAAAATTTTTCTTTTTTCTAATTTAATCATTAAATACCCAGGGCTTTTTAATCTTTAAACTTTCTTCAAAATTTTCGATTTTATCTGTTTTTTTTAGAGACAATGCTATGTCATCTAAACCTTCTAATAGACACTTCTTTTTAAACGAATCTATTTTAAATTTTGTCTCATTATTTCCGAAAATAATTTTCTCTTCTTTTAAGTCTATAAAAATTTCCTCTTTTCTTTTTGCGTACTCAGATAGCTCTTTAATTTTTTCTTCATTAAGGATTATTGGTAAAATTCCATTTTTAAAACAGTTATTATAAAAAATATCTGCAAAACTTGAGCTTATCACACTAGTAATACCAAAATCCAGTAACGCCCACGGTGCATGCTCCCTTGACGAGCCACATCCAAAATTTTTACCTGCAATTAGAATTTTTGAATTATCATATGGTTTTTGATTTAAGATAAAATCATTAATTTCTTTACCATTATCATCGTATCTCATTTCAAAAAATAAATTCTTACCTAATCCAGTCCTTTTAATTGTTTTTAAAAACTGTTTTGGAATAATCATATCTGTATCAATATTAACTATTGGCAGATATGCAGGTATACTTTTCAAAGTATTAAATTTTTGCATACTAGTTTTGATATTTCCTTACATCATCAAGATTTCCTGATATTGCGGCAGCAGCGGCCATACCTGGGCTGACTAAGTGAGTTCTTCCACCTCTTCCTTGTCTACCTTCAAAATTTCTGTTTGATGTTGAGGCACACCTTTCTTCTGGTTTTAATTTGTCTGCATTCATTGCTAAACACATAGAGCAGCCCGGTTCTCTCCATTCAAATCCTGAATTTACAAAGATTCTGTCCAATCCCTCCTGCTCTGCCTGCTCTTTCACTAATCCAGACCCGGGAACAACCATAGCTTGGACATGGGAAGCTATTTTTTTATCTTTAAGAATTTTTGCGGCCTCTCTTAAATCCTCTATTCTACCATTTGTACAACTTCCGATAAAAACTTTATCAATCTTAATATCTTTAGCTGCCATATCTGGTTTCAAACCCATATAATTTAATGATCTTTCTAAAGAATTTTTTCTATCCTCGTCTTTCTCATTTTTTGGATTTGGCACTCTTTCATCTATTGTGATAACGTCCTGAGGTGATGTTCCCCAAGTTATCATTGGCGAAATTTCATTAGCAGTTAGGTTTACTTCTTTATCAAACCTAGCCCCTTCATCAGTATTTAAATTTTTCCAATTTTCTAATGCCTTATGCCAATCATTTCCTTTAGGAGACATTGGTCTGCCCTCTAAATATTTAAATATCTTTTCATCAGGAGCAATTAATCCTGCTCTTGCACCTCCTTCAATTGTCATATTGCAAATGGTCATTCTATTCTCAACACTTAATGATTTAATTAGATCGCCCGCATATTCTATTACACATCCTGTTCCACCCGCAGTGCCAATTTTACCGATTATTTGAAGAATTACGTCTTTTGATGTAACGCCTAACGGGAGTGTGCCGTTGACATTTATTCTGAAATTTTTTGCTTTTTTTTGAACTAATGTTTGAGTTGCTAAAACATGTTCTACTTCTGAAGTTCCAATACCAAAAGCTAATGCACCAAATGCTCCGTGTGTTGCTGTATGACTATCGCCACATACAATAACTGTGCCGGGTTGAGTAAAGCCCTGTTCAGGACCAGTGACATGAACAATTCCTTGTCTCTTATCACTCATTCCAAAAAGTTTAATGCCAAACTCTTTACAATTTGCCTCTAAAGTTTCAACTTGAATTTTAGACTCATAGTCTGAAATACCTTTTGATCTATCGGTTGTTGGAACATTGTGATCTGCAACTGCAAGTGTTAATTTTGGGTGTCTTACTTTACGATTAGAATTCCTTAATCCCTCAAAAGCTTGTGGACTTGTGACTTCATGGACCAAATGTCTATCAACAAACAATAGTGCTGTCCCATCTTCTTGTTGATGAACTAAGTGTTCGTTCCAAATTTTATCGTAAAGAGTATTGGGCATTGAGAAAAAAATTATTTTTTTTCTTGTAAATTTTCAAGTTTTTTTTCAGTTTTAGTTTCAGCTTTAGGCACATCTTTTTTCATATCTGCTTTTGGGGCTTCCTCTTTTTTAGGCTCAACATTTGGGGTGGCCTCTTTTGCAGGTTCTGGTGCACCTTCCTTTGTTGGTGCTAGATTTTCCTCGGTAACAGTTTCTGGCTTAACATCAATATCAATACCAATCTTTTTTCTAATTTTTTCAGCAATTCTAGCAGATTTACCAGTTCTTTCTCTTAGATAATAAAGTTTTGCTCTTCTTACTTTACCTGAACGAATTACTTTAATCGAGTCGATAACTGTTCCATATAAAGGAAAAGTTCTTTCAACACCCTCCCCAAAAGATATTTTTCTAACAGTAAAAGATGAATTTATATCTCGACTTTTTTTAGCTATACAAACACCTTCGAAATATTGAATTCTTTCTTTTTTTCCCTCTGTAATTCTGACACCAACTTTAACAACATCGCCAGGAAAAAAATCAGGAATTTTTTTTCCTGAAAGAATCTTTTTTACATTATTTTGGTTTATTTCTTCTATTGTTTTCATTTTGATGTTTAACAAATTAATCTTTTTTATATTTATGCCACAAATCTGGTCTTCGGTCGCGTGTTATAGCCTCTGATTGAGATAAACGCCAGTCTTTAATTTTAGCATGATCACCAGATAATAACACCTCTGGGACTGATTTTTCCTCCCAAATCTGGGGTTTGGTATATTGTGGATACTCCAAAAGGCCATTTTCAAATGTTTCTTCTGAAGCTGATTTGTCATTCCCTAAAACTCCAGGCAAGAGTCTTAATACACTATCAATCACAACAAGCGCAGCAGTTTCTCCGCCGGACAATACATAGTCTCCTATGCTTATCTCTTCAATATTTCTTGTAAATAGTACTCTCTCATCAACTCCTTCAAAATGACCACAAATTAAAGAAAAAGATTTTTCTAATGATAGATCTTGAGCAAGTTTTTGATTAAATACTTTTCCTTTTGGTGAAAGATACAAGATCCTTTCTCCTTTATTTACGTTTTGATCAATAGAATTTGCTAAGACGTCTGGTTTTAATAACATGCCTGTTCCACCGCCATAAGGAGTATCATCAACTGTTTTGTGTTTATCTGTTGCTGCATCTCTTATATTTATCACATTCAAACTCCACAATTTTTTAGACATTGCTTTTCCGTAAAGTCCTTTAGCTAAAGGTCCGGGAAATATATCTGGATAAAGTGTAAATACTTGAGCTTGCAACATTAATAGCCTTCGGTTTATTTCTTTTCCTCTTTTTTAGCCTCTGCTTTTGGAGTTTCCTCTTTTTTAGCCTCTGCTTTTGGAGCTTCCTCTTTTTTAGCCTCTGCTTTTGGAGTTTCCTCTTTTTTAGCCTCTGCTTTTGGAGCTTCCTCTTTTTTAGCCTCTGCTTTTGGAGCTTCCTCTTTTTTAGCCTCTTCTGAACCTTCTTTTTTTCTATCTTTTTTTGGAATTGCTTTTTGAGGGTTATTACTATTAGCGGGCATAGGCATCAATTCATTCTCACCTAAAATTCTAGCTACTCTTGTGGTAGGTTGTGCACCTTGGCCCAACCAATATTTTATTCTCTCAGCCTCTAATCCAATTCTATCTTTTTTTTCTTTTGGTAAGAGTGGATTAAAAAAACCTACTTTTTCAATAAATCTGCCATCTCTTGCAAATCGACTGTCAGCTACAACAACTTTATAAACAGGTCTTTTTTTAGTACCACCCCTAGATAATCTCAGTTTTAACATTTACTCTCCTTTTTTTATTTTAATTGATTAAATAATTCTGGAGGTATTCCTTTGTCAGACATACCTTTCAGATTTCCTTTAGACATCTTCTTCATCATTTCAGACATCATTTTAAATTGTTTCAACAATTTATTGATGGTAGCTGGATCAGTTCCTGAACCATTAGCAATTCTTTTTTTTCTAGAACCATCTATTATTTTTGGGTTCTCCCTTTCTTTTTTTGTCATTGATAAAATTATAGCTTCATTTTTTGTGATAACACTCTCATCAATTCCAGCTGCATTCATTTGAGATTTTACTTTTGAAACACCTGGCATGAAAGACATGATGCCCTCAATACCACCCATTTTTTTCATTTGTCTCAGTTGGGTTAAATAATCTTGCATTGAGAATTGCCCTTTTTTTAAATTTTCCTCGGTTTTTTTAATATTTTCTTCTCCAAGATCTTGGGCTGCTTTTTCAACAAGAGAAACAATATCTCCCATCCCAAGAATTCTATTTGCAATTCTGTCTGGATGAAAAACTTCAAGGTTTTCAATCTTTTCACCTATACCTAAAAATTTTATTGGGACTTGTGAAACAAATTTCATACTTACAGCAGCTCCACCTCTAGCATCACCGTCTGCTCTTGTTAAAATAATTCCTGATAAGTTAACTGTATTATTAAACTCTTTTGCTACTGATGCAGCTACTTGCCCAGTAAGTGAGTCTGCAACTAAAAAAGTCTCTGCAGGTTTAATTGTATTTTCGATTTGTTTAATTTCACTCATCATCTGCAAATCTATTTGTGTTCTACCAGCAGTATCAAATAAGATAATATCAGCACCATTTAAATTTGCTGCACTAATTGCTCTTTGGCAAATATCGCCAGGTTGTTGGCCTTCGATTATTGGTAGAGTTAAAATATTATTTTTTTCACCTAGAGATTTTAATTGCTCTTGAGCAGCTGGTCTATAAATATCTAAACTGACCATCATTACTTTCTTTTTTTTTGTATTTTCTAAATATCTTGCGAGTTTGGCTGTTGTGGTAGTTTTACCAGATCCTTGCAAGCCAACTAGCATCATTGGCACTGGTGGAACGGCATTTAAATTTACATCATTATTTTTTTCCCCTAAAAGATTTACTAATTCATCATAAACAATCTTTACCACCATATCCCCAGGAGATGTTGACCTGATAATTTCTTGACCTAAGGCTTTTGGTTTAACTTTTTCAATAAAATCTTTAGCAACTTCAAGAGACACATCAGCTTCTAATAAAGCTTGTCTTATACCTCTTAGCCCTTCATCAACCTGATTTTCATCAAGTGATGGAGCTTTTTTCAAAGAGGAAAAAACTTCCTCGAATTTATTTGTCAAATTTTCAAACATATTTATTATACACAGCAGTGGTCGCACTAGTGGGCGAACCCTCGCTGACTAGTGTCGATCTCTTTGTTCCCAAAGACACCGCAAATTTAATGTTTTTGCGGAAACTGCCACAAATTATAATAGAGGTTCAAAAAGTCAATAAATAAGTTAAATAACTATATATGGACTTCAAAGCTTTTAAAATGGATGGATTGGGGAATGACTTTGTAATTATTGATAATAGACAAAAAATTACCAATTTAACAAAGGAACAGATGGTTAAAATTTGTGATAGAAATTTTATCGGCTGTGATCAACTAATATTTATTGAGTCAGATAGTTCTGCAGATGCAAGTTTGAGATTTTTTAATTCAGATGGAGGAGAATCTGGAGCATGTGGTAATGGAACAAGGTGTGTTGCAGATTTAATTTCAAAAGAGAAAAATAGTAATTCTATAGTTTTAAATACACTATCGGGCAAATTAAAATCTCAAATATTGGAAAAAAAAATTGTTATGACTGAAATTGGTAAAGCTAAATTAAAATGGAACGAAATACCTTTATCACAAAAAATAGATACAAAAAATTTAAATATGAAAATTATCGACACAGATAACAACGAGCATTTAGGTGGAACAGCAATTAATGTTGGTAATCCACATATTATTTTTTTTGTAAAAAAAATTAAGGATTTTAATATAGAAACTGTTGGTCCTGAGATAGAAAATCATGAGTTATTCCCTGAAAAATGTAATGTAACAATTGCACAAATCATCAATAAAAATTTGATCAAGGTAAAAGTGTGGGAGAGGGGGGCTGGTCTAACTAAAGCTTGTGGAACTGCAGCATGTGCTACTGCATATGCAGGTAAATTAAATAATCTTACAGAAAATAAAACAGATATAGAGTTTTCAACTGGGAAATTATCAATTTTAATAGATGAATATAATTCTATTCATATGAAAGGGCCTGTTTCGGATATTAAAGAAATTAAGATAAAATTATAATGGGTATCTTTGATAAATTTAAAATTGGATTTCAAAAGAGTGCGTCAGCTTTCACGTCTGGACTTAAAGAAATAATTATCAAAAAAGAAATTAATGATGAAAATTTGAGCAAAATTGAGGAATTTTTAATTCGATCAGATGTAGGAGTTGAAGCTGCCTCTGAAATAAAAGAAATAATTTCAAGAAAGAAAATTGATCCGAATAAAGATTTAACTAAAGAAATAAATTCAATTTTAAAAGAATATATAATTTCTTTGATGAAGCCCTTGGAACACAATTCTTTTTTTGAAAAAAAAGAAAAACTTAGTGCAACTTTGGTTTCTGGAGTTAATGGGGTAGGTAAGACAACAACTATTGGTAAAATAGGAAAAATATTGAAGACTAATGGCAATAAAGTTATGTTTGCAGCATCAGATACTTTTCGAGCTGCTGCAATTGAACAATTAGAAAATTGGGCAAACCGAGTAGATGTTCAAATAATAAAATCATCTCAAGGTGCCGATCCAGCCTCTGTTGCTTTTAAAGCAGTAGATGAGGCTATTAAAAGTAACTTTAATCAAGTTCTAATAGATACAGCAGGAAGACTCCAAAATAAAAAAAATTTGATGGAAGAGTATAAAAAGATAGCCAATGTCACAAAAAAAATAGATCCCAGCGCGCCTCACAATGTTATCTTAGTTTTAGATGCAACATCAGGTCAAAATGTATTAAGTCAAGTCGAAGAATTTAATAAGATTATACCAATAACAGGTATTGTAATGACAAAATTAGATGGCACAGCTAAAGGAGGAATTTTGTTGGCTTTAGCAAAGAAATATGAAATTCCAATTATTGCACTAGGTCTAGGTGAAAAAGAAGACGACTTACAGTTATTTGAAGCAGAAAAATTTGCCGAGGCTTTTACTCAAATTAATTAATTAAATTACTAGAGATCAAAGGTTTATAGATATTGCATTTATAGTTATCATCAAATTTATAATGACCACAATCTTTAGAGAATGAAGAGATTATAAAATCAAATTTACCAGTTGTAGGATAAAGTTCTAGTTTTTTACTACTAATGTCATATTTAAAATTAGCATTTAAACTTTTTACAGCACTAATCATAACTAATGTTTTGTCATCTTTTAATAAATAATATGCAAAATCATCTGGAAATACTGGAAAATCATATTCTTGTAAAAAATATTTAGCTTGTGAAGGAAACCACTCATAAGAAATTAAAGGTGAAGAAGACTTTGTTAAATGATTATAAATATAAAGATCTTTCGGATAATCATTTATATAATTACTAATTTCACCCTTTGCTAAAATAGATTTTTCTCTACCTTTAAAATATAAGCTAAACTCTTTATTGTGTGAGTCCATATGATCTATGTGGAATAAATCATCTGGTTGAAAAAATTCATCTTGTGAATAAGCGTTCGTGATAAGAATAGAGACTACAATAAATAAGAAAGATAATTTTTTCATTATCTTTTAATAAAATTGAATTCTGAAGTATATTTGTTGAGATTGTGGCTTAATTTAAACTTTTTAAAAAAGAATTAAGGGCTTTAACAAGGTTTTCATCATACTCCATCATATGGTTGTCATGTTTTGTGAAATAAGAATATTTTGGTTCATTTGCTTTTTCATACATTTTTTTTCCCATAAAAAATGGAACTATTTGATCAGCCTTACCATGCATTATTAGAATTGGAATTTTTATATTTTGAATTTTGCTTTTATTATCAAATTTATCTTTCAATAATAAACTTACGGGTACGTATGGATAAAACGTTTTTGCTGCGTCAATCATAGAAGTAAAAGGAGTTTCCAATACAATACCAGCAAAGTTTTTATTTTGTGATAAATGAGTTGCAATGCCAGTTCCTAATGACTCGCCATAAATAACAATGTTTTCTTCTTTGACACCTTTGCTAATTAGCCAATTTATTGCACTTTTCCCATCTTCATAAAGGCCCTTTTCAGATGGTTTACCTTTATTGCCACTAAACCCTCTCCAAGCAATTATTAAAAAGTTAACATCCATTTTATGGAAGTGATTTAGTTTATGAATTCTATTTTCAAGAGAACCAGCGTTTCCATGAAAAAATAAAACAGTTTTATATTTTTGTAAGTCTTTTTTATGAAACCAGCCCAATAGTTCAATATTATCATCTGTATTAATTTTTACTTTTTTAATGGGGACTGATATTTGATCGCCAGAATAATTATTTTCATTTGGATGATATAATAAATTTCTCTGATAAAAATATAAAAAAAATATAATTAAAAAATAAACAAAAATAATTATTTGAAAAAATAACAACAAATTATTCCTATACTTTTTCAACATTTTTTTTCTTTGCTAAGTATATGCCAAAAAACACTAATATCGTTCCAATGAAATGATAATTTTCAAATTTTTCATCAAATAAAAAATACCCGTAAATTGCTCCATAAACTGTAAAAACATAAAGAGTAAATCCTGTTAAAGATGCACCTAATTTTTTTTGAGCAAGAGTGTAAAGTGTAAAAGCTATTATTCCCGGGGAAATAGCAGCGAAAATTACCCAAAAGTAAAATTCAGGTATAAAAGTTGTATGTTTATAAAATATCTCCTCACCAATATAAAATGGTAATAAACTTAAAGCTCCAAAAAATGATATCAAAGTAAATCTCTCAAAAATTTTAAGTTCTGAACTCCAATAAAATAAATAAATGGAATATAATGCCCATCCGATTGCAGCAGCCAACATCCATAAATCACCAATCGTAAATTGTAAATTAATTAGTAAATTTAAATCTCCTTTTATAATGATTGTAAAAACTCCTATTAAACATGCAATTAATCCAATTATTTTCGTGAAGTTTACTTTTTCATGAAAGAAAAAGTAAGAAATCAAAATTATGAATACTGGTGAGGATGTATAAATAATTCCCATATTTGTTACAGTTGTAGTTTCGCCTGCTAAAAATGGAAAAGCTCCGCACACCCCACATCCCATTGAGCCTAAAAAAAATAATTTTTTAAATTCTTTTTTAATGATCTTGAAATTTTTTTTTAATGTTATGTATGTAAAAGGTAATAATATTAAAAAAACTAATGTCCATCTCCAAAAAGCTAATGATATTGGAGGTACAAACTCAACACCTCCTCTTGCTACAACAAGATTACTGGCCATAAAAATTGGCTGAATAAATAATAGTGAAAATGAAAAAAAATTTTTTTTCGAACTAGTCAATTTAATTGGAATCAGCTTTTATCAAAAAAGGCTTCGTAAATCATCATAATTATAGCAGCAGCCATTAAAATATAGACTGGCAATACATCGAGAAAACCTATCATCATTGATTTAGTAAGCGTTGTTGCCAAACCAACTAAAAAGAAAACAGCAAACGATAAACCTATGACTGTTGTTATTTTATTCATACGATTATTCCTGACATTCTTTCTCTAACCATTTGGCAATACCTAAAAATCTGTGATCGTCATATTTATTACCAATTAATTGAACTCCTAATGGTAAATTATTTTCACCCTCAAGTAAAGGCAGTGAAATACACGGTGTTCCAAGATAAGACCAAACTTTATTAAACTCCGCAGTACCAGTGCTTTTTAAGCCTTTTGGTGCAACACCAGGGCTGGATGGGGATAGAACTCCATGATAATCCTCAAATACTTCCTCATAAGAGTCGTAGCTTCTTTTCATAAAATCAATTGCCTCAGCATATTCTTTAGCAGTGTACTTATTTCCGTTTGAAATAGCATCCTGCATATACTTGGAAAGTTTTTTTTTATACTTTTTATAATAAATTGAGAAATTATTAGCTAAATCAGTTTCATGAATAACCTGATGATATTTGTGTATATCTTTGAAATACGATGGAGTATCAAAAATCTCAATATTTTTTTTGAAAGAATTAATAAAATACTCAAAAGCTTCTCTTGATTTTTTATCAATTATTTTCCAATGATCAGTTTTATAAAAAATAAACTTAGGCTCAAATATCGGACCTTTTTTTGTTTCTGATAAAATATTTTCTGTTGAATAGTGAATTGTAGCAGGATCATACTTATCTTTTTTAATCAACACTTTCGCTAGCATAGCTACATCTTCAACCTTACGACCAAACATACCAATTTGGTCTAAATTATATGATGTTCTCAAAACACCATTTCTTGAAATAAGTCCATAACTTGGTTTGTAACCAACAACTCCACAGTAAGATGCTGGTCTTATTATAGATCCACCTGTTTGTGAGCCAATAGAGGCTGGTGCCATAAAAGAGGCGACAGAAGCAGCCGATCCACTTGATGAACCGCCTGGTGTTCTACTTTTATCATGTGGATTTGTGGTTGGTGGTGGGCCCAAATAAGCAAGTTCTGAAGTTGCTGTTTTGCCCATAACAATTGCTCCTGATGCATGAAGCAAATCAATTATTTCAGCATTTTGTGAATAAGATTTACCTTTTCTTATAACAGTTCCACATTCAGTTGGCATATCAACAGTTCCTATTATATCTTTAACTGCAATTGGCACTCCATGAAGAGAACCTGTAGGTTTACCAGCTCTTCTATGTTCATCTGCTTCAGCTGCTTTTTCTAATAAAATCTTCCTATCAAAGTGTGCCCAGGCTTTTATATCTTTATCAAACTTTTTTATTCTATCTATATATGTTTCACAAACTTCAACTGATGTAAGTTGACCACTCTTTATTTTTTCACTCAATTCTTCTAGACTTAAAGAGAATACGTCTGTCATTCAAAGTTAATTAGCAAATAAAGTCTCAGGTAACCAAAGTGCTATTCCTGGAAACAGATACATTAAAACCATTGCTAAAATTACAATTCCCAAAAAAGGCATTATACCACTAAATATTTGCATCAACTCAACATTTCTTGATTGCACACCTTTTAAATAGTATGCAGACATTGCCATTGGTGGGGTTAAAAATGAGGTTTGTAAGTTTAATGCAATCAACATTGCAAAGAAATATGGATTTACTCCAAAAAATTCAACCAAAGGTAAAAAAATTGGGACAAAAATAATTAAAATTTCTGTCCATTCTAGTGGCCACCCTAATAAGAAAATAATTATTTGGGTTATTACTAAGAACTGCCAAGGCTGAAGATTCAAAGATTTAAAGAAATGTTCAAATACTTCATGTCCACCTAAATAAGAAAAAACAGAAGCGAAAGTCCAAGAACCTATAAACAACCACATAATCATAGCTGTTGTTTTTGCTGTTAAAAATACTGACTCTTTAAAATTTTTCCATTTTAAGGTTTTATAGAAATAGGAAAGCACTAAAGCACCAAAAGCACCTACAGCTGCAGCCTCTGCTGGAGTAGCAATACCCGCAAGTATAGTACCCAAAACTAAAATTATAAGTGAAAATAAGGGTAAGAATGAAACTAAAACTTCTCTCATAATTACGGATGGTGGTGGTATCTCTTCTGCAGCTGGTTTTGGAGCTATTGATGGATTTAACCAAGCCCTAAAAACTGCATAACCTATATATAATCCAGCTAACATCAATCCTGGAAATATTGCAGCAGCAAATAATCTTAAAGGAGATAACTGTGCAATAACTGAGTAGACAATTAACATAATGCTTGGTGGAATTAAAATTCCTAAACAACCACCAGAACAAATTATTCCTGAGGCAAATTTTTTATCGTAACCTGCTTTGACCATTGCAGGCCAAGCTAAAAGTCCCATTAAAGTAACAACAGCTCCAATAATTCCTGTTGCTGTTGAAAATAAAGTACAAGTAATTAATGCTGCAACTGCCATTGAAGCAGGAAGTTTGTGGGATGCTAATCGTATTGCAAAAAATAATTTTGCAACTATTCCCGCTCTTTCAACTAAATAACCCATAAATAGAAAAAGTGGTACGGCGGTTAAGACATTGTTGTCCATTACTGTATAGGTATTTTGCACAAAAAGTTGGAATATCCTATTATCAAAAAGATGTTCCATTTTTGTTGGATCAAAGTAAGCATAATATCCAAAACCCAAACCCATTGCCATTAATGTGAATGCAATAGGGAAACCTAATAAGACGGCAAATAAAAATATCCCCATCATCATAATCGCTACTTCTGGATTTGTAAGACTAAATAACATCGTCTACATTTCCTTTCTGCGCAGTTCTCATTAATATTTTTTCAGTTTCCTCTGCATCTGCTGAAACTCTTTCTGGCCAACCACCTTCTTTAATACAAATTAAACATCTAAATACTTCACTAATACCTTGTAATGTTAAAAGAGTTCCTGACAAAGGTATTAAAGACTTTGCCATATAAATTTGTATTTGTGCTGGACTGTTCCAGCTGGTCTCTCCAATTTTCCAAGCTAAAGCGGCATACTCGTAACCATAAAAAGCTAAAGCGATAACGCCTGGAAAAAAGAAAATAAAATATAAAACTAAATCAATATAAGCCTGTGTTTTTTGAGAGAATAATCTATAGATAACGTCTCCTCTAACGTGCGCTTCAGTTGATAATGTATAAGCACCGGCCATCATAAAAATTGCTCCATACATTTGAAGACTAAAATCAAAATTCCATAAAGTAGGAGCATTTAGTGCATATGCCATAAATACCTCATAGCATGTTCCACCCATTAAGATAACAATACACCAAGAAAAAGCCTTGCCCATCGAGACACTCAAGCGATCAGCAAACTTTATATATGATCTCATCATAAATATTAACTTTTATTGAATTGTATCTTAATAATCAAATAAAAAAGGGGGCCGAAGCCCCCTCAATAAAATTTATAAAAGTTGATTATATCTTAACTTTTCCAATTGGACCAAACTCATTTTCATACGCAAGTTTGTAATTTGGCTGATTCATCAGCAAGTATTTCATTACTCTCTTAGCATATGATTTCTGAGAATCGACAACTTTTTTAAAGAAAGGATCTTTCTTATTGAAATCACCGATCACTTTATCCCAACCTTTTAGTTGTTGAGCTAAAATTTCATCAGAAGTTTGGTAAACATTAACTTTATGCTCATTCATCAATTTAGCTAAGTCAGCTGAATATCTTACTAGAGCTTTAAAGTAGTTATCACTGTTTGCAGCGTAAGCAGCATTTTTCAATATTGCTTGGTGTGCTGGTGATAAACTATTATATGTTTTTTTATTTACTGGTATCTCAAACATCTCTTGAGATTGGTGGAAGCTTCCTAAGTGATAGTGCTTAGAAACATCTTGCATACCAAATTGAGAGTCTGAAGTTGGGTTGTTAAACTCAGCTGCTTCAATCAAACCAGTTTTCATAGCTGGTTGGATTTCACCACCTGGTAATTGTCTAACTACCATTCCCATTGCAGTTAAAACGTTAGTCGCTAAACCAACCGTTCTATACTTCATACCTTTAACGTCAGATACTTTAGTTACGTTCTTTTTGAACCAACCAAATGGCTGCGCTGGCATAGGCATATGGAAAAAACCAATATAGTCGAAACCTACTTTTGCAAGTGTTTCATCATATAGTTTTCTTCCTCCACCATACTCCATCCATCCCATAACTTCTTGAGATGACATACCGTATGAAGGACCAGTTCCAAATAAAGATGCAGCTGGATTTTTACCATACCAATATGCTGTCACCCAGTGACCCATATCAACTACACCAGAACTTACTGCTTGTCCGATTTCTGAAGTCTTTACGACTGCTCCAACTGGTTGAAGATCTATCTTAAGTGTACCACCAGACATTTGATCTACCATTTTGCAGTAGTCTCCGGCCATTTCAAAAAAAATGTTCGCTCCACTTGGCCATGCAGCTTGCATCTTTAAAGTTTTGTGACCGCCAGCAGTTGCTATGTTTGGCATTGCAACAGCGGCTGCAGCTACAGCACTTGCTTTAGCAGCAGTTTTAAAGAACTTACGTCTTGAAGATTTTTTTATCTTCAATGATTTGTTTTCTTTAGTCATTATTACTCCTCTTTAGTTAATTAACTGGAGTAATTAAACATAGAATCAAATTAGAGTCTTTCTAAAAAAACGTGTAGATGCCGCAGAAATTTAATTAAATTCAATCTACGGTAGTATTAATTAACTTTATTTACACAATTTCCTGTGTTGAAAAACTCATGAATATTATCAATTGCTAAATTGGCCATTGCAATTCTAGTGTCTTTAGTTGCACTTCCTAAATGAGGTAAAATGAATGCTGATTTAATTTTAAGATAACCGGGATTTAAATTTGGTTCATTCTTGTAAACATCTAAACCCGCTGCATAAATTTTTCTTCTATTAAGCGCGTCGATTAAAGCTTCGTCATCAACTATATCACCTCTTGCAACATTTGTTATTACTGCTCCTTTTGGAAAATATTCAACTGTTTCTCTATTTATCATGTTTTCGGTTTCTTTAGTTGCAGGACAACAAATAGATAAGACATCTGATACTGAAAAAAGACTTTTAATGTTATCATGATAAGTTGCTCCATTTTCTTTATCTTCAGATAACTTTGATCTATTGTGATAATGTATCACCATACCTAAAGACTTTGCTATTCTTGCAATCTTTTGTCCAATCCTTCCCATCCCTAAAACACCCAACCTAGTGCCAGTTAGTTGCTTACCAATTAAATAATCTGCTGACCATTTCCAACCACCGTCTTTTGCAGACTGAATACCTTCTGAAGCTCTTCTGCATGCACCTAAAATTAATAGTATGCCAATTTCTGCCGTAGCATCAGACAATACATCTGGAGTATTGGTAACTGCGATACCTTTATCTTTAGCAGCATTTAAGTCGATATTTCCAAAACCTACTGCAAAGTTTGAAATAATCTTAATTGTATCAGGCAACTTGCTAATAGTTTCCTTATCCATTTTATCAGTAAGTGATGTTAAAATTCCATCACAACCTTGGCTCATATCTATTACTTTGGATTGAGAATATAGCTCATCATTGGTATTAAATATTGAATTAAATATTTTAGAGGCTTTATCTTCACTATCTTTGATCAATTTTCTTGTAATCAAAATTTTTTTCATAGACTTTTTTATTAATTAAGATCGAATATCTTGCCAGGATTCATAATATTATTTTGATCAATACTTCTTTTAATTAACTTCATTAAAGGAATATTATCTCCATGCTCCTTTAGAAGATATTCTTTTTTGTGAAGACCCACGCCATGTTCTCCAGTTATTGTTCCGTTTAATTCTAGTGTCTTTTTAATCAACAAATCATTAAATTCCCTTATTTTTTTATAAGTTTCTTTTTTTTCAGGATCAAATGGTAACAATACATGAAAATTCCCATCTCCAAGATGACCCACCATTGGAGCCCTGAGTCCAAATTTTTTTGCTTGCTCCTCAGCATAATTTACGCACTCTGTTATATTTGAAATGGGTAGACACACATCTGTTGAGTAAACTCTTCCATTATTTATCAAGGCTTTTACAGAATAGTACACATCCCATCTTGCCCTCCAAAGTTTATTTCTTTCTTCTAAATCTTTAGCCCATTTAAAAGAGCTGCCATCATTATCTTTGGAGATTTCCTCCACGATTTTGATATTTTCATTATTGGATAATTCTGTGCCATGAAATTCAAAAAAAAGAGTGGGTGTTTCTTCGACATTAGTCAATTTTGAGTAATTTATACTTATGCCCATTTGATCTTTGTTGAGCATTTCAATTCTTGCAATTGGTACACCATATTGAATTACTTGTTGTGCAGTTTGAACTGCTTTCTCTAAGGATGGGAAATGACAAACAGCAGACATTATACTTTCTGGTATAGGCGAGAGCCTTAATTGAACCTCAGTTATTATCCCTAGTGTTCCCTCAGAACCTATAAATAAATTCGTTAGATTATAACCTGCTGAAGTTTTTTTTGTTCTTCCGCCTGTATTGATAATATCACCAGTGGGCATAACAACTGTAAGACCTGTGATAACAGTTTTCATGGTACCATATTTAACTGCCATTGTTCCTGAGGCTGATGTGGAAGCCATACCACCAATTGCTGCATTCGCGCCTGGATCGATTGGAAAAAAAACACCATCTTCTCTTAAATATTCATTTAGTTGCTCTTTTGTCACGCAAGCTTGAACTCTACAATCAAAGTCCTCAGCGTTAACACTTAAAATTTTGTTCATCTTTTCTAAACAAATAGTTATTCCCTCTTCATTTCCTACAACATTACCCTCTAATGATGTTCCAGTACCAAAGGGCACTACAGGAATTTTATGTTCATTACAAAGTCTTAGTATTTGAGAAACCTCTTCATTGGTTTCTGGAAATACTACAGCTTTTGATAAAATTGGATCATATGTATCTTCACCCCTCGCATAATTTGTTCTAGTAGACACAGAAGTTGAAAATCTTGAATTAAAAATCTTTTTAAGTTCAGTTTGGACTTGATCATTCATATGAGAGAATATTAATAAAGATTAAGAGAAAAATACAGCTTATTTAGTTAGCATTTTCTTTATGTTTTCTAAAGCTTGTGAAATATTATCTCTTGAAGCTGCAAAACTAAATCTTACGTAATTTTGGCAGGTTTCACCAAAAGCTGACCCTGGCACTATTGCTACTCCTGCTTCATGCATGGCCTTTCTGGCAAACTCTGCTCCATTCATCCCTGTTCCAATTACTTTAGGAAATGCGTAGAAAGCTCCACCGGGTAAACTACATTCCACTCCTGGTAAATCATTTAAACCTTTATAAATTATATCTCTTCTTTGGGTAAATTTTTCCATCATGGCATCAATTGAATCGTCGGGACCATCCAATGCAGCAATACCTGCAAATTGAGCTGCAGCATTAACGCATGAAACACTGTTAATTAACAATTTGTTAACATGTTCAACTAAATGTTGTGGCCAGAAACTCCAACCGAGTCTCCATCCAGTCATTGAATAAGCCTTGCTCCATCCCTCTAACACTATTAATCTTTCTCTTAATTCTGGATAATTAAAAAATGTTGGCATTTCTTTTCCATCAAAAATTTGTCTGCTGTAAATTTCATCACTAAGTATTGTTACATGAGGGTGTTTCTTAAGACCATCAGCTAAAACATCAATGTCTTTTCTTTCTACAAAACTTCCAGTTGGATTATTTGGATTAATTAGAATTAACAACCGTGTTTTGTCTGTAATTAATGATAATATTTTGTCTGGATCAAATTTTAGATCTTTATTTTCTGTTAAATCATATGGAACTGAAGTTGATCCTGTATAATTAATCATTGACTCATAAATTGGAAAAGCAGGTGTTGGATGTATAATTTCTGCTCCTGGTTCACCAAAACACTGAATAGCGTAACTCATTGTTGGTTTGCCGCCTGGCATGATTAAAATTCTTTCGAAATCGATATCTACATTGTAACGTTTTTTAATCCATCTAGTTACAGCTTGACGACATTCAGGAATACCATTAGACATTACATATCCATGGTGTCCATCATCTAAAGCCTTCTTGGCTGCATCAACAACATGTTGAGGAGTTTTAAAATCTGGTTGTCCTAATCCTAAATGAATCATAGACTTTCCTTGGGCTTCTAATTTTTTTGCCTCCGCAAGGACTGTGAATGCAGACTCTGTGCCTAATCTTTCTAAACTTTTAGCTAATTTCATAATTTATACTCTATTTTCTATAGATTAATTTTGAACTATTCAACTCTTTTAAATTTTTACAGCCCATCAAAACCATATTTCTATTTATCTCATCGTGCATGTTTTGAAGTAAATGTTCAACTCCTTGTTGGCCCCCTGCGGCCAAAGAGAACAAGAACATCTTTCCAAAACTACACGCTTTTGCTCCTGCTGCTAAGGCCTTTAAGACGTGCGTTCCTCTTCTTACGCCTCCATCTAAAATAATTTCCAATTTATCACCTACAGCATCAGAAATTGCCTTTACTTGATCAAATGGTGATCGTGATCCATCAAGCTGTCTACCTCCATGATTTGAAATCATTATAGCAGTACAACCAATATCAATAGCTCGTTTTGCGTCTTCAATTGACATAACTCCTTTTAGTGCAAAAGGTCCATTCCACCGTTTGGCACAATACTCTGCATCTTTCCATCCCATTAAAGGGTCATATTGCTCATTAATGTATTCAATTACTGATTTTGCGATATTTGTTCCTTTATCTGTCTTTTTTTTAACGTTTGAGAGTTCAAATTTTTTTCCAGTTAAATAATTAAATACCCAGCTTGGCCTCATTGCGAAGCTTATCAAGCTTTGAAGGGTAAGTTTTGGTGGCGTTGTAAACCCTGTTCTATGATCCTTTTCTCTATTGCCTGCAACCAAAGTATCAACTGTAAGGCACATAGCGTCAAACCCAGATCTTCTAGATCTATCAATCAGGTCGTCGGTTATTGATTGATCTTTATGAACATAAAGTTGAAATAATTTTGGACCGCTAGAAATATTAGATATCTCTTCAATTGAGTTATTACTCATAGATGACATACTGTAAAATATTCCAAATTTTTCTGCTGCTCTTGCTGAAGCTTTATCACCGTCAACATGATAAAGTCTTTGCATTGCAGCTGGAGAAAGAAAAATTGGCATATCTATTTTTCTTCCAAACAAAGTTGTTGATAAGTCGGGTTTACCAACTTTGGCCAGAACGTTCGGCACTAAATCACACTCATTAAATGAATCTGTATTTCTTTTAAGAGTAGACTCATCGTCTGATCCCCCATCTATGTAATGAAAAATTGGTGCTGGAAGTTTTTTTTTTGCTAATTTTCTAAAATCATCAAAGTTATAGCAATTCTTTAAACTCACTATTTTCTAAATCTTAAATTACTTCTATTCAAATCACTTATCTTGGTGCACCCCATAAGTTTCATATCACGAACTAATTCAGCTTTATATTTTTCTAAAGCTCTTTCGACACCTGCTTGACCTCCAGCTGCTAAAGCATAAAGATATAATCTTCCCCCTGAACAAGCCTTAGCACCTAATGATAATGCTTTAAGCATATGTGTGCCTCTATGAATTCCACCTTCGCAAATCACGTCTAATTTATCACCAACTGCATCAACAATTTCTGCAAGTTGATCAAAAGGCGCTCTAGATCCATCTAACTGTCTTCCGCCATGATTAGATACCATTATACCTGTGCATCCTATGTCTGCTGCTCTTTTTGCATCCTCTACACTCATAACTCCTTTGAGAGCGAAATGACCTCCCCATTTAGAACAAAGATTTTCAGCGTCTTTCCAATTCATAGATTGATCCAACATAGTTGAAAAATAATTTCCGATTGATGAATTAACATCAGTACCTTCTTTAACAAAATCTTGTAAATGAGGTAATTCAAACTTACCTTTTGTTAGATAATTAATTCCCCACATCGGTTTAGTAGCAAAACTATATAGACTTGCTAAAGTTAACTTTGGTGGAGAGGTAAACCCTGTTCTCAAGTCTCTCTCTCTATTTCCTCCAGTAATAGTATCAACTGTTAGAGCCATTACATCAAAATTTGCTGCTTTAGCTCTTTCCAAACAAGAGTCGTTTAAACCTCTATCTTTGTGAAAATAAAACTGAAACATTTTAGGGGTATCAATCATTGAAGAAATTTCCTCAACACTCACTGTGGCTAAAGCAGAAACCCCAAACATTGTATTAAATTTTTTTGCAGCTTTTCCAACTGCTCTTTCTCCATCGTAATGAAAAAGTCTCTGTAAAGCTGTTGGTGATAAATAAAAAGGTAAATCTAATTTTTTTCCAAATATGGTAGTAGACAAATCAACTTCTTCAACTCCTCGCAAAACATTGGGAACTAAATCCACATCATCGAATGCACTAGTATTCCTAGCATATGTAACTTCATCATCTGCTGCACCATCAATGTAATGAAAGATAGGTGATGGAAGTTTTTTTTGAGCTAATTTTCTAAAGTCACTAAAATTATGGCAATCATTTAAATTCATAATTTTTCTTAAAACTTTTTGAGTAAATTAAACATATAACTATTTGCCCCAGGATTTTTATCTCCTAAACTAGCGTTAGACACATGGTTATATGATACGGCAAAATTTGTTGTGTCTGTAGTTTTATATGAAAGCTGTAATTCAGACTTAAATTCAAGAACATGTCCAAGATCCTTTCCATCGCCCTCATGGTAAAGTCCAGGAGTAAAGCTTGGAGTGAAAAAAAATGGGCCCATGTCCATATTCCATTCTACACCTGTGTAAACATATGCTGCAGAATTTTCTGTTATAAAACCTCCTGTTACGGGTGAAATATTCCCTAAAAATGTATTTCTTTTTAAATTTTCATTTTGGTGCTGGAAACCAAGCAATGTTGCTTTTTGTTTGTTATCACTAAAATCAAAATTCCCTAAGTATAGATTAAATTGATGGTTGTCATCATCAATATCAGTATCTCCAATTAATTTTGAAGGTAAAGTTAAAATTAATAAAACTAAAAAAATTCTTTTTAAACTCATTGTACCTAATTAAGATTATTTTTTTTTATAAAACCTTTTAATGATTATTGCACCACCCGCTAAGAATATCAAGATAGGCAATAACCATAAAAAATAGGTATTTCTGCTAAAAACTGGATCATACAATATCCATTCTCCATATTTCATTTTTAGAAAACTATATATTTGTTCCTCACTCAAACCTTGTTGTATTTTATTTTTAATAACTATCTTTAGACTTATCGCAAATTCTGAATCTGAGTCATACACTGACTGACCTTGACAAATTAAGCATCTCAAATTTTTTGTTATTTTATTTTCAGTCTTAATTTCATCTGCCTTTAAGAAGTTAAAATTTAAAATTATAGCTACAATCAAAAATATATGAATAAATTTCATTTAATTATTTTTTGAATTTCTAATAAATCTTCATTATTTATTGGTCCAATAAATCTTTTTATAATTTTATTTTGATATACTAAAAAACTTTCTGGCACACCATAAGCACCCCACTCAATTGATGTTGTGCCATCTTTATCTGATACAATTATATCGTAAGGATTTCCCAAATCTTTTAAAAAACTTGAGGCATTTGTAAAGTTATCTTTATAATTAAATCCTATTAATTCTATTCTATCATCTTTTTTTAATTCCATTAAAAATTTATGTTCCTCCTTGCAGGGGATACACCATGATGCCCAAATGTTCATAAAATAATAATCCTTATCTTTAAAAATTTTTTCTGAGATGACAATAGAATCATTCTCAAAAGATTTTAACTCGAATGATGGAACTTCCTTTTTTAGATTTGTGTCTGGAGCATAAATATTTGAATTTTTTAAACCTTTGAAAAAAATTACAAAAGTAATTAAAAAAATTAATATTAAAATTAGTGGAATAAATTTAGATTTCATATCTTTTTTTAAACAAACTTAAAAAGCCACCAAAACTTATTAATATTACTGAAATCCAGATCCAAATCATAAAAGGTTTTACTTGATATCTAATATTGAAGTATTCCTGGTTCTGAACATAATTCATAGTCATAAATTTATCTGTGAGTAAGTTAGTTTTAATGTCAGCTTCACTCGTAATTATGTTTGGTTGATTATATATTCTTAACTCAGGGTTCAGAATATCTAACGATCCATCCAAATTTTGCACATTAAATTTTCCTATGATTGCTTTAAAGTTTTTTTCATCTTCTTGCTCAATGTTTTCAAAATTTATTGTAAATTTTTCAGTTTTAAATGTTTCACCAATTTTTAGATTGGTAATTACCTCATTAGAAAAAATGTTATTAAACAAAATACTTAAAATTAACAAGCTAAAACCAAAATGGGCAATATTCTGAGATAAATTCTTAAATCTTTTGACAAAAAATTCTCTCGAAGTAGAGAAAAATAAATAAAAGGCAGAAGTGATTAAAATCGTATTAATCAAGAAGCTTATATCAAATTGTTTAATTATTAATGCTGATAACAAAAAAGATATTATTAAAAATATGATCATGTAAAACTTATCTTTTAAATCTGATTTAACCCAATTTAGATTTGGTCCAATTGCCATAGCAAGTAAAAATGGAATTAAGAAAGGTAATATAAGTTTATTATAAAAAGGTGGTCCAACAGATATTTTATTTGCAGTTATAACCTCTAAAAATATTGGATAAATTGTTCCTATCAAAACAACTGATAAAAAATACATCATAAACCAATTATTAACTAAAATAGCTGTTTCTTTGCTAAGCCAAAAAAAATTATTTTCTATTTTTTCTCTCTCTGAATGAAAAAAGATGAAAATGAAAATAGATAAAAAAATAAGTGTAAAAAGAAAAATTAAAATAAATAGACCTCTCTCTGGATCATTCGCGAATGTATGAACTGAGTTTAAAATTCCAGATCTAACTAAAAAAGTACCACTCATACTTAGAGCAAAAGTTGCTATTGAAAGTATCATGGCCCATGAAGTTAATATTTTCTTCTTCTCTAAAACTAGCACACAGTGAAGTAGAGTTGTTAACGCAAACCATGGCATTAAAGATACATTTTCAACTGGGTCCCAAAACCAAAAACCTCCCCAACCTAATTCGTAATATGCCCAAATAGATCCAAGCAAAATTCCTAGGGTAAGAAAAACCCAAGATACTAAAACCCATCGTTTAATATGTTTTGCCCACTCTTTTGAAACATATGATGTGACCATAGCAGCAAGAGCAGATGAGAATATTATCGAAGAACCTACATAACCTAAATATAAAATTGGTGGATGAATTGCTAAAGCAGGATCTTGTAAAATTGGGTTCAAACCTAAACCCTCATTTGGTTTAGGAAAAATATAATTAAATGGACTTGAGGTTTTGATCAAAAAAACAAAAAAGCCAATAATTATTATTTGTTGAAATAACAAAGTAAAAATTCTGTATTTTTTTGGCTGTTGATTTGATTTAAGTAAAAAAATTGAAATAAACAAAGTTAATACTAATAACCATAACAATAAACTGCCTTCATGATTACCCCAAGTTCCTGAGATTTTATAAAATAATGGTTTGGTCGTATGTGAGTGGTTAAAAACAGTTTCATTACTAAAATCTGAGTTAACAAAGGATATGACCAATCCAAGGAAACTTACGACTACAAAAAAAAATTGAATAAATGTAAAAGATATTATTTTTTTATCTAAAATTTCATAATCTCTTAAATTTCTGACAGAAAAAAAAATAATAAAAATTGAAAAAAAAAGTCCAAAACCTAATGAATAAGAACCTATTAAACTCGCCAAAATTATTTCTCCTCTAATGCAGCCTTAACTTCTGGTGGCATATAATTTTCATCATGTTTAGCTAAAATTTTTGTGGCTAAAAAAAAATTTTTATCTTTTAAATATCCCTCAGCAACAACACCCTTCTCTTCAGTAAAAAGATTAGGCACAACTCCAGAATAAATAACATTTATCTCATTTTTAAAATCTGTTACAATAAATTTTATTTCTTTTGAAATTATAGTTATAGAGTCCTTTTTAACCATCCCACCTATTCTAATTTTTTTTTTACTAATTTCACTCAAAGTTTTAATTTCTGTTGGAGACTTAAAAAAAATTACGTTTTCCTCTAAAGACTTAATTAACAAAAAAATTGATAACGCTAAAGTTGCAAATATTAATAATATGAAGAAAAATCTTAATTTAACTTTTCGCCCATACATTTTTCAAAAGTTAAATGTTTGAAGTGTTTGACAAAATTTCTTTATTTATACTTTGAGATTTTGCAAAAACTGCCTTCTCAGAATTTAAAGATCCAAATTTTGCTATAAATTTATTTTTTTCTTTATTGTATTGAATTTTAATAATTAAAAAAAGTGTCAAAAAACTAATTAGAGTAAATGAAAATGCCGACCAAACATAAATTCCATACCCATTCATTAAAAATAAATTTTCTATCATAATCTATCTAGCCCTTTGTTTTTAATTTTTATCAGTTCTGTGTTATATTTCATTAAAAAAATCAGTAGAGAAAATAGGGCAAATGCCGCAGTCATTGTCAATAAAGGAAAGAGCATTGATAAATGAATTGAAGACTTCGATAGTATGTTTATTGAAGCTGGTTGATGCAATGTATTCCACCAATCAACTGAATATTTAATTATTGGAACATTAATTATTCCCAAAATTGTAATAATCGATGTGACTTTAAATACTTTGTCATTATCCTCAAAGATTCTCCATGCAATAAGATACATTAAGTAGAACAATGCCAGTATTAACATTGAAGTTATTCTTGCATCCCAAGCCCACCATGTTCCCCAGGTAGGTTTACCCCATATTGAACCAGTGACAAGAGCTATTATATTAAATACTAATCCAGATGGTGCTAAACTTTTTGCAATTAAAAAAAAATTTCTTATTCTAAAAATGTATCCAATTATAGATAAAAAAGTAATACCAGAAAAAATTCCAAGCGAAATCCAAGCTGCTGGTACATGAACATACATAATTCTGACAGAATGACTTTGTTTGTAATCCTCAGGAGATAATATTAATGCTTCAGTTAATCCTATCGAGAGAATGACAATAAATAAAAATAAAACATACTTAGGGGCTTTCGATGTTATCGAAAAAATTTTATTTGGTTCAAAATATTTAAACATATATGAGATTATTTTTATTATGAAAAAACTGCCTGATCAAGAATGCTAGAGGGAGATAATAACGAAGGGTAAATAAGTAGCACCCTTGATCAGAATTAGTCCATATAAGCAAATTGCTGTGTCAAAGGTTTGAGCTAAATGTGTTAAAAAAGTGATTTATTTAATTAGATAGCTTAAAATAGCTGGATCCTTTTTTTCCAGAGAAAATTTCCTCAATTAAAGGATGTTTTATTGGTTCACCTGAGTCATCAACTAGAAGATTTTGCTCAGAAACGTATGCTTCATAGGTGATTTCATCATTTTCAGCTAAAAGATGATAAAAAGGTTGATCTTTTCTAGGTCTTACATTTTTTGGAATTGATTGGTACCATTCTTCGGAATTATTAAACTCAAAATCAACATCATAAATTACACCTCTAAAGTCAAAGTGTTTATGTTTTACAATATCGCCAATTGAGAATTTAGCTTTTTGAATTGCCATTATGTTTAGTATGGGTATTTAAAATTAAAAATCAATAAGAAAAATTAAAAGTTTTTACGAAAATATTATTTGTGTTAATATCATACTTGTGAACAAATCATTTTTAAAGTTTCTAACAGATTTTGGACCTTTAGTAATTTTTTTTTACTACTACTACGATAGTGGAAAAGACTTAAAAATTGCCATTCCTCCATTTATTGTTGCGACAATAATAGCATTATCAATCGTATGGTTTTTAGAAAAAAAGATACCAAAGGTTACTTTGTTAAGCGGAGTTTTAATTACTTTTTTTGGTAGCTTAACAATTTACTTTAACAACCCAGTTTTTATTTATATTAAACCAACAATTATAAATATTCTTTTTGCATTTGCTTTGATATTCGGAAGATACTTCACAAATGAACCTTTTTTAAAAAAATTAATTGGCAAGTCTATCTCACTAACGGATGAAGGTTGGGAGGTGTTAAATAAAAGATGGATATATTTCTTCTTTTGCCTTGCAATACTCAACGAAATAGTTTGGAGAACTCAATCTGAAGAATTTTGGGTAAACTTTAAAGTATGGGGATTATTACCAATTACATTTATATTTACTGCATTCCAAGTAAGTTTAATAAATAAATATAAAACAAATGAGTAATAATTTACGTCTAATAATCAATAACGTTAATAAAAAGAATATTGAAGAGAAACATTTTTTTGAGAAAGATGAATTAAAGGTAATTTTAAACTTATACGCAAAAATGGTCTCTGAAGGATCATGGAAAGATTATGGGCTTAATATTTCAAGCAAACAAGTTGGTTTTAGTGTTTTTAAAAATACTACCGAAAATGCCTTGTACAAGATTTGCAAAAATTTTAAGCCGAAAAATAATAATCTTAAATATCTAATTACAGATGCAAATGGAAAAATAATTAAAAATTCTTCCAATTTAGGTAGTTTGTTAAGAAATATTAATTGGAAAAAACTTTAAATTATCTTCTTTGGCCAAAAAGTCTAAGCAACATAATAAACAAATTAATAAAGTCTAAATAAAGCGTTAATGCACCCATCACAGCTTTTTTACCCATTAGCTCGCCTGTGTCGCTAGCAGCATACATGTTCTTAATTTTTTGTGTATCGTAAGCAGTAAGTCCAACAAAAATTAAAACTCCTAAAATTGAAATTACAAAATACATCATCGAAGATTTCATAAATATGTTAACTATTGATGCAATTATGATTCCAATTAATCCCATCATTAAAAATGATCCTAATTTTGTAAGATCTCTTTTAGTTGTGTAACCGTATATACTCATGGCTCCAAATGTTGCTGAACAAATGAAAAATACTCTTGTGATACTCATGCCGGTATAAACTAGTAAAATTGATGAAAGAGACAAGCCCATTAACGCAGCAAAAATCCAAAAAGTTGTTTGAGCTTTTGATGCACTCATTTTATTTATGCCAAAACTCATATAAAATACTACTCCAAGAGGAGCTAACATAACCAACCACTTAAACCCTGACATGTAGATTGCGTTACCCATTTGAGTTAGTCCAACTATGGATCCTGAACTATCAGTCACAACAGACATTTTAAAAGTTAAAAGTGCAATTATACCTGTCAGAAGAATTCCAGTTGCCATGTAATTATACACTTTAAGCATGTAGGCTCTTAAGCCTTCATCTGTAGCTGTTGCTGTAGCTGATTGTTGAGCAGCTTGTTTCGCTCTTCCTAAAATACTTTTTTTATTAAATTCCATAATTAAATATATATAATCTTTTATTAATTATTCAAGATATCAAAAAAACAATAAAATGACTAAAATTGTAAAATAGTAATGAATTACAAAAAATTAGGAAATACTGATCTAGATGTAAGTACAATTTGTCTCGGTACAATGACCTGGGGTGAACAGAACTCAGAAAAAGAAGGTTTTGAACAAATGGATTTTGCTTTAAACCAAGGTGTAAATTTTTGGGATACAGCAGAAATATATTCAATTCCAATGAGAGAAGAAACCTATGGAGAAACTGAAAGAATAATTGGTAATTGGTTTCAGAAAACAAAAAAAAGAAATGAAATTGTTCTGGCTACAAAAGTATGCGGGAATACTTCAAACAAATATATTAGAGGTGGCGGAAATAATTTTGGTAAAAAGAAGATTATAGAAGCTTTAGATGAAAGTTTAAAGAGACTAAAAACCGACTATATTGACTTATATCAACTTCATTGGCCTGAGAGAAATACAAATTTTTTTGGTGATTATGGTTATGAACATGATGAGAATGATAAAAATTGGACACCTTTTGAGGAAATTTTGGAAAGTTTAAAAAAATTTATTGAACAAGGTAAAATTAGATATGTAGGTTTATCAAATGAAACTGCCTGGGGTCTATCTAAATTTCTTGAACTCTCAAAGATGAAAGGGTTTCCAAAAATGATGTCAGTGCAAAATCCATATAATTTACTTAATAGAACTTATGAGGTCGGGTTAGCAGAAATTTCAGTAAGGGAGCAAAGCGGCTTATTAGCTTACTCACCATTAGCGTTTGGGTATCTAACAGGAAAATATAGAAATAATAAACTACCAGCAAAATCTCGGATGCAACTATTTAAAAATTTTAATCGATATAAAAATGAAAATGGTCAAAAAGCTATTGATGAATACTACAAAATTTCAAAAAAATATAATTTAGATTTTACTCAAATGTCCTTAAAATTCTGTGAAATTCAACATTTCACAACAAGCGTTATTATTGGAGCAACAACAATGGAACAGTTGAAAACAAACATAGAAAGTGTAAATGTAAATTTAAACAGTGATATAATTAATGATATTAACAAAATTCAACAGAAATACCCTAACCCATGTCCATAATTAAAAGATTTATCTTCACGTTTCTATTTTTAATCATTCCTATTACAATTAGTTTAGCAGATATTAAAAAGGTTGGTAAATTCAAAGATTGGGAAACGTTAGTAGTCCAAGAAAGCTCTGGAAAAGTTTGCTTTGCTCAATCTATTCCAGTTTTACAGGCACCAAAAACAAATAAAAGAGATGCTAGATTATTTGTTACCTTCAGACCAAATGAAAAAATTTCTAATGAGATTAGTGCAACTGCTGGATATGAATTTAACAAAAATAATTCTGTTTTAGCGACATCAGGAAATAATAAGTTTAAATTTGATATTAAACAACAGGGTTTTGCTTGGATGACGAGTAATAAAAAAGAAAAAATAATGGTTAAAGTAATGAAAAAAGGATCAAGAATTATGGTTACTGGTTATAATGAAAAAGGATCACAAACTATAGATCATTATTCATTATTAGGATTCACAAAAGCCTATAATTCTGCAAAAAAAGCTTGCAGTTAATAGATGAAATCAAAAAAGAGAATTGTTTTAGCTTATTCAGGTGGGTTAGATACATCCATAATTCTGAAATGGCTTCAAGAAAATTATAATGCAGAAGTCATATGCTATACTGCTGACATAGGACAAGAGATTAATCGAAAAAAAATAATTAACAATGCTAAAAAATTTGGTGTTAAAAATATTATAATTAAAGATTTAAAAAATCTTTTCGTAAAAGATTATGTTTTTCCAATGATACGAGGTAATGCAATTTATGAAGGGGTTTATTTATTAGGAACTTCCATTGCAAGACCATTGATTGCGAAAGATCAAATAAGGATAGCTAAAAAATTTAAAGCATTTGCTGTATCGCATGGTGCTACTGGAAAAGGAAACGATCAAGTAAGATTTGAGTTAGGTTATCACTACTTTGGCCCAAAGATAAAAGTTATCGCTCCTTGGAGAATTTGGAAATTAAAATCTAGAAGCGATTTGGTTAATTATGCAAAAAAATATGGGATACCTATTCCAAAAGATAAAAAAGGTGCAACACCCTTTTCTGTTGATGATAATTTATTTCATACATCAACTGAGGGTAAGATTTTAGAAAATCCAAAAAATTCAGCTCCAGAATTTATTTTTCAACGAACAGTCTCACCTGAAAATGCACCTAATAAACCAACTTATATTTCAATCAACTTTATAAACGGTGATCCAGTTGGAATAAATGGAAAAAAATTAAACCCTGAAAAAATTCTAACTAAGTTAAATTTTATAGCTGGAAAAAATGGCATAGGAAGAGTTGATTTAGTCGAAAATAGATTTCTTGGTATTAAATCAAGAGGAGTGTATGAAACTCCAGGAGGAACACTTTTAATTCATGCCCACCGAGCAATCGAGTCAGTGACGCTAGATAAAGATACAATGCACAAAAAAGACTCGATCATGCCAAGATATGCAGAATTAATTTACAATGGTTATTGGTACTCTAAAGAGAGATTTAAATTACAAAAAATTATTGATCAAAAGAGAAATAAGGTAAATGGGTCTGTAAAACTTAAACTATATAAAGGGAATATCACTATCCAATCTAGAATTACAAAAAGCAATGCATACTCAATGAAAAAAGTTTCTTTTGAGGAAAATAAAACTTTCAATAAATCTAATGTTGAAAGATTTATTAATTATCACAAGAAAAAACTGTAATATTATATAGTTTTAGGACAATTTATGGTTTGTTAAATTTATTTTAAGTTATATCTTAGAAACATGGAATCATTTAGAAATTGGATGAGAGATACAGCGAACATATTGTTTGACGATAGTAAAAATGATCTACGTTCACTTCCTAAAACTGTTAGGTTGCAAATTTTATTAGTTTTGAGCTTTATTTGGACAACAGTTTTTAGTTTATACGTATTTTCATATACAACTTTTGTATTTGGTTGGACTGGACTTTTTTTAGCTCATATTGGTTTGATCTTTGCTGTTTATATGACCTTTAAACATTTTCACAGGGCTGAAGAAAATTCATCTAGTGTTTTTAAAACAAAAAATTTTGACCCCTTTAAAATAATGGTCCTCGTTTTTGTGATCGTATTTATATTCGTATTTTCAAAAGGAATTGAAGTTCTAACAAGTCCAAACCCCTACTCTTATTCAATACCATATGATGGTTCATCAAAATCCGTATTTGAAAAATGGTTACCATTTAGTAAAGACAAATAATGGAAAAAGTAGCGAAAAATTTACAACTTATTTTAATGGTTATTATTTTAGTAAGTACAGTAATTGCCGTGGGTATAGAGATGTATAAAATGTTTGAAAACAGGTCAGTTACTTTAGCTGATTTACTATTAATGTTTCTTTACCTAGAAGTACTTGCTATGGTGCGAGTTTTTTGGAACCAACAATCAATAAGCATTACATTACCACTTTTAATAGCTATTACTGCTTTAGCACGATTTATAATTCTTCAAGGAAAAGAAATGGATCCAACAGCATTAGTTTATGAAGCAATTGCTATAGTGTTGATTGCAGGTGCAATAGTTATTCTTAGATTAAGACATAGCGATAAACTTGGTCTTAAGAAGAAAAAATCAAAATAAATAAAAATGAAGTTTGATGCCTCTAGGGCTGCGGCCTTAAACAAATTAAACAATTTTGTTGAAGAAAATCTTGCTGAATATTCCAAATTAAGGAATTTTGATTTTGGACCAGAAAAGAGAACCAATGTATCCTGTTTATCTCCTTACATTACCCACGGAGTAATAAACGAGAAAGAAATAATTGAAAAATCACTTAGCAAACTTTCTTTTTCAAAAAATGAAAAATTTATTCAAGAAGTTTTGTGGCGAACGTATTGGAAGGGCTGGTTAGAATTAAGACCAAACGTTTGGACAGATTATTTGATTGAATTGAATAAAATTAGAGAAGTTTTTAAGGATAATCAAAACTATAAAAACGCTATTGAAGGAAAAACAAATATTGAATGTTTTAATTATTGGGTAAATGAACTTAAAGAAAACAACTATTTACATAATCATACAAGAATGTGGTTTTCAAGTATTTGGATTTTTACTTTGGAGTTGCCCTGGCAATTAGGAGCGGAATTTTTTATGCAACACCTTTATGATGGAGATGCTGCGTCTAACACTCTTGGTTGGAGATGGGTAGCTGGGGTTCAAACGCAAGGAAAACATTATCTAGCCAGTGAATGGAATATTAAAAAATTCACAAATAATAGATTTAATAACATTAAGTTAAATGAGAACGCTCCCCCTAAGGTTTCAGAAAAAACTTATTCAATTGTCAAACAAGATTTTAGTAATAAAAATTTAGATGATAGAAATCTTTTAATTTTTGAAAATAATTTATCATTTGAAACTAGTGATTTCCAAAATAATGAATTTAAAAAGATTTATATAATTTCAAATAAAAATGAAACTAGATCTATAAAATTAAGTGAAAATGTTATCAAATTTAAATTACTTTTAATTGATGACCAAAAGCAAAGATTAAATGATAAGTCTATAAGTTGTGAAAAAATAGATATAAATGAAATTAAAAATATAGATGAGAGAGTTATCGCGTTATATCCAAATGTTGGCGAAAGCCTGGATTTCTTAAATTCGAATGGTTTAAAATTTGATTTTCTGTATAGAAAACTAGATCAATATTCTTGGCAATATTGTAATAAAGGTTTTTTTAATTTTAAGAACTATATTCCAAAAATAATTTCAACCTTTAATTAAGGTTAAATTTTATTCATTCTCCAATTTAAATTTTTTTCTATTATAAATTTTTTTTTCGTTTTTTACTATTTTATTTCTTAACATTGGTGAACTTAACAATTTTGCTATTGGATTCTTTTTTTTAATTTTTTTTCTTTTTTTGATTTTCTTTCCCATAAAAAGTTATCTTGCAAGCTTTATAAAAATATCACCCATGCCAGCCTCTAAATTTTCTAAAGGTGTATTATTTCTAAATTCACAAAATCTTCCAGTTATCTGATGACTTTTTACGAAATCTATCTCGTCCTTTTGACATTTTTTACCATTATGTAGTAAACCTATTACTATTTGATCGTTGATGCTGTAAACTTGTTTATTATTAATCTTATCACCATCACAAAAATAATCTTTATTTACTCTATTTGGAAAGTCTTCTTTTTTGCAGGGATTTTTAATTGTAAAAACAAAAAACTCTTTTACACCGTCACTAAATTTATATTTCATTTTTTGAACCTCAGAGTATTTCATAATATCACATGAACATGGAATGCAGCATTTATAATAGCTACCGCAAATCTTAGTTTTAGTTTTTCTTTCATTAACAAATATAAAATCTGGCTGACTGTTAGGATCAATTAACGAGCCAGATACAGCACAATATAATTTGTTGTACTCAATAAAATCTTTATAAGTAACATCTTTATCAATTATATATTTAAAGAATTTTGGGCCTGCAGCATTTCTATTTTTATCTGGAAATATTCTTGACCAGTCATTAATCAAATCTTTGTAATAGTTTTTTTCTGATGAATTTGAGATATTTGAAAAAGACAAAACTAGAGCAATAATGACCGATGTCTTAATTATATTTTTTAAAAATCTCATTTATTTAGACTAAAATTTATGGTTAGAGTTCAGTCTAGATTAATAGTTGTAACTTTCTAGTGTTAAATATAAACAATATGTAGTTTTTGTTTAAACATTTGTCGCACTAAATTAACCTTTTAAATTATTAATTTTTATATATTAAAAACAAGTGAAAAAAATTAGTTCAATTATCTGTTTACTAGTATTAATTTTCGTACCAACGATTACATTTGCAAATATAATTAATCAACTTAATGAGACTGGCAAATTTACTAAATTAAATGAAACACTAACTAAGTCGGGTTTAGATAAAAATCTGGAGGGCGATGGACCATTTACAATTTTTGCACCATTAGATGATGCATTTGCTGCAATTAGTGCACAAACATATTACGGCCTCTTAAGAGAAGAGAATAAAGAAAAACTAATAAACATCTTAGGAAGACATGTTTTTTCAAAAAAAATAAATTCTTCAGAAATAAACGGTGAAATAAAGATTAAGGCAATTAACGGTGAAGAAATAACGATTAAAAAGGTTAATGGAATTGTTTATATAAATGAGGCTGAAGTTGTAACGGCTGACATTGAAACTCCGAATGGTGTAATCCATTTTATAAATAGAGTTTTGCAACCTTTAAATTAGTTATTTTTGATTTAAAGTAATTGTTTCGTTTAATTTTTTGATAGAAATTGTTTCGGTTTCACCATTTGTCCACTTAACCTGAATTTTTATATTTTTTTCATTTTCTCGAATTCCGTAGTGAGCCACTGGCTCCATTTGGCAAAGATAACCAGATCCAGAGTCAATTGTTTTAGAATGTTTTCTTAAATTTGAAATTAATGTCACTGTTGCTCCTCTTGCAGGCGCACCGTATTTATTTAAAGGTTTTATTCTTAAATATTTATTTTGAGGATTTACTTTTGCTTTATACATAGACAATGGCTGATCAAAACTTTCTCCGTGTGAAACTAACAACTCTAGAACACCGTCATTATCTATATCTGCAACTGCTGCTCCAGTTCCATATCCATTTGGCTCTAAACCAACATCTAATGGTATTTGCTTAATCACACCATTATCTAATATTTTAAAAAGTTTATTAGGTTCACCAATGTTGTTCATGAAGACTTCATCATAACCATCATTATCTAAATCAGCTGAAATGACGGTTCTTATTCTTGATGGCTCATCAAAAGGTGGCTTGGCTATATCTTGAAAAATATTATCCTTTAACACATAGGCCCTGTGAAATCCTCCCCAGTTTCCATTTAAAATGTCCAATCGTCCTCTATAATAAATATCAGACAAAGCAGTTCCTCTCCCATTTTGAAGAAAATCTTCTACTCTATACTCGTTTGCAACGTCTAAAAATTTACCCTCATCGTTTTTATATAAAAAATTTGCTCCTCTTTCATTAGCTGCAAACACATCAATTTTATCAGAAATAATATGTCCAGCTACAACAGCTCGACCACCAGTGACCTTTGCAAGATTCAATTGAACAGATTTATCAACTATTATCTCATCGCTATATTCATAAAACCTTGTTGGTCCTCCATAATTAGCAACATAAACACCATAATTTCCATCGCCTTTTCTGTCGACACAGACAACTGATCTACCAGCAGTTAAATTAAGATCTCTTTGATTTTTTTCAATTTCAAATAAATCTACATACTTATCTTTTTTTAAATCGATAAGTCTATCTGAATATTTTTTTGTGCCACTATATGTATCAGTGTTAAGAAAATATATTTCTTCAAATCCATCTTTATCAATATCGCATGCAGCGACCCCAATAGTTCTCCTAAACTCATCTGTAAATTTTTTTTGATTAACAATATTGACTAATTTTCCATTCTCATATGATAAAGCTAAATTCAAATAACCAAATCCAGTGACTACAAAGTCAAAATTTCCATCTTGGTTTACGTCCGTTACAGAAACTCCATAACTAAGTCTTTTTGGATTATCAACAATTTGGTTTGTAATATCCTCAAAAAAAGCAGCATATAGACTATTTGGGATTAATAGAAAAAATAAAACTGCTATTTTTTTTAAATATTTATTTATTTTAATTTTCATTTTTTTTACTTTTATATTTTTTCATCCAATCACCAAATATTTTAATAGCATCCTCCATATCCCTAGTTTTGTTAGGATGGTTCTTTGCTCTACCTAGCATAGTTGCAATGACATTTACCTGATACTTAATTGAACGATTTTTAATAGTGTTAATTGTGTAAAGAGCTTTTTTCCTGTTTTTAAATCCCAAACCTTGGGTAGTGGTTTTTGGATTGTAATCTGAATAAAGCGATAAATTTATAGGTCTAAATTTTTTACTTAGTGTCATGTTATCTATGATTTTAAAAGCTACTTTGTAGTTAAGGTTATCCATCTTCTTTTTAGATTTTCCATCAAAACCAATTAAATTAATAGAAGATTTTTCCTTCTTATTAATTTTACAAATTAATTTTACATATCTTTTATGAAAATCTTTTATTTTAGCTTGATAAATTTTTTTCGCCTCTAGATAGGTTCTATCCTTATAATTTGGCGTAGAAACAAGTAAGATTCTAGTTTTCCATTTGTATTTTTCTAAGTTCATATTTTTTTGCTAGAACATCTCTTTGAACAATACTTAACTCTTTCCCAATTTAACTTCCATTTTTTTCTCCATGTAAAAGGTTTTTTACAAATAATACAGATTTTAAAAGGAAGATTTTCTTTTCTCACTAAATTGTATTTTGTTTAATAAATTTTTCTGCAGCTGGAAGAATTAGTTTTTTTCTATCAGTTTTCATTTTATCAAAAATTCTAACCATCATCGATAGTCTAGGATTTTTCAAAAAAAATTTTCTATTTCGATCAATAAATCTCCAATACAACCCATCCATTATGTTGCACCACTCTCCTTTTTTAAAATCCATCATTTTCATAAAATAAGCAGATCCACAGATATAAGGTTTGGTTGCAAATATTCCTCCATCACTAAACAGACCCATTCCGTAAACATTTGGCACCATTACCCAATCAGAGGAGTCTACAAACATCTCCATAAACCACTTATAAACAACAGTTGGTTTTATCTCACATAGATTCATGATGTTGGATAAGATCATTAACCTTTCAATGTGATGAGACCAGCCATGATCAAGAGCATTTTTAATTGCATAATCTAGTGGTGGTAAACCAGTTGTTCCATCATACCAAGATTTTTTCATTTTTCTATTTTGTTTAAAAAAATTTCCAGTTTCCATTTCATTAGAGTAACTCTGGTAAATCCCTCTCATAAATTCTCTCCAACCGATTACTTGACGTATATAACCTTCTAAAGAATTTAATTTAATTTTTTTACTTTTATGAAAATCGAGTATTTTTTTGATAATCAACTCAGGCGTTATCAATCCTAAATTTATATAAGGACTTAAAGCACTATGAAATAAGATATTATCCTTTTGATCAACTGCATCCTCATAATCACCGAATAAATTTGATTTTTCTTTAATAAAAAAATTTAAAAGTTTAATGACATCATTATATTCTGTTGCATGCCAAAAATTATCTGTTGTGCCAGGATGATTATTGAATAATTTTTCAATAATCGGTTTTAATTTTTTTGTGTGGTTTGTTTCATTAATTTTTGGAAATTTTGGAATAGAAATATTTTTAGGTAATTTATTTCTATTATCCTCATCAAAGCTCCATTTGCCTCCTATTGGGTTTCCATCTGAGCCCATTAATATTCCTGATTTTTTTCTGACATCCTTATAAAAGGTTGCCATAAAAGGTTTTTTTGATTTAGATAAATATTGTTTAAATTCTTCTCTTGAATTTAAAAACATTGGAGTTTGTATAACATTCCACTTTAGTTTTTCTTTTTTAATAAATTGATTTACTTTTTTTTCAAAAAATTTATCTTCAACTTCAAAACTTGAAATTTCTTTTATTTTTTTTGAAATTATAACTCTCTTTAATTTCTTTAAATAATCATCTTTAAATTCTTTATCTTCAATTTTAATATATTCTAATTTAAATTTATCTTTTTTAAGACTTTCTGCATGTGATCGCATAGAAGATAAGAAAAGAAGTATCTTTTGTTTATGATGTTTTTCATAGGTACACAATTCGTAATCTTCAGCCATGAAAAATAGATGGTCTTTTTTGAAGCGATCTAAGTATTTTGATGGAAATAATTGGTTTCCCAGTATAAAGAATAAGTTCATAGCTAAATATAACTAATAAAATTTTTTATGTCAGAAAAATATCTAATTTTTGGTGCGACAGGTTCAATCGGATCTAGCTTGGCCGAACAAATGGTAAATTCCGGATTTAATATTCATTTGGTCGGAAGAAGCGAAACTGAAACAAAGGATATTTCTGAGAAATTAGGTTGTACTTTTACAATAGCCAATGTTTTAGAAAACGGGTTTATTGAAAAAGTTAAAAATGACATTACAGAAGTTAAAGGTGTTGCTTACTGTATAGGTTCTATAGACCTAAAACCTTTAAGAATGGTAACAGAAGAAGATTTTAATAAATGTATGAAATTAAATCTCTATTCAGCAGTTGAGGTCATTAAAGGTTATCAAGAAAGTTTAAAGAAAAATAAAGGATCAGTAGTACTATTTTCAACTGTAGCTGCTCAAAGAGGATTTACTAATCACGCAATAATAGCTTCTACAAAAGCGGCTGTTGAGGGATTGACAGTTTCATTAGCTGCAGAGTTTGCACCAAATATAAGAGTAAACTGTATTGCTCCAAGCTTAACGAATTCAAAAATTGCAGAACCAATGTTAAAAAATAAAGCTTTGGCAGATGGTATAGCGAAAGCTCATCCTTTAAAAAGATTAGGTGAAGGAAAAGACTCAGCTGCTCTTGCAAAATTTCTAATTACCGATGATAGCTCATGGGTTACCGGTCAAATAATTGCTGTCGATGGTGGTAGATCCAAACTTTCTTAGAATGGATTTAGATTTTAAACATCTCAAGAAAATTAATTCTTCATGGTTAAAACATTTTTTATATGCAAGCTATTTTAATTTTTTAGCTCTTTTAATTTTTATTACTGGTGTAATACACAGTATTTTCCCGTGGATCTTTGTTTTCACACCTTACAAACTTGCAAAAAAAATAGTTGATGGAACAGAAAAACAGTTTGGCTCAGATAATAAAGAAAGGAATTGAATTAAAATCTAGTGGTACAACTGGACCACAAAAAAAGATTTATCAGTCACCAGAAAAACTAAAAAGTGCAAATAAAATTGCACGAGAATGCCAAAAAATTTCTTCCAAAAGTAAAATTTATACTATTTGTAAGATGGAACATGCGGGTGGCCTACTAGCACAAACACTTCCTGCTTTTGAGGTTGGAGCAGAGATAAAAATTGAAAAGTTTAATGCTTTTAATTTTTGTAAAAAAATAGGAAACTTTACACATACACACATTACTCCTGATCATGGCAAAGCCATATCTCTTACTAAAGCGTTCAAAAGTTTAGATCTAAATGGTATTTGGGTGACATGTGGTAGTGAGCCTGTGGAATGGGATTTAATAATTAATTTTGTCGAAAGAGGTTGTAACTTCATGGTAAATTGGGGTATGACGGAAATTGGTCCATGTGCGATTAATACAACATTTAAAAATACAGAAAAAGTTTTAGAATATAAAAAAAGATCAATCGAAGGAACTCTAATGGGAGACAATGTATATTGTGATACAAAACTTATAGATGATACACTCCATGTAAAAGGAGACATAAGTGTGTTCGGAAATAGTTGGTTTAATACTAAAGATAAAGTAAAAAAAAATAACAACAATGAATTTTATATTCAAGGTAGAGTGGAGTAAAACTGAAAACTGTAATTAAAATAATTTTTTTTTTTATTATCAGCATTTCAGCTGTCCAATCTGATAACTTAAAATTTCAAAAATTAATCGATTTAAATGGCCCTTGGGGATCATCTTTTATTGACAATAATAAATTAATTATTTCAGAAAAGGGTGGAAAGATTAAATTTGTTGATCTCAATAAAAAGAAAATCTATGAAATTAAACATAATCTCAATTACTTACAACATGGTCAAGGAGGTTTGTTAGACATCCTCTTTAAGGATAATTTTATATATATTTCTTACACAGAGAATAGAGGTAATGGAAAAACCAGTACTTCGGTAGCAAAAGCTAAGTTTAATAGACAAAATCTTTTATTTAAAAATATTTTTCAAGCAAATCCACCGATCGACTCTGGATATCACTTTGGATCCCGACTTGCGATAAAAGATAATTTTCTATTTATATCTGCTGGAGAGAGAGGTCAGGGAATGATTGCGCAAGATCCTACTAAACATCCTGGTAGTATTATTAAAATTAATGTTGATGGTAGTATTCCAAAAGATAATCCAAAATTTCTAGGTAAATCAGATTGGCTACCAGAAATTTATCAAATCGGAATTAGAAATCCTCAAGGTTTAACCTTATCTCCATTTGATGGAAAAATTTATATGAGTAATCATGGAGCACGAGGGGGTGATTGGTTTGGTGAAGCCAAAAAAGGTGAAAATTACGGATGGAAGATTTTAGGATGGGGTGGGACAAACTATTCAGGCATTCCAATCGGGCCTAAATGGAAACCAGGATTTACAAAAGCAATACATTATTGGGTACCATCTATCGCAACAAGTGCGATAACAATCTATAAAGGTAAAGAATTTAATGAGTGGAATGGACATGCTCTGATCACTTCACTAAAAGATAAGTCTTTGAGAAAATTAATATTTGATGACGCTTCAAATGTGAAGGAAGATATAATTTTTAAGGATAAAATTGGAAGAATAAGAGATATTCAAGTACATCCAAGTAATGGGAAAATTTACTTTTTAGGTGCAGATGCTCTTTGGTTAATGGAGAAAAAGTAGTTTTTTTAGATACAACTAAGTAATTAATTCTATTAAAACTTTGGTCTAAATAAATTTATGAATTGGGTTATCTTTACAGTTTTAGCAGCTTTTTTTCAAAATTTAAGAACTTCGTTACAGAAAAGATTAAATAAAGATCTATCATTAGTTGCCTCAGCATATGTAAGGTTTGCTTTTGCTTTGCCATTTGCATTAATGGTATTTTTGCTCAATTTTCGTAGTTTTGATATTGTTCCGATCATATTAGATCAAAATAATTTTATTTACTACACTTTCCTAGGAGCAATTTTTCAGATCATATTCACATTACTTTTGTTGTATCTTTTCAAATTTTCAAATTTTGTTGTGGGAACGTCCTTAAGTAAAACAGAGGTAATACAAATAGCGATTTTCGAATATATTATACTTAAAGATAAATTAAATTTATTTGGAATTATTGGAATAGTTGTCGCAACTATAGGTGTAATCGTTATAACAATTAAAGATGTAAAATTATTTTTCAAAAATTTTTTTTCAAAAGTTACTCTTATTGGATTAACAACAGGTTTGATTTTAGGTTTGAGTGTTGTTTATTTCCGGGCTGCAGCATTATCACTTGAAAACTTTTCCTCAAATTTTGATAAGGCGATTACAACTTTATTTTTTGGTTTATTCATCCAAACTGCAGTGGTAACGACTTATCTTTTGGTTTTTGAAAAATCAGAATTTAAAAAATTTTATCAAAATAAAGTTGAAATTTGTTTCACAGGATTAGCTGGTTTTTTAGCAACATTATCATGGTTTTTTGCTTTTACTTTAATTCAAGCTTCTTTTGTAAGAGCAGTTGGTCAAATCGAAATACTTTTTAGCTACGTGTCGTCAAAATATCTTTTTAAAGAAAAAATAACTTTTATCGAAATTATGGGTATTATAATATTTATTTCTGGAGCAACTTTATTGTTACTAACAAGGTAATTTAATTATTTAGTAATTTATTTTTAGCCTTTTCAAATTCTTCGTGAGTCAAAACTCCAGAATCTTTTAGTTTGTTAAGTTTTTCTAGCTCATCACTTAAAGACTGCTCATCACTAGGTTGATCATAGGAGATGTTGTCTTCATTATCATCCTTTACTTTTCGATTAGCTTCTTTAGCGCTAAAACCGCTCATAATTGCTGTGCCACCCAAGTATAAAACAAAAAGGAAAATCGGAATTACTAATCCAAAAAAAATTAATTTTTCCATAATCTAATCATCATCCTCTTCTTCTTCTCGCCAATTTTTTTCATACATTAACCAAGCAGCATATATAACTGAAAATGTTCCAACAATCATACCATAATCAAAACCCGTTTGTTGGTCATATAAGTACCACCCCAATTGGGTTGCTCCAATAGTTGGAACTGTTAGAATTAAGAATACTATTGCAATTCTATAAGGATATTTAGGTTTCTTCACACCATAAAGTATCAAAAAATTAATAAGTTGTAACTTTAAAGTTGCGATCTTTTGAAACACTCTACGGTATTTTTTAATAAACATGCGATCGTCATTGGGCCCACACCACCTGGAACTGGCGTTAAAGCTCTAGCACTTCTTGAAACTTCATCAAAAGCAACATCTCCAACAATACCCTTATCTGTCTTATTGATACCAACATCAATTACTATTGCATCTTTTTTTACCCAGTCTCCCTTAACAAGTTCAGGTATGCCAACAGCTGCAACAAGAATATCTGCCTCTAAACATTCGGCTTTGAGATCTTTTGTTTTTGAGTGAGTGATTGTAACTGTACAATTTTCTTTCAAAAGAAGTTGGGTCATTGGTTTTCCATTTAAATTTGATCTCCCAACTATTACTGCTTTTTTTCCATTTAAATTTGGCTCAATTTTTTTAATTAGCAAATAACAACCTAACGGAGTACACGGAACAGAACTTTCATAGCCTGACGAAAGGTTTCCAACATTCATTGGATGAAATCCATCTACATCTTTAGATGGGTCAATAGCCTCTATGATCTTTTGTTTGTCTATGTGATTTGGTAAAGGTAACTGGACCAAAATACCTGAGACGCTGTCCTCCTTATTAAGCTCTTTTATTTTATCTAAGATAACTTTTTCTTCTACAGAGTCAGGATACTTAACCACTTCAGATTTTAATCCTACTTCTTTTGCTGATTTCTCTTTATTTCTTACATATATCTGGCTTGGTGTGAGGTCACCAATCAATATAACTGTTAATTTTGGAACTTTGTTATATTTATTTTTCAATTCAATCACTTCTTTTCTAAGTTCTTCTCTTAATTCTGCTGCTGCTTTTTTTCCGTCTATTAAAATCATAAGTCTAAAATATTAAGGGCGCGATGTAGAGTTTCATACACATTTCTATAAACCAAATCAATAGGAGTAATATTATGGGCGAAATATCTAAAGATCCTAAATTTGGTAGAAAACGTCTTATTCTTATTAAAAATGGATCTGTTAGGCGATAAGTTAATTCTAAAATTGAGTAAACAAATCTATTTTGAGTATTAAGTATATTAAAAGCAATTAGCCAACTTATAATTACATTAGCAATAACTACATAAGAGTAGAGCTTCAAAATTTGTAGAGCTAAATAAAAAATAGCTATCATTTTTTTTCAATGTAAACAGAAGAACTTGGAAATGCAAAGGATGCTTTATTTTTTTCTACAATATTTTTAATTTCAATCGCCAATCTTTCTTTTACTGACAGCCACTCACTCCAACTATTTGATTTTGTAAAACAACGTACATACATATCAATTGAACTATCCGAAAATTTATCCACCCTTACTGCTACACCAACTTTAGTGTCGTAATCTTCACTACTGTTAATATAAGCCTCAATTTCATCTCTAATAGTTTTTAATTGATCAACAGTTGAGTCGTATTGGAGAGTTATAATCCAACTGATTGCCCAATTATTTTTTGCACTGTTGTTTATGACAGCATTTTCTGCAAATTGAAAATTGGGAATAATTGCAAGAGATTTATCAAACTTTCTTATTGTCGTTGATCTAAATCCAATTTTTTCGACTATGCCTTCAATAATTCCTTCTACTTGTATCCAGTCTCCAATTTTAAATCTTTTTTCTACCAAAACCAAAATTCCTGATATTAAATTTTTGAACAAATCTTGTGCACCTAGAGCTACAGCAACACCAAATAAACCTAGCCCTGCAATAATTGGCCCAATTTTTATTCCCCATAACTCAAGAACTGCGGCTAAACCCAATATAAAAATTAATATTTTTAATGATTTAATTATCCATCCGATTAGCTCTCTTGTTAGAAGTTTATCTAACCCACTTAATATATAAGACACTGGTTCAATTACTTGATGAATAACCCAAAATATTAATATGGTTATCAATGTTCTGTTAATAGTGTCTACAACGTCTCTACCTTCAGAAGTAAAGGTCATGTAATAGCTTGCTATAAAAAAACCAAGAACAATCGGTAAGAATCTTGCAGGACCCTCTAAAGATCGAACAAAAGTATCATCTAATTTATTCGTAGTTTTCTTTGATATAATTTCTAATTTTTTAATAACTATTTTACTTATCAATCCTCTGAAAATCAGAAATACTAGAAATATAAGAATACCAATTAATATTTGAAAAATATCTACTCCAAGAATTCCTCTGCTCCAAACAGATAAGAATATTTCAGAAAAATTATTTATTATTTCCATTATTAAATTTTATATAACAAAAATTCCTCTTCTCCAGGATTAAAAAGAAATATCTTTTTCCATTTAATTTCATTCAGTATTGACGAGGCTTTTTCGCCAATACACATTAAATTCGTGTCCATACAAAGAGCTTCTAATTGATGAGATTTGATAAAATTTAAAAAACTATTTGCGCTGTTTTCAGAATAAATATAAACGAGGTTTGGCATATTTTTTTTTAATTCATTTACAAATTTTGCATCAAAATTTTTATTATGATTAACTCTATAATTTATAATTCTTTTTATTTTATAGCCCTCACTTAATAGTTGTTGATCTAGATTAACTGATATTTTTTCTCCACTAACATAAAGAAGCTGTCCAGTTGATGAATTATAATTTTGGATAATCAACTCTCTTAAATTTGAGACATTTCCCCCTGCTGCAAATGTATTTTGAAAACCTAAACTCCTAGCTTTTTTTTCAGTAACTTCCCCAACGCAGAAACACTTAATTGACTTATTAATATCGGTGAGATTTAAAAACTTTACAGCATTAGCGCTAGTAAAGATTATCCCATTAAAATCTGTAAAGTCAATTTCATCATAAATTAGTTTTTCTACGTTTAATAATGGAAGATGAGAAATTTGATGACCTAAGGATTGAAACTTTATAATCATCTCAGAACAATTTTCTAAAGATCTTGTTAGTAAAATATGCATTTTATTTTTTATAAGTATTATTGGATTTAGTTTTCAAAATTTGACCTATCTCATTTCCTAATTCTCTAAATTTATCTAATTTGTCAGATTTTTTTTCATAAAATCTTTGTGAACCGTCTAATGAAAAGAGCTCAGCCTCCACTGTAATTTTGTTTTCATCTATTTGAGAGTGAATTCCTACTGCAGTTTCACAATCTCCTTCCAAAATTTTTAAAATATTCCTTTCGGCATGTGCTCTTTTATAAGTCTCTTTATGGTTAATCTTTTTTAACATTGAAATCATATCTTTATCATTTTCTCTACACTGTATAGCAATTATACCTTGGCCTGCACTTGGAATTACATCTTGAACAGAAAAAATTTCTGAAATTTTATCTTCTAACTTCAGGTACTTTATTCCAGCATAAGACAAAATTATCGCATCGTACTCTCCGTCCATTAATTTTTTTACTCTGGTGTCAACATTCCCTCTTATAATTTTACAATTTATATCGGGCCTAATCTTTTTAATTTGAAATTGTCGTCTATAAGAAGATGTTCCAATAACAGCATTCTGTTTTAAGTCTTTAAGTTTTTTCTTTCCATTAATAATCGCAATTTCTCTCGCATCTGCTCTTTCAAGAAATGTATCTGTTAAAAGACCTTTGGTCTCAATTGCTGGCATGTCTTTAAGTGCGTGAACTGCTATATCAATATTATTTTTTTGAAGCTCTTGTTCAATGCTACTTGAAAATAAACCTTTTCCACCAACATCAGACAATCTTATATCTTGAATTTCGTCACCTTTGGTGGAAATTTTTTTAATAATTATATCATCATTATTAGAGTCAGTTTCTTCAATAATTCTACTTTTGACTTTTTGAGCATATAATAATGCTAACTTACTTCCTCGAGATCCAATTGTTATTTTCTTTTTCATAAAAAAATCATTTCTTACTTGTATTGGGATTGTACAATTATTAAAAACTATTTGTATGAATAAAAAACCCTTAATTCTTGGAATAGAAACTAGCTGTGATGAAACTGCAGCATCTTTAATCTCAGAAAATGAGCAAGGAATACCAATAATTCTTTCTAATGTTGTTTCTAGCCAAGCAGAGGTGCATAAAGAATTTGGTGGGGTTGTTCCTGAACTTGCTGCCCGATCCCATTTAGAAAAAATTGATTGGATCGTTCAAAAAGCTTTGGATGAGAGTAGAAAAAAAATAAATGAAATAGATGCAGTTGCTACAACAGCTGGACCAGGATTAGTTGTTTGCTTATCAGTTGGTTTAACTTTTGGTAAAACTTTTGCTAATTTAATTAAAAAACCATTTATTGCAGTTAATCATTTAGAAGGTCATGCTTTAAGTCCCAAAATTAATTCAGGATTAGATTATCCATACTTATTTTTATTAATTTCGGGCGGACATTCACAATTTTTAAATGTTCAAGGACTTGGAAATTATAAAAGATTGGGCACAACAATAGATGATGCTTTAGGTGAAGCATTTGACAAAACTGCAAAATTATTAGGAATAAAATTTCCCGGTGGACCCAAGATCGAAGTTTTAGCTGATAAAGGAAACCCTGAAAAATACAAGTTACCAAAACCTATAATTAATAGAGGCGGTTGCAATCTTTCATTTGCGGGATTAAAAACAGCAGTATTAAAAATATCAAAAAAGATAAAAACAGATCAAGATAAATTTGACTTAGCAGCATCTTTTCAAAAAACAATACTAGAAATCCTGTATAAGAAAACGAAAATTGCTTTTTTAGAATTTGAAAAACAGAATAATTTAAAGAAGAAAATTTTTGTTGTTGCTGGTGGTGTCGCAGCTAACAAAAAAATTAGATCAATGTTAATTAATCTATGTAAGGAAAAAAATTATGAAAGTATATTTCCACCTCTAGAATTTTGTGGTGATAATGCTGCAATGATAGGAATTGTAGGTATGGAAAAATTTAAATTAAATCAATTCAATGATTTAGATTATCCAGCAAAACCAAGATGGCCGTTAGATGAAAAAGCTAATTTCTTAAAAGGAGCAGGTGTAAAATTATAATAGTGATTGCTAAATAAATAATTTTTTATACAACTTTTCAGTCTCATTAGCACATTTGCTCCAACTATAATTATTTAGGTTGCTATTTCCTTTTTTTTTTAAATCTAATAATGACTGATCATCGTAAATTAATTTTTCTATTTTAAATGTTAACATCTCTATATCTGTCGGATTAAATAGAACTGCTGAGTCTTTTACTATTTCAGGAAAACAACTTGTGTTACTACAAATAATTGGGCATTGCATATTCATGGCCTCTAAAAGTGGCATACCAAATCCCTCATATAATGATGGAAAAATAAATAATCGAGCATTTTGGTAAAAATAATTTAAATCTTGTTCATCTCCTTCGTAATAATGAATTCTATCCCTATTTATTGAAAGATTTTTAAATAACTCTTCCTCTATCTTTAAAAAATTTCCCCCTCCAAAACAAACAAAGTCAAAATCTAATTTAAGTTTACTTGATCTTGCATAAGATTTTATTGCACTATCAAAGTTTTTGTATCTTTGTCGTGACCCTACAAAAAGGATGAAGGGTCTAATGTTTAAGGATCTTTCTCTAATATTTTTATTCTTATTTACACCGTGATAAACAACTGAAATTTTAGAGACATCTATATTGTATTCCTCAACAAGATCTTTTTTGGTATTTTCGGAAACACAAATTATTTTATCAATTTTTTCAAATAATCTTTTTTTGTATTCAATTTCATCTTTAAATTTTTTAGGATAAAATTTTTCTTTTATTAAATCATGCTCTGTGATTACTATTTTTGCTTTTGATTTATAGAAATTTTTTTGATTAAAATAACTTAAATGTATTATATCCGGATTTTTTGATCTTAACTTATAATTAAAATACATTTTATTAATTTTATTCAAATATTTTATAAAAGGACCAGCTTTTTTAAAAAAAATTATTTTATCTGCAAATCTACAATTTTTGAGATAATAATTTTTATAAAATAATGAGATTATTTTTGGTTGAACTTGGTCTGAGAAGTTTTCTACTAAATTTACAGTATATTTCGACACCCCGCCAAAACTTTGAAGTGTAAATATGGAATAATCAAAAAAAACTCTCATATTAAATTTTAACAGATTTTGTTCAGCATTACTTTAATTATTAACAACTTTTTACACATAAGTTTATCCGTTTTG
>CABZDW010000005.1 GCA_902524545.1 uncultured Pelagibacteraceae bacterium
CAAGTTCTTTTGGCTCAAATGGTTTAGGTAAATAATCATCTGCACCCATTTCCAACCCTTCAATTCTTTCACCTGGCTCGCCCTTTGCAGTCAACAAAATAATAGGAGTTTTTATATTTTTTTTATTTTCTTTTAAAAAGTCAAGACCACTCTTGCCAGGCATCATTATATCTAAAATTATTAAATCAAACCTAATAATTTTAATTTTTTCGGCAGCATTTTCAGCATTCTCAGCAGTACTAACTAAATAATTTTTTTCATCTAAATATTTTTTTACTAAAGATCTAATCCCTTCATCATCGTCAACTACCAAAATATGAGCTTGAAAATTATCCATTTATTATTCTGTCTAAGACCTCATCAAAATTAAGAACCTCTTGAGAGCTTGAATTAAGCAATGCGTTATAAATTCTTTTTTTTTGTTCTTCAAAGATTTCTTTAAAAATTTTTTTTCCTTTTTCATTTAGAAAAATATGTTTAATTCTTGTATCAACTTCATCTTTATTAAAAAAAATTACCTCTAGTTTGATTAAATCCTTTAAAACTCTATTTAGACTTTGTTTTGATACCTTAAGTTTCTTCATAAGTTCTGAGATTGATATTCCTTCATACGTGGAAATTAAATGTATAGTTTTTTGATGGGCTAACCCAATTTGATATTTATTGAGAATTTTTTTCGAGTCTGAAAAAGTTTCTCGATAACTTATAAACAATTTTTCAATTAAGTGTTTTAATTGTTCATCTTTTAAATATAAAAGCTCTTTCATCACAGGTAAGTTATATTGACATATTATATATACATAGATATTTTTCAGTAATAATTTTATATTTCATACATGATACCCTACGATAAAAGATCTGGTAAAATATGGTACAACGGCGAATTAGTAGATTGGTCAAATGTTAAAGTGCATGTATTAAGCCATGGATTACACTACGCTAGCTGTGTTTTTGAAGGAGAGAGAGTTTATGATGGTTCAATCTTTAAACTAGAAGAACATACTTCAAGATTTTTTCATTCAGCAAGACGAATGGGTTTTGACATTCCATACACTGAGGCGGAAATTAACACTGCCTCAAACACCATCATTAAAAATCAAAAAGTTGAAAATGGGTATGTTAGACCAGTGGCATGGAGAGGAAGTGAAATGATGGCAATCTCAGCTCAACAAACAAAAATTCATGTTGCAATAGCAACTTGGGAATGGGGTTCATATTTTGATCCAAAATTAAAAGTTGAGGGTATCAGATTAAATATTTCGAATTGGAGGAGACCAGCCCCCAATACAATACCATGGGACACTAAAGCCTCAGGACTTTATATGATATGCACACTCTCAAAACATGAGGCAGAAAAAAATGGTTACACAGATTCTTTAATGTTAGATCATGAAGGCAATATTGCTGAAGCAACTGGTGCAAATATTTTTTTTAAAGATAAAAATGGTGAGCTTCACACACCGATACCAGATTCTTTTTTAGATGGAATTACAAGAAGAACAGTAATTGAAATTGCAAAATTAAAAAATATTGAAGTTCATGAAAGAAAAATTAATCCTAAAGAATTGAAGAATTTTGTTGGATGTTTTCTAACTGGAACTGCAGCAGAGGTAACACCAGTATCGTGTATTGCTGAAAATGAATTTAAAGTTTGTGATCAAATAATTGATTTAAACGAAAGTTATCAGCAACTAGTTAGAAAGAAAAAAGCTGCTTAATCTTTGTTGTCCTCTGAAATTGCATGGTCAATTCCTTTTCGAATATATTCATATCCTGTGAAAAGAGTCAAAGCAGCTGAAAGCCATAAAAGAATTATTCCTATGGTTTGAGCATTATAATCTTGAAAATTTATAATTTTATTTCCAGTTTCACCTGATAGCAAGAGCGCGATAGAAACCATTTGTAATACCGTTTTCAATTTTGCTAAATTTGAAACTGGTAGTTTGATTTTTCCTTTAGCTAAAAATTCTCTTAATCCTGATATCAAAATTTCTCGAGTTAGGATAATAATTGCAGCTATTACCTCATAATTTCTTATAGTGCCATCCATTACTAAAAGTATTAGAGCAGCTGCAACGATAATCTTATCTGCAATGGGATCAAGCAATTCTCCAAGTTTAGACTCTTCTCCAAGAAATCTGGCTAACATGCCATCTAAAAAATATGTGAAAGATGCAATTATAAATAAAATTAAAGCTGTTAAATCTCCATAAAATCCAGGTAAATAAAAAGCCAATACAAAAAATGGAACAATTAAAATTCTCCCAACTGTCAAAATATTTGGTATCTTTTTAAGCATATTTGTTTTTATTCATGAAAAAAATTATATATTTTTTTTGCAACTTTTACTTCAACGCCCTCTACTGATTTTATTTCATCAAGACTAGCCGACTCGACAGCTCTAGCAGATCCGAAATGGTTTAAAAGTGCTCTTTTTCTTATTGTGCCAATACCCTCTATTTGATCTAACAATGATTTACTTATTCCCCTTTTTCTTTTTGCTCTATGAGCACTGATAGCAAATCGGTGAGACTCGTCTCGGATTCGTTGAAGAAAAAATAGTGTAGGATCATTTTTTGTAAATTTGTATTCTTTTCCATTATGAAAAAAAGTTTCATTACCGCTATTTCTAAATTTACCTTTGGCTATCGCAATAATAGGTATTTCATGAAGTCCCAATTCATTCAATGTTTCTCTTGCTACAGAATATTGTCCTTTTCCACCGTCAACTATTACTAAATCTGGAATAGATAAATAGTTTTCTCTCTCTTGGACAGCTTTTTTAAATCTTCTACTCAATACTTCACGCATCATTCCGTAGTCATCTTGTTCATTTTTTTTGTTTTTAATATTAAATTTTCTATATCTTTTTTTTATAAACCCTTCATCTCCGTAAGTTATTAAAGCGCCAACACTATTGGTTCCCTGAATATGACTATTATCGTATACTTCAATTAGATTTATATTTGTTTCTAAATTAAATTTATTAGTTACTGCCTCAAATAATTCTCGGTTATTTTGACTTTCGTAAAGTTTTCTATTTAAACTATCTTTAGCGTTTTTAATGGCTTGATTAATTACTTTTAATTTTGAGCCTTTTTTGGCCACAGAGATATTAATCTGCTTACTCTCTTTTTGTGAAAGTGTTTTTTCAATTAATACCTTTTCTTTAATTTCCTCAGATAAAATTATTGATGATGGGACACTTTTATTTTCATAAAATTGTGAAACAAACGAATTTATTATATTATTTAATTTTTCATCAGGATCGTGTTTTGGAAAAAAAGCTTGATTACCCCAGTTTTGTTTTGATCTATAGAAAAAGACCTGAATACAAGTTTTGCCTGACTCCTTATACCCTGCTATTACATCTGCCTCGATTAAGTTTGCTTCATTAATTCTTTGTGAAGATTGAATAATATTTAAAGATTTTATCCTATCTCTTAAAATTGTTGCTTTTTCAAAATCTAAATCTTCGCTTGCCTTTTCCATTTGATCAGAAAGACTTTTTTGTATTTTTCTAGACTTACCAGATACAAATTCAATTGCATCATCCACTGTTTTTTTGTAATCATCTTTCTCTATATAACCAACACAAGGCCCTGAACATCTTTTAATTTGATATAAAATACATGGGCGCTCTCTATTTTTGAAAACTGTATCATCGCAAACTCTTAAGTGAAAAATCTTTTGTATCATTTTTATTGTCCAATTAGCCGAGCCTGCAGATGCAAAGGGTCCGAAATAAAAACCCTCATTTGTTTTTTTTCCACGATGTCTTTTTATCTGTGGCCATTTTTCTTTATTACTAATAAAAATAAATGGAAAAGATTTATCATCTCGTAATAAAATATTGAATTTAGGTTTATGTTTTTTAATTAAATTTGCCTCAAGAAGTAGTGCCTCACTCTCATTAGAAGTAGTCGTTATTTCTAGTTTCCTAGTTTGTGAGAGCATTCTCTCAGTCCTAATAATATGATTTTTTTCAGCTACATAACTCTTAAGTCTATTTGGTAAATTTTTTGCTTTGCCAACATATAGAATATCTCCCTTGTCATTGAGCATTCTATAGACCCCAGGTAATTTAGGAATAAGGGTGAGTTCTTTTTTAATTACTTCTTTTCCTATGTCAGAACTTATCATGACTTCTTTTTTTGGTAATTTGAATACCAACTGATGAACAGTCTTTTAAAATCTCTAATTTTTCAATTTTTAACATTATTTTACCGATCCTCTTGTCTTTAAATAATTCATCAAAAACTGCCTCTGCAAGGGACTCTAAAAAATTGTAGTGTTTCTTTTTAACTAGTTTTGTTATTAATTTAACAACTGTTCCGTAGTTTACTATGGACTTAATGTCTTTGTCGTTAGTAGGTTTTTTATCCTCATAGTCAATTTCCAGACTAAATTTAATTTTTTGGGATTTCTCTTTTTCAAAATCATAATAACCAAGTTTAAGATCTAAAATAAGTTCATTAATTAAAATTTTTTTGTCGTAATTAAATAAGCTTTTTGATTTATCAATTTTAACTATTCTAAGATTATTTTTTTTCATTCTTTACCACCTATTATATCTGGTGTTTGCCAGTTCAAACTTTGTCCACTATCAATTGCTAAAACCTGCCCTGTAATAGAGCTGCTTTTTATAAAAAAGTCAACAGCACTGCAGATTTCATTAACATCAACTTGTTGTTTTAACGGTGTGGCAAAATACTGTTTTTTAAAGTGTTTTTCAGTTTGTCTTTTATTTTTAATTGTAGGACCTGGAGCTATACCATTTACACGTATTTTTGGTGCCAAGCTCATTGCACTTGTTTTAGTCAAAGTATAAAGGCCTGTTTTACTTAACGTGTATGAAAAAAAATAAGGTGTTAATTTGAAAACTCTTTGATCAATAATGTTAATTATACTATTATTTTTTCCTCTGGTATTTTTGGCAAAACCTTTTGATAGCAATGCAGGGGCTTTAAGATTTGCATTTAAATGAAGATCCCAACTTTTAACTGTAAAATTTTCCAATTTATCGTTTTCAAATAAGGAGGCATTATTAATTAAACAGTCAAAATATTTTAATTTGATTTTTGAAAATTTGATAATTTTCTCCACATCATTTTCTTTATTTAGATCTGCTTTCACTAAATAAACAATAGTACCATTCTTGTTTAATTCCTTTTTAAGCTTTTCTGCTTTAGATTTAGATTTATTAAAGTGAATTACAATTTCGATTTTTGGTCCTGATAATTTTTTCGCTATTGCAGCACCTATTCTGGTCGCACCTCCTGTAATAATTATTTTCCGTGCTTCCATTTTTTATCTCTTTTTTTTGTTACTTTTGTCCCCGGCATACCCATAGTTGATCTACCTTTTGGGTAAAGTTTATTTTTTACATCGTACTGTCTTATTTTAGGATTTAGTGTAATTTCTAATTCTGTACTCTCTAATTTTCTTATTTCATCTCTTATTTTTGCAGCTTCCTCAAACTCCAGATTTGAAGCGGCTTCTTTCATCTTTTTATCCAAAGCTTTAAGATGTTTCTTTAAATTTCCACCAACATTTGAGCCCTCACTAATTTTGACATAATCTTTCTCATAAACACTTTCCAATATATCACTGATTTCTTTTTTGACTGACTTAGCATCTATTTTATGCTTTTTGTTATAATCTAATTGAATTTTTCTTCTTCTATCTGTTTCTTGAATTGCTTTTTTAATACTTTTAGTTTCTTTATCTGCATACAAAATTACCTTACCCTCAACATTCCTTGCTGCTCTTCCAATTGTTTGAATTAAGGAGGTTTCCGATCTTAAAAAACCCTCTTTATCTGCATCTAAAATTCCTACCAAAGCACATTCAGGGATGTCTAAACCCTCTCTTAATAAATTTATTCCAACAAGAACATCAAAAACTCCCATTCTCAAGTCTCTCATGATTTCTATTCTCTCTAATGTGTCTATATCTGAGTGGAGGTATCTAACTTTAACCCCATTTTCATGAAGGTATTCAGTTAAATCTTCAGCCATCTTTTTTGTTAGAGTAGTGACTAAAACTCTATGATTTTTTTCAATTACTTTTTTGCATTCATGCATTAGATCGTCCACTTGATTTTTTGCAGGTCTTATTTCAACTGGAGGATCAATTAATCCAGTAGGTCTAATTACTTGATCAATAAATTTTCCTTTAGTTTGTTCTAACTCCCATGGACCAGGTGTAGCTGAGACAAATACAGTTTGAGTTCGCATTAAATCCCATTCTTCAAATTTTAATGGTCTGTTGTCCATACATGATGGAAGTCTAAACCCATATTCAGCTAAGGTGCTTTTTCTTGATCTATCACCTTTATACATTCCGTTAAGTTGCGGAACAGTAACATGGCATTCGTCAACAAAAACCAATGTATTGTCTGGAAAATATTCAAAAAGGGTGGGAGGTGGTTCGCCTGGTTTTCTTCCAGATAAAAATCTAGAATAATTTTCAATTCCAGCACAAGATCCTGTTGCTTCTATCATCTCAAGATCAAATTTTGTTCTTTCCTCTAATCTTTGCGCTTCAAGCAATTTGTTTTCTGCTTTATGTTTCTTCAGAGTAATTTCTAACTCTTTCCTGATATTAATAACTGCTTGTTCGATAGTTGGCTTGGGAGTAATATAGTGACTGTTAGCATAGACTTTAACTAAACTTAATTCTCTCACCTGATCGCCAGTTAGAGGGTCAAATTCCTCTATTTTTTCAAGCTTATCACCAAATAAACTTAATCTCCAAGCTCTATCCTCTAAATGTGATGGAAAAATCTCCAAATATTCACCTCGAGCTCTAAATGTGCCCCGATAAAAATTTTGATCGTTTCGTTTGTATTGAAGTGCTACCAAAGATTTTATTATTTGCTCTCTATTATAATCGTAATTTTTTTGGAGGGTTAATGTCATTTTACTATATGCTTCAACTGAGCCCAAACCGTATATACATGATACACTTGCAACTATTAACACGTCATCTCTTTCAAGAAGAGATCTCGTTGCTGAATGTCTCATTCGATCTATTTGTTCATTGATAGATGCCTCTTTTTCTATATAGGTATCTGATCTAGGCACATATGCTTCTGGTGTATAATAATCATAATAGGAGACAAAATATTCGACTGCGTTATCTGGAAAAAAAGTTTTCATCTCACCATAAAGTTGAGCTGCCAGGGTTTTATTGGGGGCTAAAATTAAAGCTGGTCTATTTGTGGCTTCAATAACTTTTGCCATTGTAAATGTTTTTCCAGATCCTGTAACTCCAAGTAAAACTTGATTAAATGCCTCTTTATTTGCTCCATTCACTAATTTTTTGATAGCATCAGGCTGATCTCCAGCGGGTTTGAAATCTGATTTAATTTTGAATCTTTTTCCTCCCTCAAGTTTTCCACTGATTTTTGGATTTTTACTCTGAATATCTGTAATTAAATCTTGATAAGTATTTTCCATATATTAAGAAAGTAGTAGAATTAAATTATATTTCAATGAGCATTATATCAGACAGTTTAAAAAGAATTAAACCCTCGCCAACTATCGCCGTAACCCAGAAGGCAAGAGAACTAAGAGCAGCAGGCAAAGATGTGATTGGTCTAGGAGCTGGTGAACCAGACTTTGATACTCCTGATAATATTAAAAATGCAGCGATTAGAGCAATTAAAAAAGGAGATACAAAATATACCGCAGTTGATGGTACTCCAGCATTAAAAAAAGCTATTATTGGAAAATTTAGAAGAGAAAATAAATTAAATTACTCAACTGATCAAATAACAGTAGGTACTGGAGGAAAACAAGTCCTCTACAATGCTTTTATGGCAACTTTAAATAAAGGTGATGAGGTTATAATTCCAGCACCATTTTGGGTTTCATATCCTGATATGGTTCTTTTAGCTGGAGGAAAACCAAAAATAATAAAATGCACAGAACAAGATGGTTTTAAACTAACACCAAAAAAATTAAAAAAAGCAATTTCGAAAAAAACTAAATGGATTATTCTTAATTCTCCATCAAATCCAACAGGAGCAGGTTATTCCAAAAAAGAAATTAACGATTTAGCAAAAATTTTAATCAGAAATAAAAAAATTTTTATTCTAAGTGATGACATTTATGAACATGTTAGGTACGATAACTTTAATTTTTTTACAATTGCTCAAATTTCTAAACTAAAAGACAGGACGCTTACGATGAATGGAGTAAGTAAATCATATGCTATGACTGGTTGGAGAATAGGTTATGCTGCTGGCCCAAAGGAAATAATAAAAGCTATTGGAAAAATACAATCACAATCAACTTCAAATCCGTCTTCAATAAGTCAAGCTGCAGCTGTTGAGGCATTAAATGGAAAACAAGGATTTATAAAAACTAGAGCTAAAGCATTTAAAGATAGAAGAAACTTTGTTGTAAAAAGCCTAAATAGTATAAAAGGCATAAGTTGTTTAACCCCAAACGGTGCATTTTATGTTTTTCCAAGCTGCAAGGGATTGTTAAATAAAAAAACAAAATTAAAAACTGATACTAATTTTGTTCAAAGACTACTTGAAAAAGAAAATGTTGCTGTTGTCCAAGGTTCTGCTTTTGGCTTAGATGGCTATTTTAGAATTTCTTATGCTACATCAATGAAAAACTTAAAAAAAGCAATGTCGAGAATTAAATCTTTTTGTGAAGCTATAAACAAATAATTATTTTTGATTTAAAATTTTTTTTGCTGGAATTGTTTTTTTAATCCAATTATTTGGAATAGAATTTATACCTTTTAAAGCCGCAAAATATGCTCCAGTAAAATTTGCTCTTGAACAATTGCACCCACCTGCCTTTATTGTTTTTAAAATAGCATCTTTATAATTTTTTGAATTAATAATTGTATATATTGAGCTATTAAAAGTTCCTGGGTAGCTACACGCCATACCTAGTTTCTTTATAGCAATCGGATCGAACTTTGATCCAAATTTTCTTATCTTTTTAATGTCATTAACAATACCTTTAAAAAAAGAATTTCCGTCAAATTTTTTGATGAATTCCTTGATTGGATCTTTAGCTCCCTTTAATGCAAAATCTATCAAATAAAATTTTGCCATAGCATATTTAAAACTTATTTTTGAAATTGTTACAATTTTGAAAATTTTTTCTAAATTTTTGAAATCAAATCCATATAGAAAATATGGAAGAGTAGCACAAAAACCATCTGATTCATTGACTTTTACACCACCAGAGATTTTCTTTTTTAATTTAATATTTTTTACCGTCTCAATAATATTTTGATGTATCCATGGCCCCTTGACTACACCGCGCCAGTCTTTGACTTTTTTATATTTAGATCTGAGTTTTAAATTTTTCCAATATTTACTTCCAGGGCCAAAGTTTTTAAAGATTTTTTTTTTGAAACGTTTCTCTATATTTTCGTGTCCATCCAGTAGTGTGTGAAACATCACCTGGCTAATTTCATTGTAACCAGAGACTTTTCCGGTTTTAATATTGTAGAATGGACTTCTATTTTTTTTTAAGAAAGAAAAGTCCTTTTTTCCTTTAATATAAATACCTAATTTTTTTTGATTATATACCCAATGTAATGGTCTGGCTGCTGCATCCGCAACTGTAGCGCCCAACAAAACATGGAGATTATTTTTCACTTTAATGAGATAAAAACTTTTCAGCCTCTAGTGCTGCCATACACCCCATACCAGCAGCAGTTACCGCTTGCCTAAATGTTTTATCCTTTACGTCTCCAGCTGCATAAACACCTGGTACATTAGTCTCTGTTGAATCTGGTTTTGTTATTAAATAACCATCATTATCCATACTAAGTTGATCTTTAAATAATTGAGTTGCAGGGTCATGACCAATAGCAATGAAAACACCGTCTAATTTTATTTCATCAATTTTATTTGTTTTCACATTTTTAACTTTTATTCCTTTAACATTTTTTGGATCTTTATCTCCAATTACATCCTCAACAACTGTATCCCAAATGATTTCAATTTTTTTATTTTCCATAAGTTTTTTTTGAAGCATTTTTTCAGCCCTCAAACTATCTCTTCTGTGAATTAATTTTACTTTTGACGCAAATTTTGTAAGAAACATTGCCTCTTCAACAGCCGCATTACCTCCACCTACAACAGCAACTTCTTTATCTTTAAAGAAAAAACCATCACATGTTGCACATGCTGATACACCAAACCCTCTAAACTCTTGTTCAGATTTAATATTTAACCATCTAGCTTGGGCACCTGTGGAAATTATTATGCTATCAGCAGTATATTTTTGTCCAGTGTCACCTACTGCCTCAAAAGGTGTTGTTTGTAAATTTACTGAACTTATATGATCTTCAATCATTTCTGTTCCAACTGCTTTTGCTTGGTCTTTCATTTGATCCATAAGCCATGGACCTTGAATAACATCAGCAAATCCTGGAAAGTTTTCAACGTCTGTAGTTGTAGTTAATTGGCCTCCAGGCTCCGATCCATAAACCAAAATTGGATTTAACATTGCTCTCGCCGCATAAACTGCAGCAGTATATCCAGCAGGACCAGACCCAATTATTAACACTTTTGTGTGTTTAGTTGGATTTTGACTCATATGAAAGCTATATAGTGATAAATGACTAAATTAAAAGGTTTATTATTGACCGAGGGTATGCATGGCATGATTAGCCAAGTTGAGGGGCTTGCCAAAGCTCTTAATCTTGAATTTATACACGAAAAAATTGAACTAAATAATTTTTGGAAAATGATTCCTCCAAAATTAACACCCGTAAAAGACTTTGTTTTCAAAAATAATATATCAGAAAAATTTAATTTAGTAATTTCATGTGGAAGAAAAAGTGTAGTCCCATCCATCTATTTAAAAAAAAAATTTGGAAGTAAAATTATGAATATTCATATTCAGGATCCAAAAGTATCATTAAATAATTTTGATTTTGTTATTGCGCCAGAGCACGATGGTCTTGAAGGGATAAATGTTCTAAAAAGCAAAGGAGCAATTCATTATCTAACTGAAAAAGACTTAGAGGAAAATATTGATTATCTTAAACCTCGAATTAAAAAAGAAAAAGTAATAGTGTTTATTGCCGGTGGTCCAAATAAGTATTATGATTTTAATAACGAAATAATTGAGGAAATTTTTGTTAAAGCTAAAAAAAATTTTATTAATCAAGGTTATCAACTTATTTTTATACCCTCAATGAGAACACCTCAAAGAATTATAGATAAAGCCCAAAAATTTTTTGGTGATGACCAGATTATAATTCAGGATATTGATAAGAAAGCCTATTTGTCATCATTAAAGCTAGCCAATCATATTATTGTAACTTGTGACTCTACATCTATGATATCTGAAGCAGCTATTTCGGGAAGACCAATATATGTGGCTCAAATGCCAGCTATTAAAAAAAACGTTCGTTTTAAAAAATTTTTTGAGCTTTTTAAATCCCTAAAAATAATTAAAAACTTAGAGGACAGAGTGGAAGAATGGAATTATAAAAAACTTAATGAAACTGATAGAATATCGGGATATATAGAGAAACAATTTAAAGATTATGACTTTTCTTAATTCTATATTGAAAAACTCAAAAAAGTATGAATTTCCATTTAATCATTGGGAATATAATAATGCTTTAAGTGAGGAAGCTATTAGAGAAATAGAAGGCGCAGATATTCCCGATGTAAGCAAACATAATCTCAATTATGATGGTACAAGAGCAATTGATGGTGGTGCCGCCGAATTTAGAGAAGGCATAGCTTCAGGTGGTAAGGCAATAAAATTTAGATGTTTTGTTGCAAAAGAAAATGCTTCCCAATTTCCAAATTTAGTAAAATTTATCAATCAACTTCAATCAAAAGAGACATGCGAAACGATCTCCAAAATGATCAATAAAGATTTATCCGGTTCTTATGTTAGACTTGAAATTATATGTGATCGTGAAGGTTTTTGGCTAAAACCACATTGTGACATTAAAGAAAAATTAATGTCAGGACTTATTTTTGTAAATAATGCAAATGAATCGGAGGAATTAGGTACTGATTTTTATAATGAAAAATTAGAAAAAGTTAAAACAGTTCCCTACAAACATAATTATGGTTATTTATTTACAAGCGGTCCAAATACATGGCACGGTATGGAAAAGAAAAAAATTGTTAAAGAAAGAAGATGTATTCAAGTCAACTATGTTACATTTGAAACTGATTGGAAAGTTGATTAAATATTTTGAAGAGATGTGACCTCTAATTTTTTTGTTTTAAGTGATTTAATACCCTCAATACATGCAAGCGCTGTTGACATATTTGTGCAGTAGGGCACTTTATTTTTAAGTGTTGCTCTTCTTAAAGCAATAGCATCGTTTAATCTGTGTTCTGTGTTGCCACCACCAGTATTAATTACTAAAGCTATTTTTTTGGAGTCAAGCACATCAACGATATGAGGTGATCCACTACTTACTTTATTAATAATTTTACAGCTCATACCATTTTTTTGAATGTATTCAGCAGTTCCTTTTGTGGCACACAAATGGAACTTCAGTCTTAAAAGTTCTTTTGCAAGCCCTATTCCTTCATCTTTATGAGAGTCTTTTAATGATAAAAAAGCTAGTCCTCTTGTAGGTAACGAATTAGACGAAGCTATCTGGCTTTTTGCGTATGCCATTCCAAAATTTTTGTCAAATCCCATCACTTCTCCAGTTGATTTCATTTCTGGACCTAACAATAAATCACTATTAGGAAATTTATTAAACGGAAAAACAGCCTCTTTTACGGCAAACATTCCTTTAGATTTATCTTTTAAATTAAATTTTGAAAGTTTCTCACCGGCCATAACTCTTGAAGCTATCTTTGCCAATGGTATTCCTTTAGCTTTTGAGACAAAAGGAACAGTCCGACTAGCTCTTGGGTTTACTTCAATAACAAAAATTTCATCTTTCTTTATTGCATATTGAACATTCATGAAACCTTTTACTTTAAGCGCTATAGCTAAATTTTTTGTTTGCTTTTCAATCTCTTTTATTAAAAAAGGTTTTATGGAAACAGGTGGTAAGCTACAAGCAGAGTCGCCAGAATGAATTCCTGCTTCCTCAATATGTTGCATTATTCCAGCCACATGAACTTCTTTACCATCAGATATAGCATCAACATCAACTTCCATTGCATGATCAATAAACTTATCAATGAGAATTGGATTTTTTTCTGCAGCTTTAAAAGCTTCTTCCACAAAATTTTTGAGCTGACTTTTTTCATAAACAATTTCCATCGCCCTTCCCCCAAGAACATAAGAGGGTCTTACTACTAAAGGTAAACCTATTTTTTCAGATATTTTAATTGCTTGTTTAAAATTTTTTGCAATACCACTTTCAGCTTGATTTAAATTTAATTTTTCTAAAAGTTTTCTAAATCTATCTCTATCTTCTGCTAGATCTATAGATGAGTATTGAGTTCCTAAAATTGGAAGATTATTATCATGTAAAAATTTGGCCAATTTAATTGGAGTTTGACCACCAAATTGCGTAATGATACCGACTAAATTCCCTTTATCTTTCTCTCTTTTTATAATATTGAAAACATATTCTTCTTTTAAAGGCTCAAAATATAATCTATCGCTTGTGTCATAATCTGTTGAAACAGTCTCAGGATTACAATTAACCATTACAGTCTCAAAACCAGCAGCTTTTAAGGCAAAACTTGCTTGACAACAGCAATAATCAAATTCTATTCCTTGTCCTATTCTATTAGGCCCTCCACCTAATATTATAATTTTTTTCTTAGCAGACGGGTCAGCTTCACACTCTGAGTTTATTGAGAAATTTCTTTGATATGTTGAGTACATGTATGGTGTAAAGGATTTGAATTCTGCAGCACAAGTATCAACTTTTTTAAATACTGGTAAAATTTTAAGTGCAGTTCTTTTTTTTCTTACAATATCTTCAGATAAATTTGTCAGCTCAGAAAGTTTTTTATCTGAAAAACCTATTGATTTTATTTGGTTAAAATCATCAAAATTTTTAGGTAATCCATTATTTTTGATCTTAATTTCATTATCTACTATTTCTTTAATTTGATTTAAGAACCAGGGATCAATTTTTGATAAATTATAAATTCTTTTTAGCTTGATTTTTTTTCTTATTGCTTCAGCAACAAGTAAGATTTTATCTGGAATATTTTCTTTTAGTTTTTTTTCAATTTGTTTTTTATTTAAATTAAATATTCTGTCTAATCCTGAGAAACCAGTTTCAAGAGAAACCAATGCTTTTTGAAGAGACTCCTTAAAGTTTCTTCCGATTGCCATTGCTTCCCCTACTGATTTCATTGATGTACCTAGAATTGCCGGAGAAGTTGAAAATTTTTCAAAAGTAAATCTCGGAATTTTGGTCACCACATAATCTATACTTGGCTCAAATGATGCTGGAGTAACTTTGGTAATTTCGTTTTTTAATTCATCCAATGTGTATCCAACCGCAAGTTTTGCGGCAACTTTTGCGATGGGAAATCCAGTAGCTTTAGATGCAAGGGCTGATGACCTTGATACTCTAGGGTTCATCTCGATTATTACCATTCGCCCATTTTTAGGATTTATTGCAAATTGTACATTTGAACCGCCTGTCTCAACTCCAATTTTTCTCAAACACGCAATAGAAGCATTACGCATTACTTGATATTCCTTGTCAGTTAATGTCAACGCAGGAGCGACTGTAACCGAGTCCCCCGTGTGTATTCCCATTGGATCTACATTTTCTATTGAGCAAATAATTATACAATTATCTTTTTTATCCCTCACAACCTCCATTTCAAATTCTTTCCAACCTTCTAAACACTCTTCCACAAGCACTTGGCTCACTGGAGACTCATGCAAACCATTTTTGATAATTTTTACGTAATCTTTTTTATTTTTTGCTATTCCTCCACCTAAACCTCCAAGCGTAAAAGCTGGCCTAATTATTGCTGGTAAACCAATTTTATTCAAAATTTTTGATGCTTGATTAATATTGCTTACAATCTCAGATTTTGGGAGATCTAAACCAATATCAATCATGTTTTTTCTAAATTTTTTTCTATCTTCTGCATTGGAAATAGCTCTTGAATTTGCGCCAATTAATTCAATTTTATATTTATTTAAAATTCCTTTTTTTTCTGCTTCCATTGCAAGGTTAAGAGCAGTCTGGCCACCCATGGTTGGAAGAATTGCATCTGGTTTTTCCTTTTTGAGAATCTTTTCTAAAACATCTAAAGTAATAGGCTCAATGTAAGTTTTATCTGCAACATCTGGATCTGTCATAATTGTTGCTGGATTTGAATTAATTAATATAACTTTATAACCCTCATCTTTTAATGCCTTACACGCTTGGGTTCCTGAATAATCAAATTCACAGGCTTGACCAATAATAATTGGGCCAGCACCTACAACTAAAATTTTTTTAAGATCTTTTCTTTTTGGCATTTTTTTTCATGTTGTTAATAAATTCCTGGAACAAATAAACACTATCTTGTGGTCCGGGGTTTGACTCTGGGTGATATTGAACTGAGAATACAGGATTATTCTTTAATCTTATTCCCTCGATACTATTATCGAACAATGATTTATGAGTAATCTGAATATTTTTTGGTAAGTTTTCTCTTACAACTTCAAAACCATGATTTTGGCTAGTGATTTCGACATTTTCACTAATTAAATTTTTAACTGGATGATTTGCTCCTCTATGACCCAATTTCATTTTTTTTGTTTTACCACCCAATGCGAGCGCAAGTATCTGATGACCAAGGCATATACCAAATAATGGTATTTTCTTTTTAATAAGATTTTGAATTATTTGAATTGCGTATTTTCCTGTTGCAGCTGGATCTCCAGGTCCATTAGATAAAAAGACACCATTAGGTTTAAGAGATAAAATTTTTTCTGCAGATGTTTTACAAGAAACCACAGTAACCTTACATTTAAAATCAGAGAAATATCTCAAAATATTTTTTTTTATTCCATAATCTATGGCAACTACGTGAAATGAATTTTGATTATTTTTTCTATAGCCATGTTCTTTTCTCCAAGTTTTAAGTCCTTTCCAGATATAATTTTTTTGCGTGGTAACTTTTTTTGCTAGATCTAAATTTTTTAGCCCACTCCATTTAATTGTAGAATTAATAAGTTTGTTAATATTAAATTTACATTTATTCGAGTAAACAATGGTTCCTTTTGGAGCACCTTTATCTCTTATAAAATTCGTTAAACTTCTTGTATCAAGTCCAGTAATACCAACTATTTTATTTTTTTTTAACCAGGCATCTAAATGCTGAAAAGATCTATAATTTGAAGGCGATGTTATATCAGAATTAAAAACAACCCCCTTAGTCCAAATTCGATCAGATTCGAAATCTTCTTTATTTGTCCCTACATTTCCAATGTGAGGAAAGGTAAAGTTTATTATTTGTCCAGCGTAAGATGGATCTGATATTATTTCTTGGTATCCCGTTAATGAGGTATTAAAGCAAACCTCACCAGTAGCCTCTCCCTGGTATCCAATTCCGATCCCTTTAAAAATCTTTTTGTTTTCTAAAACTAAAATACCTGTATTTTTTTGAAAATTTTTTAAGTGAGTTTTTTTTACTTTTTTGGTCAATTACAACTCATAAGTTAAAGGTTAATACAATAATTGATTTATTATCGCAACAGAGATGTATTATAAAATTGTAAAAAAACAATTTTTCTTTTGAAGAATTTTTTCTTTAAAGTAGATTAAAAAATTATGTCGTTAAAAGTAACAATTGAAACTGAATATAAAAATGCTTTAAAATCTAAAGATAAAATAAAAATCTCAACTTATAGGTTAATTTTATCATCAATTAAGGATCTTGATATCTCAAACAGGTCCGGCCCTAACAAAAAAGAAACAGATGATGAAGATATAAAAAAATTATTAAAAAAGATGATGAAGCAAAGATCCGAATCAATCGATATTTATAAAAAAAATAATCGTTCTGATCTTCTAGAAATTGAGCAAAACGAATTTAATATTCTATCAAGTTTTCTACCTAAACAGCTGAATGACGAAGATACTAAAAAGATATGTGAGGAAACTATTTCTAAATTAGGTGCAAGCTCCATTAAAGACATGGGAAAAGTAATGGGTGAATTAAAAAAAAAGCATGCTGATGAAATTGATTTTTCAAAAGCTGGTGCCTTGTTAAAACAAATATTAAATAAATAATGAAATATCCAAAAGAATATCTAGATGAAATTAAAACTCGTCTTAAAGTTTCTAGCGTTGTTTCAAAAGTTGTAGCTTTAAAAAAAAGAGGAAAGGAGTTTGTTGGACTATCACCGTTTAAAAATGAGAAAACTCCTTCTTTTACAGTTAATGATGAAAAAGAATTTTATCATTGTTTCGCAACTTCAGAGCATGGAAATATTTTTGATTTTGTTATGAAAACTCAAAACTTAAGGTTTGGAGAAGCAGTAAAATATCTTGCTAATATTGCAGGAATGCAACCATATCTATTTACAAAACAAGATGAAGAGAGAGAAAAAAATTGGAAAGAGTATTTATCAATTTATAACAAATATGTTGATTATTATCATGATCAGCTATTAAAAAACGAAAAACTCTCAAAAGCCAGAGATTATTTAAAGAATAGATCATTAGGTAAAAATGAAGTTAAAAAATTTAAAATTGGTTTTGTTGAAAAAAATCCAAGTTCTTTTGATGAACTTAAAAAAGAATTTGGTGAAAAAACTTTATTAGAAAGTGGTTTATTTTATTTTGATGAAAAGAAAAAAAAATGTGTAGAGAGATTTAGAGGAAGATTGATATTTCCGATAAACAATATTTCAGGACAGCCAATCGCTTTGGGTGGTAGAATAATTGAAAATTTAGATTATTTAGCAAAATATATTAATTCACCGGAGACAAATTTTTTTAAAAAGGGTTCAAATCTTTATAATTTAGATCTAGCAAGAAAATTATCTAATAAATTAGATCATATTTTTTTAGTTGAAGGTTATATGGATGTAGTTGGTTTAAGTAAAAATGGAGTTGAAAATGTTGTTGCAAATCTTGGTACTTCTTTAACTGATAAACAAATTTTAACATTAAATCAGTTCTTTGATGACATTATAATCTGTTTCGATGGAGATGAAAGCGGCTATAAAGCTGCTTTAAGAGCAGCAGAAAATTCTATTAAAGAATTGAAACCTGAAAAACAAATATCTTTTTTATTTTTACCAGATAAAGAGGACCCTGATAGTTTTGTAAATAAAAATGGTAAAAACTATTTTTTAGATTTTACGAAACAGAACAAATTACCAATTCACCAATTTATTTTCAGCCATTATAAAAAACAAACTGAAAATAATCCTTCTTCTATGGCAATATTTGAGAAAAAACTAAGATCTATAGCTAATACAATTAAAGATAATCTTATAAAAAAATACGTTCTTGAGTATTTTTTTGAGAAAATAGACGAATTAACACCTCATTCCAATCAAAATAAGAATAAGTTTTCTGTTAAGAAAACAAAATCACTTGAGTCAACAAAAAAATTTTATAATGAAAGTAAGGGAGTTACTGCTGTTGAATTAAAAGAGTTCTCTCTATTATATTTGCTTTTAAATAATTTATCTCTTTTTCAGTCAAATATCCATTTAGTTGAAAATATTAAATTATTCACAGAAATTAACAGGCAGATATTCAATTCAGTAATCGATAAATTAAAATCAAATGATCCTATTGATATTGAAAAATTTAATTTTGATAAACAACTGTTAGACAAGATAAACAAGTTCGCACCCATTAAACATATTCTTAAAAATAAACCCAAAAATGATAATCAAGTAATAGAGTTATTAGATGATATTTCAAAAGATTTATTTAATCACGATTTAGAGCTAAGAATCCAAGAATTAGAATCGAAGTTTTCAAAGGATTTAAGTGAAACAACTTTTAATGAGCTAAAAGAGCTTAAAAATGAGAGAAAAACCAATTAATCTGAATAAATTAGCAATGGATTTTTGCTAATTTGATATTATATAAGTCTTTCAAACTAAATTTGCTGTGGAAAGAATTATTACTAAATCATTTGCTAGATTAATGGGTAGAGGAACCCACAGAGGTTTTATTACCCATGAAGAATTAAACAAATCTCTCGGTAAAAGAAATCTGTCTGATGAAAATTTATCACAAGCTTTTATTCATATCCTAAATGAGGGAATAATATTAGTCGAAAAAAAATCAGATTATAAAGTTTTAAGGAAAAAAGAAAATTCTTCTAAGGAAGAAGGCAAAACAATCGAAAAAAGCGACGACCCAATTAGAATGTATTTGAGGGAGATGGGTGGCGTTGAATTGCTTTCTAGAGAGGGAGAAATTGCAATTGCAAAAAGAATTGAGGCAGGAAAAGATGTAATGTTGAGTGCTTTATCTCAAAGTCCGATTACGGCCCAACAATTATTTGAGTGGGATGAAAAATTACAAAAAGATGAAATATTAGTTAGAGAAATTATTGATATTGATACTAATTATATGGAGGATGAGAATACAGGTCCTAGTGCTAAGCAAAAAAATTCTGGAGAGGATGAAAAAGATGAAAATTCAAATGATGAGAGTGACGATGATTTTAATCCAACACTTGCCGCAATGGAATCTGAAATTAAACCGAAAGTCTTAACGACGGTAAATATACTTACAAAAGAGTATCGTAAACTATTAAAATATCAAAAAGAGAAATTAGATTGTGTTCTAAATTCACAAATTTTTTCTCCATCGAAAGAAAAAGGTTACACAAAATTAGTAAATGATATTTTAGAAAATATTAAATCTTTGCAATTATCTCCTTCAGTATTAGAGGATCTTGTACAAAAACATTACGTTGAAAATAAAAAAATTATCTCTTTAGAGGGAAACCTTTTAAGACTCGCGATGGATCAAAAAATACCACGTAATGAATTTATTAAGTTTTATATAGGTAATGAGATTAATCCTAATTTAAAAAAATTTTTGGATACTAATATTTTATGGAAACAATTTTTTAACAAAAATAAAGAAGAATTTAAGAATATAAGAGAAAGATTAATTGATATCAGCCATAAACTTGGGATGTCAGTTACTGACTTTAAAAAATTAGTAAGCAGAGTTCAAAAAGGAGAGAAAGAGTCAAGAATTGCTAAAAAAGAAATGGTAGAGGCCAATTTAAGACTCGTTATTTCTATTGCAAAAAAATACACTAATAGGGGTCTCCAATTTTTAGATTTAATCCAAGAGGGAAATATTGGGCTAATGAAAGCGGTGGATAAGTTTGAATATCGAAGAGGTTATAAATTTTCAACCTATGCAACATGGTGGATAAGACAAGCTATTACTAGATCAATTGCTGACCAGGCAAGAACAATAAGAATTCCAGTTCACATGATTGAAACGATTAATAAGATTGTTAGAACCCAGAGATTAATCCTTAGTGAATTTGGTAGAGAAGCTACTCCAGAGGAGTTAGCAAAAAAACTTCGTATGCCTTTAGACAAAGTTAGAAAAGTTCTTAAGATTTCAAAAGAACCTGTTTCTTTGGAAAAGCCAGTCGGAGATGAAGAAGATAGTAGCTTAGGTGATTTTATTGAGGATACAAAAGCTTTAGCTCCATTGGAACAAGCAATCAAATCTAATTTAGGTGAAGCGACAACAAAAATACTATCTACTTTAACACCTAGGGAAGAAAGAGTTTTAAGAATGAGGTTCGGAGTTGGAATGAATACTGATCATACATTAGAAGAAGTAGGATTACAGTTTTCTGTGACACGAGAGAGAATTAGACAGATAGAAGCTAAAGCTCTTAGAAAGCTTAAGCACCCAAGTAGATCTAAACAGCTTAAAAGTTTCTTAGAAAGTTAATTTGGGCCGTTAGCTCAATAGTAGAGTACTGCATTGACATTGCAGGGGTAGTTGGAGCGTAACCAACACGGCCCACCAATCTAAAATATTTGAATTTAAAAGATAATAACATTATGTTAGAAGCTCTTATTTTGCTGACAGAAAATAAATATTTAAATTTGCTTATTTAAAGTGAAACTCAAATTAACATAAATTAATGAACGTATTAAATAAAATTAAAAATTTATTATTGTTTAACATTCTTTATAAAATTTTAGATCCTATCTATGTTTTTTTAGACAAGAGGCATATTAGAAGATCAAAAAATATGCAGATGATACCAAATGCTTTATTAAGGAGAGGCGGCGCATATTCATATGCGGAGTGGTCTTATATAATTGGTGTTATACATACTGTTATAGAAAATAATTTAAATAATAAAACAAATTTGCAAATTCTAGATGTTGGATGTGGAGCTGGACTTGTTCTTAATGCTGTTAATCAATTTATTGGTAAAAGTGGAGGTTATACTGGCATTGATGTAATGAAGAGTGAAATAGATTTTTGTAAAAAATATTATCCAAAAAAATTTAAATTTATTCACATAGAAACAAAAAATAATTATTATAGTCCAAAACAAGAAAAAAACATTGCGTGGAAATTTTTTGATAATTCTTTTGATATAATTACTGCCTTATCAGTTTGGACACATTTAAATGAAACTGATGCAAGATTTTATATTAATGAAGTCAGCAGAGTTCTTAAAACTAATGGAAAGGCATTTATAACGTTTTTTTCTTTAGATGACGATTATGAAAATTTTTTAAAAAAAAATTTGACCTTAAAATCTAATTTTCATAATCAAACTAGACTTCAGTATGTATATAATAAGAAAGCATATGACTCAGATAATTGGTTTTGTACAAGTTGGGCTAAAGTTCCTGAGAGAGCAATTGCTGTAAATTATAATGCCCTGAAAGAAATGTTTGATAAAAGTAACTTAAAAATTACAAAACATTACAAAGGTACTTGGAAGGAAGTTCCAGGTGTTTTTTTTCAAGATATTTTTGTTCTTCAGAAGATTTGATAAAATCAAAAAAATTTTTTTAATTCTTTTTCTAAATTTTTATTTGAATTAGAAAAGTGGGAATTTATTTTTTCTAGAATTTTTTTTGCAAACAAATAGTCATTAAGAATTTTATCAAATATTCTATCTAGTTGTGTAAAGTTATTAAATAGGATGTCATCCTTTAAAAGCCCAAGCTTTTCCCTACTATCTATTTGCTCACTTTGTATTATTATACCTCCAGACTCAATAATTTGATTAGATCTAGAATATAAAGAAGAGCTTCCTTCAATACACCCTAAATCTAGACATACATTCCCTTTGTATCTATTAATATTATTTTTAATATTATAATCTGATTTGTGTGCATCTTTATAATATTTATTCCAGTCATCGCCAAATAAGTGAAACTTTTTTTCGTACTTATTTTTAAGCTTTTTAATAATTTCGAATCTTAATAATAATTTAATTCTTCTATACAATTTATTAATTTTAATTTCATCTCTTTCATTTATATGATTTAACCAAAAATTTTTATCATCTATGATCGAAAAATTATTTAAAATTTCATTTTTATGTTTTTTCCATGTATTTAACTCATTTTCGTTACAGTTTATGTTTATTGTTGACATAAATATTATTTTTAAATTTTTATTTGGACTTACTCTTTTTAAGTTTAGAGGATAAACTTGAAATATTTTTTTATTTTCAAGCATTGGATGTTTTATAGACACAATATTATTTTCTAATGACTTAAAATTTGAAGGTATATTCAATTCAGAACCTCTTATAAAGAAATTATAACCGTTTCTAATGTCTTGAATGATCGGTCTGCCATCACATGATATATATTTTCCTATTTTTAAAAACATAAATATCTTTGATAGGTAATACTTAAAAGGTCCGCTTAGATTAATAATTAAATATTGTCCATACTTTCTACTATGTAAAAAATTATTTAGATCTTTAAACCTATATCTATGCTTAAAAGCAAAAAAAATAATTTTCATTTGTGACTTTTTAAAATATTAAATAATATTAATTTTTTTAATTTTAAATTAAAGATGTTTTTTTAAAATTTGCACACTTATGCAATTTTTTTATATTTTTGTTTTCTATTTAATAATTTTTTGAAGGTATTACAAATGTAGTTTAAATCATTAATTGTAAGTCCTTGATGGCAACCGATCAAAATCCCATTTTTCATTACATCATCAGCGATTATAGAGCAATCTTTATGCTTTTTGTAAAATCTTTTTTTCATTGCGGGTTGTTTTAAAATATTTCCTGTGAAAATAGTACGTGTTTGAATTTTGTTTCTCTCAAAGTAGATTTGCATATCCCTTCTATTAAATTTATTGTTTTTTTTTATAACTAAAGGGAAAGCTAACCAAGCAGTGTTAACGTTAGGGTTTTGTTCTGGTAAGTTAAAATAATTTGGAAAGTTACTAAAAAATTTTTTTAAATATTCAAAATTATAATTTCTATTTTTAATATTTGACTTTAAATTTTTAAGTTGCTCGATAGCAAAAGCTGCAGAAATTTCTGAAGGTAGAAAATTATAACCCATCTCAGAAAATATATATTTTGCGTCGTAGCTAATATTTGATATTTTTGCATTAAATCTTTTACTAATAGTTTCTGACTCGTTAAATGTTGCGGAAGACCTTCCCCACCCACGTAATAATTTGGCTCTTTCATATTGCTTTCTATCATTAAAGCAAACAATCCCACCAGAACCCGCTCCGTTGATTATATGTGATGCATAAAAACTATTCGTTGAAACGTCAGAGTATTTTCCAAGATTTTTATTTTTTACCGTATATCCAATTGTATCTGCTGAGTCTTCTATAACTTTTAAATTATATTTTTTTGCAATTTTATAAATTTTTTTCCAGTCAGGAATATTTCCTATTAAATTAGGAATCATTAATGCGACTGTTCTTTTATTTATGCATTTTTCAATTTGTTCAAGGTCAGCAATAAATTTATTTTTTTCAGCACCAATAAAATGTGGAATTAAACCTAATTGATATATTGGAGCAACTGTAGTTGAGAAAGTTAAGGTAGGTGTTATGACCTCGGAATACTTTTTAAAATTAAAAGAAGATAAAGCTAGTAAATTCGCTGACGATCCAGAATTTACCATTAAGCCGTACTTCTTACCAAATACTTTTGAAATCTGCTTTTCTAATCTTTTAACATGCGGTCCATCTATCAGATTTAAACTATTTTTTTTTAATACCCGAAGAACCGATTTAATTTCTTTATTGCCGTATATAGCTTTCCCATAGTAAATTTTTCTCATCTGATTTTATTAAATTATTTATACATTTAATACAATAGCGATTTGATAAAAATAATAAAAGAGTAATTTTCTCATAGCGACAAATTTTTTATATAAAATTGTAAATTAATTTGATTTTTTTTTTTATACATTTGTCTAAAAAAATTTCTCCATACAAATAAAATTCATTACCCTGAATACCTATTTCACGAAATGCAGTTAGATACACGATCAATTAGAAACAAAATATAAACATTCAAGCTTGATTAACTTTTTTTATGGTATAAAACCTAGATTTATTAAAGGGCCTGTAGCTCAGTTGGTTAGAGCAGTACACTCATAATGTATTGGTCCCAGGTTCGAGTCCTGGCGGGCCCACCAAAAATAAATTCTTTAATTACTAGAGAATTCTTTTAAAACTTTGAATAAAGCTTCAATATTGTTTTCATTAGAACTTAAAACTGACGCAAACTCCTCTTTTTGAGTTCGAGCTAAACTTAACCCCTCAATTATCAAATCTCGAATTAAAGGATTATCACGATTTTTAGTATATATCCTCCAATCAATATTTATTTCAGGCCTTTCTTTAGTGGCTTTGAGCACACTATTTACAATAGTGTAATTATCATTGATTTTTTCTTTGTTTATTACGTCAATTTCTGGGTTGGTGTATTCTGCTAATCTACTGGAAAAACTTTTTAAAAAATATTCCTCAAATAATTTGGCGTATTTCTTTTTTTCCTCACCACTTAAGGTTTTTCTTTTTGGGCCAAGCGTATAGAAACCAATACCTTTTATATCTACTGTTTCTTTAGCAATTAATTTTAATTTTTCTATCTTTTCATCTTTGGAAATATCTTCACCAAGTAATTTAGATGCCCTGTTGACAGTGGATTGCACAAAAATGTCAGGCTCTATAGAAAATGAGCTGACTGTAATTGAAAAAAAAACAATTAAAAATACTAACAATTTTTTCTTCATCATTTTGTAATGAAATTATTGTGTTTCTATTTCTTCCCAATCACTATCATCTTGAGTATCAATAACTTTTTGACTATTTAAGATTTTTTGTTGCCTATCTTGTAAATAAAGACTTTTCACAGATGCATAAAAATCAATTGAGTTTTTTTCAAGATTTTCAATTGAGTCAAAGTTTTTAGCCCTAAAATCAACCCCACTTGTAACTTTTGATGAATAATAATCTACATCTCTAAAGTATTGAGTGTCATTTTTTACAGTTACATTATACCAAGCATCACCACCAAAAAAGTTAGCTAGTGAAGCAACAGTATCTCTAGCGGTGCTAGGCCCTAATACTGGCAGCACTAAATAGCATCCTGGCCCTACACCATGCACTGCAAGGCTTTGTCCATAATCTTCTTTTGTGTATTCTTCAAATCCTAGATATGATGCAACATCGAACAAACCTAAAATTCCAACTGTCGTATTTATTAAAAATCTTCCAGAATTTATTCCTGCTAAGGCAAACTCTCCTTGTAAAAGATTATTTGGAATTGTAACTAAATTACCAAGGTTACTTAATGAATTACTTACCCCACTTTTTATTGGCGAAGGCATTAATCTATAAACACTTGAAACGGGTTTAAAGATAACTTTGTCCAAACCTTGATTAAGTGCGAAAGAAGCTTTATTAAAAGTTTCTGAACAGTCTTTTATTTCAGATGGTTCATTTTTTTTTAAAATTAATTCTCCGTCTGAACCTGCATGCAAATTTGAAACTAACGCAAAAGTTGTAATTATTATAACTATAATTTTCTTAATCATCATTAATCTTGTATATTACAATGAGAAACAAATTAAAATAAGAATTAATCAAAATTATAGCTCAAATGTGGCTTAAAATAACAAATAATTATTCTCCAAATTTTAATACACCTAAAAGACAAAAAAAAAACATTAAGTATATAATCATCCACTACACAGGAATGAAAAATGAGTTGTCAGCCTTAAATAGACTGACTGATATCAAATCAAAAGTAAGCGCCCATTATTTTGTAAAAAAAAATGGAAAAATACTCAATTTAGTTCCAGACCTTTACGAGGCTTGGCATGCTGGAAAATCAAATTGGAAAAATATTCAATCTTTAAATCGTTATTCAATTGGTATTGAGATACAAAATTCTGGACATGAAAATTTTTATGAGAAATTTTCTAATAAGCAAATGAATTCAGTTAAAAAACTTTTAAGATTTTTGACAAAAAAATATAGAGTAGATTATAAGAATATTTTAGGGCATTCAGATATTGCTCCTAGTCGTAAAAAAGATCCGGGTGAGAAATTCCCTTGGAAGGAACTAGCAAAACTTAGACTTGCACTCTGGCATAGATTAGATGAAAAAAAACTTAAACAATACAGACTTAAAAAAATAAATTTTTCAAATGAAAATAAATTTTTTATCAATCTCCATAAGATTGGATACACAGGAGTTCAATTAAAAAGACGTGCTATTAAAAAAAGACTTATAGTTAAAGCTTTTCAGCGAAGATTTCGACAGAGTCTAATAAATGGAATTTGTGATAAGGAATGTCTAATTTTAAGTAAAAACTTACTTAAATACTAACTAATTACTCTTGAAAAAACTTAATTTAGTAATAGATTGATTTGGCCAGATAAACGACTTATCGCTTTAAGAAATTAAAGAGGAAAGTCCGGGCTCCGCAAGGATACAGTGCCAGGTAATACCTGGCGGGGGAAACCCTAGGGACAGTGCCACAGAAAATAAACCGCCATAACATGGCAAGGGTGAAAAGGTGTGGTAAGAGCACACCGGTTCTATTGGTAACAATGAACGCTGGAAAACCCCACTGGGAGCAAGACTAAGTAGAGGTGACATTGTTGAAAAACTAAAAGCAATTCTTGGCTAGTCACCTGGGTTAGTCGCTTGAGTTTGAAAGTGATTTCAAACCTAGAGAAATGATAGGTTTAAATGACAGAACCCGGCTTATAGTTTATCTGGCAAATTTTCTTAATTCAAAATATTTATAATTTATCAAAAGAAATTTCTCGAATTTGCTTATTTAAACTCCTAATTGTATGTATTGACACAAGGAATAAAAACCCATAATATCCCAAATATTCCCATATAGGGGAATGAAGGAATTTATGGTTTATGTTTTTATCAACCTACGAAAACAAATTAGACAAAAAAGGAAGGGTGTCGGTGCCTGCGAGCTTTAGATCTTATTTATCTAATTTAGGATACAACGGTGTTATTTGTTATCCCTCATTTAATAATCAGTCAATAGAGGTATGGCCTCAAGATAGAGTTGAAAAAATTTCAAATTCAATAGATAACTTAAATCCATTTGAGGAAAAAAGAGATTTTTTTGCTACATCAATATTATCAGAAAGCATAAATTTACAATTTGATAGCGAAGGAAGGATTTCGCTTACACCAAAATTATTAAAACATGCAAAAATTAAAAATAGCATGGTGTTTGTTGGTCAAGGTAAAACTTTTCAAATATGGGAACCAACAATTTTTGAAAAATTTAAGGTCACTGCAAGAAAAAAAGCAAATTTAAATCGTGCTGGTCTTAAATGGGAGCATTAACTAAAAAATAATGGGGGATAACAAAATGACAATTAATTTTAAAACGCCAGAGATAAAAGAATTACAACCTAGACTTTTAGTAATGGGAGTTGGTGGTGCAGGAGGAAATGCTATTAATGAGATGATTGAAAATGGAATGCAAGGAGTGGAATTTATTGCTGTTAACACTGATGCACAAGATCTAAAACATAGTAAAGCAAAATCAAAAATTCAAATTGGTTTAAATTTAACTAAGGGTCTAGGAGCAGGTGCAAAAATTGACATAGGACAAGCTGCAGCTGATGAATCTTTAAATGATATTGTTAATGTTTTACAAGGTGCAAATATGGTCTTTATAGCCGCTGGAATGGGTGGTGGAACAGGAACTGGTGCTGCACATGTTATTGCAAGAGCTGCAAAAGAATTAAATATTTTAACTGTTGGGGTAGTTACACTTCCATTTTTATATGAGGGTCCTTCAAGAATGAGAAGAGCTCAAATTGGTCTTGAGGAATTAAGAAAACATGTAGATACTATAATAGTAATTCCCAATCAAAATTTGTTTAAGATAGCAAATGAACAAACTACATTTGAGGAGTCGTTCAATTTATCAAATAATGTTTTAATGCATGGTGTTCAAAGCGTTACAGATCTGATGGTGAGACCTGGAATAATCAATTTAGATTTTGCAGATGTCGAAACAGTTATGGCATCTATGGGTAAAGCTATGATGGGAACAGGAGAAGCTGATGGTGAAGGTAGATCTATGAAAGCAACGGAGATGGCAATTAGCAATCCTTTAATTGATGACTATACTCTTAAAGGTGCAAAAGGATTACTTGTCAACATCACAGGTGGCAAAGATCTTAAGTTATTTGAAGTTGATGAAGTGGTTAACAAAATAAGATCTGAAGTTGAGGCTGATGCAGAGGTAATTATAGGTGCAATAACTGACCCATCCCTTGAAGGTAAAATTAGAGTATCAATTGTTGCAACAGCTCTAGATGGACAACAACCTGAAACGAAATCAGTAATTAACATGGTACATAGAATTCAGAATAGAAATCCTGGATACTCTGATTTTTCAAATTTGGGATCTAATACCTCTTTTAATTTTTCAACCAGCACGCCAATCTCAAGTGGTGCTAATGCGCTAAAATTAGAGAATGAAGTATCAACTGAAAATGTAAGTGAAACAGTTACGAATAATAATATTAATCAAATAAATGATCAATATCATGAGGAATTACTAAAAAATCAACAAGTTGAAAGCTTAGTTGAAAACACTAATGAGGATGAGGAAAGTTCTTTTACTCAAGAAGCTATTGGCGAGTCAATTAATGAAGATGAGATAAAAAATGATCTAAAAGAGTTTGGAGTAGATAGTGATGCACCAGATTTATTTAGCTCTGAAAACGAGACCTCTTCAACAGAAAATCTTTTGTCCCAAGAAAATGAGGATGAAGAGGACGATTTAGAGATACCAGCATTTTTAAGAAGACAAAAAAATTAATGGTCTTCGTAAAAATAAATGGAAGCCACCATAGTACAGGATAAAACAAAACATTATCCAGTACTGCTAAAAGAAATTATTAGCATTATTTCCCCTCAATATGGTGGCACATTTATCGACTGTACTTTTGGTCAAGGTGGTTACACTCGAGAAATTCTTAAGAATAAAGATAACAAAGTAATTGGGCTTGATAGAGATTTTGAAAGTTTAAAAGTTGCAAAAGAAATTGGAAAAGAATTTCCAGACCGATTTATCTTTAAGAATTTAAACTTTAGTAGATTAGGAAATTTAAAACTCAAAAATGAAAATATCAGAGGTGTATTATTTGATTTAGGTTATTCATTTACACAAATTAAAGATCCAAAAAAAGGATTATCCTTTAATTCTAGTGGATCATTAGATATGAGGATGGGTCTAAATGAGTTTTCAGCTAAAGAGGCAATAAATAAATTAGATGGAAAAAGTCTTATTAAAATTTTCAAATCTTTTGGGGATGAAAGAGATGCAAAATTAATCGTTAAGAATATCCTTAAATACAGATTATTAAAGGAAATAGATACCCCTCATTTAGTAAAAATTATTGAAAAATCAAAAAAAAGAAATAATAAAAAAATTCATTCAGCAACTAAAGTTTTCCAGGCATTAAGAATTTTTGTTAACAAAGAAATAAGTGAGTTAATTTATGGAATGATACATGCGGCTAAAGTTTTAAAAAAAGATGGTATTCTGATTATTGTAACTTTTCATTCTTTAGAAGATAAAATTGTAAAATATTTCTTTAGAAGTCTCTCAGAACATAAAAGAGTATCTAGATACCAGCCAGAAGAAATACACGAAGAGATCTTATTTAAATTACATCAAAAAAGGCCAATAGTGCCATCAAATCTAGAACTAAAAGAAAACCCTCCCTCTAGGTCTGCAAAATTAAGGTACTTAATTAAAAGAGAAAATTTTTATGATTTTAAAACCGATATTTTTGACAAATTTAAAGATTTAATTGAAATTGAAAATCTTGGACTTAAATTATGAAAAAAATTCTTACTATTTGTTTAATTTTTTCGCTTATAGTAGTTACTTCTTTTATAAAAAATTCTACGAAGAAAATTGATGAGGAATTGTTTAGTTTAAAAGAGAATATATCAGATTTAAATTTAGAATTAGATAATGTGAAACTTGAGTTTGATTATCTAAGTTCAGCAGAAAAACTGATTAATTATCAAAATCTTTATTTTGAAAATAAGTTGATCCAAAAAAGTATAAATGAAATTGAAATTATTGACTTTACAAGAGAAAAAATTCTTACAAATGATGTCAAAATTATAGAAAGCGAAAAATAATAATATGAAGTTTATTCTCCAAGAAAACAAAGAAGAATTTGAATTTAAGAGCGACAAAAAAAACTTTGATATAAGATTTAATAGAATTGCATTTATTTTTTTTATTTTTTTTCTTATTTCTATAATTTATTGTATTCATCTTACTCATCTTGGATCCAGAGATTTGAGTTCCAATATTTCAAAGAATTACAGCTCTTTTAATAAAATTCAGAGAGCAAATATCTTAGACCGAAATAATCATTTTTTAGCTAAAACTGTTAATTCTATCGATATTGGAATAAATCCAATTGAAGCGATAGATAAAAAAAAATTGTTACTTAATTTAAAATATATTTTTCCTGATAAAGATTTTGAATTAATCAATTCTAAACTTTCAAAAGATAAATTTTTTTGGTTTGAAAAAAAAATTTCAGAGGAGAATTATGAGAAAATTATGATGTTGGGTGATAAATCAATTAAACCACATGAAAATCTTACACGAGTTTATCCTCAAAAAAATTTATTTAGTCATATAATTGGACAAATAGATGATGATAACCTAGGGATTTCTGGGTTAGAGAAATCATTAGATTTAGATTTAAAAAAAAAGGATAAATTTATTCAACTTACTGTCGATAAAGATATTCAGTTTTTGATAAGAGAGGAGTTAATAAGGTTTAATAAAATATTTAAAACTAAGGGAAGTGCCTCAATTTTAATGGATATTAACAATGGTGAGATATTATCGATTATTTCGCTACCTGATTTTGACCCAAATCAAAGACAAAATATTACAGACGTGAATTATATTAATAGAGCAACTAAAGGTATTTATGAACTAGGTTCTGTTTTTAAAACTTTTACTTTGGCAGCAGCGTTAAATGAAAAGATAATAGAGCCAAATACTGAATTTAAAAATTTAGAAAAAAGTATTACTTGCGGAAAAAATAAAATAAGTGAATACGACAAAAAAATTCCCTCCAACTTGACTGCTGAAGAAATACTAATCCGCTCAGGCAACATAGGTTCGGTAAGAATCGGCCAACTAATTGGGATTGAAAAATATAAAAAATTTTTAAATGATCTCGACTTAATTAACTCAATAGAATTTGACATAGAGGAAATGGGTAAACCAATATCCTTTAGTTGGGGAAAATGTAAGCTTGCAACTACTTCATATGGACATGGGATTACCACTACAATTTTACAATTAACCAGCGCTTACTCCACTATCACTAACGGAGGGTTTAAAATTAATCCTACTCTTATAAAAAAAGAAAAATATACCAAAGGGGAAAGAATTTTAGAGGAAAATATTTCAAAAAATCTTGTTACAATATTGAGAAAAATTGTAACTACAAAGGAAGGAACCGCAACATTAGCTAACGTGGAAGGTTATGAAGTTGCAGGAAAAACCGGCACTGCCGAAAAAATCTTTGAAGGTGGATACTCTCAAAAAAAAATTAATACTTTTGCATCTGTATTTCCTGCCTCAAATCCTAAGTATAGCCTAGTTGTGATGCTGGATGAGCCTAAAACAAATAGTGAGTATGTTTATAATTACAGGGACGGATCAGGAATAAAATACAAAGGAACTCCTTTTAATACTGCGGGTTGGACTTCGGTTGAAGTTGCTGGTCAAATTATAGAAAAGATTGGGCCTATTTTAGCCACAAAATACTCGGAAATTAATTAACAATGTTATTAGGCAATTATTTTACCAATATAAATAGTAGCAAAAAAAAAATTTTTTTCTCAGGGATTTCATTCAATTCAAAAGATATTAAAAAAGATAATATTTTTTTTGCTATAGAGGGCAACAATTTTAACGGAAATAAATTTATTTCTACTGCAATTAAAAAAGGCTCTAAAATTATTATTAGCGAGAAAAGAATTTCAAATTTTCAAAAAGATATTTTATTCATTTATACTAAAAATGTACGAAAACTTTTAGCAGAAATTGCTTTTAAAATTTATAAGAATAAACCAAATAATTTAATTGCTGTTACTGGAACAAATGGAAAATCATCTGTTTCAGATTTTTATTTTCAATTATTGAAACTTAATAAAATAAAAGTCGCCTCAATTGGAACATTGGGTGTAAAATCAAAAAATATTAGACAAAATTTACCAAATACTACAATAGACCCAATTCGAATAGGGCAAGTACTATCTAAATTAAAAGCTAAAAAAATTAATAATGTAATTATGGAAGCATCTAGTCATGGTCTAAGTCAACATAGGCTAGATGGTTTAAAGTTTTCATCAGGTATTTTCACAAATTTATCTCAAGATCATTTAGATTATCATAAAAATTTTAAAGAATACTTTAAAGCAAAACAGTACTTATTTGAAAATTTGATAAAAACAAAAGGAAATGTAATAGCAGATGAAACAATACCAGAATATAAAAGAATAAAAAAAATTGCAATTTCCAGAAAGTTAAAATTGCAAGCTTTAAATAGTAGCAAAAATCAATTTCAAATCTTATTTCATAGGTTTAGAGGCGAGAAACAAATATTAAAGATAAAATACAATAATCTATCGAGAGAGGTAAATTTAAATCTTATTGGAAAAATACAATTAAAAAATATTTTAATGGCAATTATTGCAGCAAAAAATAGTAATTTAAGTTTAATAAAGATTCTAAATGTATTATCAAAACTTAAACCAGTAGATGGAAGATTTGAAAAAATAGGTAAAATCAAAAATAAGTCTAAGGTAATACTTGATTATGCACATACACCAGATGCTCTAAGAATATGCCTTTCAAATCTTAAAGAGCAATTTCCAAATAAAAAAATAGTTTTACTTTTTGGCTGTGGAGGAAATAGAGATCAAAATAAAAGATTCAAAATGGGAAAAATTGCAAGTAATTATTCTAAAGAAATTTATTTAACTGACGATAATCCTAGATTTGAAGATCCAAGAAAAATTAGAGATGACATTAAAAAGGGCATTCAAAACACTTTAATAAAAGAAATTCCAAATAGAAAACAAGCTATATCAGAGGCTGTTAAAAACTTAAATACAGGTGATATTTTGTTAGTTGCTGGAAAAGGTCATGAAAAGATACAAGATTTTGGTAAAAAGAAAATTTTCTTTTCGGATAAAAAAATCATTTTAGACTGTATTAAACTTAAAAATATTAACTTATCAAAAAACTTAAAGATAAATATCATTAAGGAAGTATCGAAAATCAAAAATAAAATTCCTTTAGTAAAAGCAGATAAGGCAAGAATCAACTCTAAAGAGGTAAACAAGAATGATATTTTTTTTGCTATTAAAGGAAAAAAAAATGATGGAAATAAATTTATTGGAGAGGCATTTAAAAATAAAGCGTCATTAGCTGTATTAAACAAAATTCAAAATAAATTTGATAGTAAACGTCAGATAAAAGTAAGAAATACATTAAAATTTATGACTGAAATTTCAAAAATATTTAGGAAAAATATCGATACAAATATAATTGCAATTACAGGAAGTTGTGGAAAAACCACTCTTAAAGAATTATTGGGCCATGTGTTAAGAAAAATTTCTAGTGTTAGTATTTCTCCTAAATCATATAACAATAAATTTGGAGTACCTTTAAGTTTACTTAATTTAAAACATAGTGATGAATTTGGAATTTTAGAGGTTGGTATGGATAAAAAAGGTGAGATTGATAATTTGACAAATATTATAAAACCAAATGTTGGCTTGATCACTAATATTAACTATGCACATGCAAAAAATTTCAAAAATATCCAACAAATTGCCTTAGCTAAAGGAGAGATAATTAAAAATATATTACCTGATGGTTTTGTTGTCTTGAATGCAGATGATAGTTTTTTCAAATTACATAAAAAAATTGCCCTAAATTATAATATTAACGTGGTCTCTTTTGGGATTAAAAGTAAAAAAGCAAATATTAAATTGTTGGATATAAAGAAAATTAAAAAAGTATTTAAAATTAAAATTAAAATAAATGATAAGTTTAAATATTTTATAATATCTAATAATTTTCAAAATAATATTTATAATATTTTAGGCGCTTTAAGTGTAATAAGTATTTACAAAAATGTACCTAAATTAAATAAAAAAATTTTCTTAGATTTCAGAAGCCCAGCAGGAAGAGGAGATCGTTCTATAATTAAGATTGGTAGCAAAAAAATTAACTTAATTGATGAAAGTTATAATTCTAACCCTCTATCTTTAAAATCAGCTTTAAAGAATTATGATAATATTGACACAAAAAAATATCGTAAATATCTTTTGCTTGGAGATATGATGGAACTTGGGAAACATTCAAAAAAACTTCACCGGTCAATAGCTCCTTTAATTAATAAAACAAATATTGATAAAGTATTTGTTATGGGAAAAATGGTCAGAGAAATATTTAATAATATTAAAAAAGTTAAAAAAGGAAGAATTTTAGTAAATAAGTTTGGAATATTTGAATTTATTAAGAAAGATTTAAATAATAATGATTATTTAATGATTAAAGCCTCAAATGCGACAGGTTTCAATAGTATAGTAAATAATCTAAAGAGGTTAAATTAATGCTTTATCAATTTTTACTTAATTTTGTTGACACCTTTAGTTTTTTGAATGTATTTAAATACCTTACATTCAGGACTGGTTTATCTTTTTTTACTTCATTGGTTATTGTTTTAATTATAGGAGGATCTTTTATAAAATTTTTTTCAAAGCAAAAAATTTTAAATCCTATCCGCGATGATGGTCCAGAAGATCATATAGTAAAAAAAATTGGAACTCCAACTATGGGTGGAGTAATTATTTTGTTTGGTTTATTGATATCAGTATTATTTTGGGCTGATTTGTCAAATTTAAATGTTTTATTTTGTATATACATAGCTATCTCTTTTGGTCTACTTGGGGCATTCGATGATTATAAAAAAATAAAGTATAGTAACTCTTCAGGCATTTCATCAAAATTAAAACTAACTTTTCAAATAGTACTAGCAATAATTGGAGTAAGTATTTATGTTTACTTCAATGATTATCAAGATTTAACAAATCTGTACTTTCCTTTTTTTAAAAACCTTATTATTAATCTTGGATGGTTTTTTATACCTTTTTCAATATTTGTAATTATCGGTTCATCAAATGCAGTAAATCTTACTGATGGATTAGATGGTTTAGCTACAGTCCCAGTAATACTTGTAGCAGCTTGTTTTGCGTTTATAAGTTATGTTACAGGAAATATGGTATTTTCAAATTATTTACAAATTCCTTACATAGAAGGAACTGGAGAAATCTCAATTTTTTGTGGAGCTATTATTGGCTCCTGTTTAGGCTTTTTATGGTTTAATGCTCCTCCTGCAAAAATTTTTATGGGAGATACTGGCTCTTTATCTTTAGGTGGCTCCTTGGGAGCAATTGGTATAATAACAAAACATGAAATAGTTTTAGCAATTACTGGAGGTTTATTTGTTCTTGAAGCTGTTTCAGTGATTGTTCAGGTAATATCATTTAAAATTACTGGAAAAAGAGTTTTTAAGATGGCACCTATCCACCATCATTTTGAGAAAAAAGGTTGGCCTGAGTCAACAGTTGTAATTAGATTTTGGATAATTTCTATTATTTTAGCGATGATAGGACTTGCTACATTAAAATTAAGATAATGCGTGATAATTCACAAATTTTTTTTAATAAAAAAATTTTGATTTATGGATTAGGAAAAAGTGGTCTTTCATCATTCAATTTTTTAAAAAATAAAAATGATGTATATTTATTTGACGATAATTTAAGTCTTAAAATTAATAAGTCTATTAAAAAAAAAACTCTAAATTTCAATGAATTATTAAAAACTAAATTTGATTTAATAATATTAAGCCCAGGAATTGATATAAAAAAATGTAAGTTAAAAAATTTACTTAAAAAAAAACATAAGTATATTTATACAGATCTAGATATTTTTCACTCATTTTATAGAAATATCTCTTTTACAATAACTGGTACAAACGGAAAATCGACCACATGTAAACTTTTGTATGATATCTTAAAAGATCAAAAAAAAGATGTAAGATTAGCAGGAAATATTGGCACACCAATACTATCTATTAATAATTTTTCAAAAAAAACAATTTTCGTAATTGAGGCTTCATCCTACCAATTAGAATATAGTAAAATTTTTTCATCGAAATTTTCTGCTATCCTTAATATAGCACCAGATCATTTAGAGAGACATGGAAACCTAAATAATTATATAGATGCAAAATTAAAAATTTTTAATAATCAAAAAAGAGGAGCAATTGGATTTATAAATAAAAATGATCATTTAATTCAAAAAAGAATTAAAACAAAAAAGCTCAAATTCAAACTGGTAAATGTAGATACAAAGTTAAATAATTTTATTTTGAAAAAAATTAGAAATAAATATTTTTTATCAAGGTCAAATCAAGCAAATCTATCATTCGTTTTAGAAATGATAAAAAAAATTAATGTAAAATTAAATAAATTATTAAAAATCGTTAACAAATTTAAAGGATTAAATTATAGGCAGAAAATTATCTATAACAAAAATAAATTAATTATAATTAATGATTCTAAATCAACAAGTTATTCTTCTTCAAAAGAATTATTAGAAATGTATGAAAATATTCATTGGTTAATTGGAGGTATTCCAAAAAAAAATGATAAGTTATTGTTATCAAAAAAATATTTTAAAAATATTAAAATTTATGTTTTTGGTAAAAACTTTAAAAAGTTCTCAAAAGATTTAAAGGACAAGGCAGAATTTAAAAGGTTTAATAATTTAAATTTTGCACTATCAGCAATTTTTAAGAACATTTATAAAAAAAAACACTCAAATAATACGATCCTATTTAGCCCAGCCTCTGCATCATTTGATAGTTTTAAAAATTTTGAGGAAAGAGGCTCATATTTTAATAAGTTAATAAAAAGATATATTAATGAAAGAAAAATTATTTAGTTATATTTCTTTTTATCAGTGGTGGAAAAGTCTTGATAAACTTATTTTATCATTGATCTTAATTTTATTTTTGGCGGGTTTATTTTTCTCACTTGTTTCGACTTCCCTAATTGCATCTGATAAATTAGATACGAATACTTATTTCTTTTTTTTTAAACATATAGTTTTTGTTTTTTTTGGCTTTTTTTTAATTTTTTTCTTATCTTTTATATCTGAAAAAGAAATCTATAGAATTTCAATAATAATTTTCTGTTTATCATTAGTTTTGTTATTCCTGGTTCCTATAATTGGAGTGGAGATTAAAGGTTCCAAGAGATGGATTGATTTGTTGTTATTACCAAGAATTCAACCCATTGAGTTTGTAAAGCCTTTTTTAATAGTAATAATAAGTATGATAATTTGCTCTCAAAAATATACAAATTTTAATTTGAAATACTTCTTATCTTTTTTATTAACTATACTGATATCGAGTCTTTTGATACTTCAACCAGATATTGGTCAAACTCTTTTAATCGGTTTTAGTTGGTTAGTTTTGATTTTTATTTCTGGTATTAATATATTTTTCTTGAGCTTAGTTTTCTTTATTTCTTTAACTGTGATAGCGTCTATCATTAGTTACCTTCCACAATTTAAATATATAAAAGATAGATTATTTTCCTTTTTTAATCCTGAAACGGGTACTCATAACTTTCAATCAGATAAAGCATTAGAAGCTATAATAAGTGGAGGTTTTTTTGGAAAAGGTATTGGAGAGGGAACATTAAAAAACAGAGTCCCCGAAGCTCATACTGACTACATTATTTCAGTAATTTCAGAAGAGTTTGGAGTAATCTTGATAATGTTAATTTTATTAACCTACCTAGTATTGATATTTTCAGTTCTGAAAAAGGTTAACAAAGAAAATGATAAAAAGATCAAACTAATACTTACCGGATCTATTAGTTTAATACTTATGCAAGCAATGATTCATATAGGGGTAAATATTAGATTATTCCCAACTACAGGAATGACTTTACCATTTTTAAGTTATGGCGGGTCATCGATTATAAGTATTTCTATAATGTCTGGTATAATTTTAAATTTAACTAAAAGAAAAATAACTCAATGAAAAATATATTAATTTCAACGGGAGGGTCAGGGGGACATGTAGTGCCAGCAAAAATTCTAAGTGAACATTTGCAATCAAATTTCAATGTTTTTATTTCTACTGATTTAAGAGGGTTGAAATATTTAGATAGTAAAAAAAATGACATTGTTTTAATAAATACTCCCAAATTAAATCTTAATATATTTTTTATCTTTAAAATATTCCAAATAATTTATTTGGTAATTAAAACAGTTTTATTATTAAAAAAAAATAAGATTAATATTGTTTTTTCAACAGGAGGATATATGTCATTACCTGTTTGTTTTGGTGCAAAATTATTGGGAATAAAGATATACTTACTCGAACCTAATATTGTTTTAGGTAGAGCAAACAGACTCTTTTTGAGTTTTTGCAATAAAATTTTTACTTATACAGAAAAGTTAAAAAACTTTCCTGAAAAACTTAAACATAAAATTCAGACAATATCTCCACTAGTAAAAAAAAATTTTTATGAGAAAAGAGAAATTAAAACAGAAAATAAAGTATTCTGCCTTTTAGTTGTAGGTGGCAGTCAAGGAGCAAAGATTTTTGATAATGTAGTAAAAAATGTTATCGTTAATTTATCGAAAAAAAATAAAATTAAAATCATTCAACAAACTCACAAAAGTAATACTGATAATTTAAAGAATATTTATGATGAGGCTGAAATTGAAAATACTATTTTTGATTTTGAAGAAAATTTAGCAGATTTGATAAATCAATCAGACCTATGTATTACACGCGCTGGTGCATCTACTTTAGCAGAATTATCAATCATGAATAAACCATTCTTAACAATCCCACTAGTTTCAGCAAAAGATAACCATCAACTTGAAAATGCAAATTTTTATCAAAATTTAGGTTGCTGCTGGATTATGAGTCAAAAACACTTTAATGACGTCAATTTAGAAAAATTTTTAGATCATATAATTATCAATAAGTCTGAGTACAATGTAAAAAAAAATAATTTAGAAAAACATAATTTTCAAAATTCTTGGAATAATATAAACAAAAAAATATTGGAAACTATTAATGAAAATTGAATTAGCTAAAAAAGAGATTATCCATTTTATAGGGATTGGTGGAATAGGTATGAGTGGTCTCGCACTGATTATGAAGGCAAAAGGTTTTCAAATTCAAGGTAGCGATATAAGTAAGAACAAAAATATCGAAAAATTAAAAAAACAGGGTGTAAGAATTTTTATTGGTCACAAAAAACAAAATATAAAAGATGTTACAATTGTAGTGACTTCCTCTGCTATAAAAAAAAATAATCCAGAATTACTAGAGGCTAAAAAAAAAGTATTACCAGTAATAAAAAGAGGGAAGATGTTAGCAAATCTTGTTTCTTTAATGAAAAATATTGTTGTAGTTGGATCTCACGGCAAAACAACAACGACATCTTTAGTAAGTTCTATTTTTGAAAATACTAAGTTAGATCCGACAATAATCAATGGAGGCATAATAAATTCAATAAAGAGCACAGCAAAATTAGGTAAGAGTGACTGGTCTATATTAGAGGCAGATGAATCAGATGGAAGTTTTACTCATATTTCACCCACATATTCAATTATAACAAACATTGATAGAGAACACATGGATTTTTATAAATCAATGAAGGATTTAAAAAATCATTTTCTACACTTTATAAAAAAAGTTCCATCATTTGGAAAATCTTTTATTTGTATTGACGATAAAATTAACAATCAATTAAGTAAAGATATCAAAAATAAAAACTTTTTTACATATGGAGTCAAGTCTAACGCTAATTTTCTTATAAAAAACATAACTCAAAACAAACTTTTTTCAAAATTTGATTTATCTATAAATTTACCAAATAAAAAAAAAATAATTTTAAAAAACTTTAAGATCCCATTATTAGGTGTTCATAATATAAGAAACTCTACAGCTGCAATTGCAGTTGCTCTTACTGTAGGAATTCCAGTGTCTAATATTAAAAAAGGTCTGAAAAACTTTAAAGGTGTCCAGCGAAGATTTAATAAGATATTTACATTTAATGGAGTTGATATTTATGATGATTATGCACATCATCCAACAGAGATAAAATCTGTATTAGAGGGAGTTAAAAAAGTTTTTGATAATTGTGAAAAAGTCTGTGTTTTTCAACCACATAGAATATCAAGATTAAAAGATTTAAGAAGTGAATTTACTCATTGTTTTAGAGATGCAGACACAATTATATTATGTCCCATTTTTACAGCCGGAGAAAAAATTAAATTAGGTTTTAATTATGATGATTTTGCAAAAGAAATAATCAAAAATTCAAAAGTAAAACTATTTATGATTAAAAATAATGTTGAATTAGCAAAATTTCTTAAACAAAATATTTATGGAAATAAAATCGTCATAGGAATGGGTGCTGGTTCAATTTCAAATTGGATGAAAAAATTACCTGAATTAATGTAATGCGGATACATCAACTTAAAGATTTGTTAAAAGACTTTGATAAAAATATAATTTACAATCAAGATTTAAAAAAAAAAAATTGGTTTAATATTGGAGGAAAGTCCAAAGTTTTTTACAAGGCAGAAAATTTAAGGGATTTAGTTAAATTTCTCAAATTACTAGATAATAAGGAAAAAATCTTTATCATTGGCGCAGGGTCTAACACTTTAATCTCAGATAATATTTTTGATGGAGTCGTGATAAAGCTTAGTAAAAATTTTAGTAGAATATCTTTATTAAGAGAGGATGTAATAATTTCTGGAAGTAGCGTTTTAGATAATAGTTTATCTAGTTTTGCTGCTGAAAATAATTTGAGTGGATTTGAGTTTTTATCTTGCATCCCAGGATCTATAGGTGGAGGAATTAAAATGAATGCTGGATGTTTTGGAAGAGAATTTAAAGATATTCTTGTTTCCATTCAAGCTATAGATCAAAAGGGGAATTTAATAACAATTCCATCAAAAGAAATAAATTTTGATTATAGAAACAATGATTTGTCTGAAGATCTGATTTTTTTAAGTGCTTCTTTTAAAGGAATTAAAAGTACCTTTAACAAAGTAAATAGTGAAGTAATAAAAATGAAATCTTTAAAAGAAAAAAATCAACCAATGAGAATTAAAACAGGTGGAAGTACTTTTAAAAACCCAATAAATCAAACAAATAAAAAGGTTTGGGAACTGATAAGAGAATCAGTGTCAATTGATACCAAGTTTGGTGATGCATATATTTCAGAAAAGCATTCAAATTTTTTTGTAAATAAGGGTAACGCAACATTTAATGATATGAAAAAATTAATTGATTTTGTCTCAAAAAAAGTTTTAGAAAAAACTGGTATAAAATTAGATAAAGAAATTAAAATATTGGAATAAATTGAAAAAGAAAATTTTGATAATTTCAGGCGGTATTTCTAAGGAAAGAATTATCAGCTTAGAGACAGGGAGGCAGGTTGCAAAAGAATTAAAAAGAAATAATTACATAGTAAAAATATGCGAGCCAGACAAAGATTTAATATCTGTAACAAAAAGTTTTAAACCCCATTTAATTTTTAATGCTCTACACGGGCAGTTTGGTGAAGATGGATACATACAAACAATCCTTGAAACAATAGGTATACCTTATACCCATTCAGGTGTAATTGCCTCTGCTAAAGCAATGGATAAAGAAATTTCTAAAAAAATTTTTATTAAAAATAAAATTTTAACACCTAAATATTTCATTTTTACTTTCAATAAAACTAATAAAGAACTTATAAGTTTAGTAAAAAAAAAGTTAAACTTTCCTGTTGTGATTAAACCAATAAATGAAGGTTCTAGTGTAAATGTTTATATTTGTACGAAGAATAATTTATCGAGAAACATAAAATTGTTAAAAGATTATAAAAAAGTATTGATAGAACAATTTATTCCTGGGAGAGAGATTCAGTCTGCGATAATTGGAAAGAAGAAGCTTGGGGCAATTGAGCTTAAACCAAAGAGGAAATTTTATGATTATCAGGCAAAATATAATTCTAATGCCAAAACAGAACATATAATTCCCGTAGACATAACAAAAAAAAAATTCAAAATTCTTATGGATACAACTTTAAAAGCACATAATTTGATGGGGTGTAGAGGAGTTACTAGATCAGATTTCAAATATTTTAGAGGAAAATTTTACCTTTTAGAAATTAATACACAGCCAGGAATGACAAAACTATCTTTAGTTCCTGAGATATCAGCCTATATTGGAATTAATTTCATAAATCTAATAAAATTAATTTTAAAAGATGCATCTATTAATAAGTAAAAAAATTACGATTTACTTATTACTTTTTTGTTTTCTTGTATCAATAAATAATATCTCATTAATGAACATCAGTTTTCCAAAAATTAATCAGATAGAGATTAGCGGTTTAAATCTTGATGAAAGAAAGAAAATTGAAAGAATTATTTATGACTCTGATTTTAAAAGTATATTTCATTTAGATAAGCAATATTTAAAAAGAAAAATTAGTTCCATTAATATTATTGAACAATTTGAAATATTTAAAAATTATCCATCAACTTTAAAAATATTTATAAAGGAAACAAAAATACTCGCACAAATAAAAAGAAATGGTTTTGATTATTTAATTGGATCAAATGGAAAACTTATTCGAAATAATAATTTATCAGCTGACTTACCATTTATATTTGGCGATTTAAATCTTAATGAATTTTTAAATTTTAAAAATGAAATTGATAAATCAAAGTTTGATTTTAAAAATATAACAAAATTATATTATTTCAAATCAAAGAGATGGGATATTGAAACATCTAAAGGTTATTTGATAAAATTATCGAAAGATAACGTCGAAAAGAATCTAAATTTGTTTGTTCGTTTGTCTGATGAGAATAAATTTGAGAATAAATTAATAATTGATTTTCGTCAAAAAGATCAAATAATATTGAATGCAAAATAAATTAGAAAATAAAATATTTCTTCTTTTAGGTATTAATAAATTTACAATAGTAGCATTAAGTTCCACTAACGAGTTAGTTTATAAAGAAGAAATCTTAACAAATGATAAAAGTAATCAAATTGATCTAAATTTTTTAGATAATTTTTTGAATGAAAATATTTTTAAGATAGAAAAAAAACTTGATGAATTTATCAAAAGTATTTTTTTAATTATTGATAATCAGAATATTTTTTCAATTCATTTATCAATTAAAAATAAATTTGATAATATAAATATAAATTCTGATACGATGCATAAATTACTGTTGGAAGCAAAAAGTTGTTGTAACAAAACACTAGAAGATCTTGATATTCTTCACATGAAGATTGATCAGTTTTATATTGATGGAGCTTATTTTAAAACTTTACCAGAAAAAAAAAATTGTAATAATCTTTCTATCGATGTTTGTTATATATGTTTACCTAAAAGTATCTCAAAAACTATTGAAGATGTTCTTAGAAAATACCAAATATCATTAGATAGAACATTGAGTTTTGATTATCTAAATAGTTTTTTAGATAATAAAAATGAAAATTTATATGCAACTGCACAACAAATCTTAAGTGGTTTTAATGAGAATGAGGTGTTTATCGCTGATAAAAGCTCTAAAAAATTGGGTTTTTTTGAGAAATTCTTTAATTTTTTCAATTAGTTCGTATTTTCTTGTAACATTTGTTGTTTTTAAATTTCAAAATAGGAAGATTAAAAGTTGTTCGTGTCTTTATTAAATCAAAAAACTATTAAAAAACCTGTAACTTTCAGTGGTATAGGCCTTCATTCAGGAAAACCCTCTAAGATTTGTGTTAAACCTGCTAATCCAGACACTGGGATTGTATTTAAAAGAATAGATCAAAAAGACAACAACCTAATCTATCCAAATTTTATGAATGTGAGTAATACAGCTTTAAATACTACTATAAGTAATAGCAATGGAGTGAAAGTTTCAACAATTGAACATTTAATGGGAGCTCTATTTGGAATCGGAATTGATAATGCATTGATTGAAATTGATAATGAGGAAGTACCAATTTTAGATGGGTCAGCGAAAGTTTTTATTGATGAAATATTAACAGCCGGTCTAGAACTAAGTGATAAACCTATAAAGATTATTAAGATTAACAAAAAAGTTGAGTTTAAAAAAGGTGATAAGTTTATTTCAATTGAGCCTTCTAAATTAAGCCTAGATATAGATTTTGAGTTAAAATATAAAAATAAAATCATTGGAAATCAAAGAAATAAAAAAAATGTTTATGAAGATGATCTTACAGAAATTTTTGATTCTAGAACTTTCTGTCTTTATGAAGATATAGAAATGATAAAGAAAAATGGCCTTGCAAAAGGTGGAAGCCTAGATAATGCTGTTGTGGTAAAAGGTGAAGAAGTTTTAAATGCAGAAGGTTTAAGGAACTCAAAAGAGTTTGTTAATCATAAAATACTTGATTGTATAGGTGATCTTTATACATGCGGATACAGAATGATAGCTAGTGTTAATTGCTCTCAAGGAGGACATTATATAACTAATAGCTTGTTGAGAGAAGTATTTAATAATAAAGATAATTTTTCTATTATAGAAATTCAGGAAAGAACATTACCCCACACATTAATTAATAGAAATTTGCTAAGATCAATAGCATAGATTAAATTCATCCTTATAATTTTAACTAAAATCTATATAGTTTGAGAAATGTATAAATTAAAAATATATTTAATTATCTTTTCTCTAACATTTTTCTCTTCATGCAGTAAAGAAACTGAAAATATAAAATTGATAAAAGAGACGAACCAAAAAATAGAAATGATTTCAGCTTATGAAATGGGCATGGACTCATTCGAAATCGGTGACTACTTTAATGCAAGTAAAAAATTTTTAGAGGCAGAAATTTTACTGCCTCAATCGGAATGGGCACCCAAATCAGTTTTAATGGCCTCTTATTCATATTATATGCAGGGCTATTATTCTTTGGCTATTGAAAATATTAAGAGGTATTTTCAAACTTATCCTAAAGACAAAAATAAAGCTTACGCACATTATCTCTTAGCAATAGTTTATTATGAAACAATTGAAGGTGAAAAAAAAGATTTAGCCCCGTTGCTCCTATCTAAAAAGGAATTTAATTTTGTAATTAAAAATTTTCCAAACACTGATTATGCTTATGATGCAAAATTTAAAATTGATTTAATTAATGATATACTAGCAGCAAAAGAGGTTTATATTGGGAGACATTATATTAAGAAAAAAAAATGGATACCCGCTCTTAATAGATTTAAAAATGTATTAAAAGATTACGAGACTACAATTCATGTAGAGGAAGCAATACATAGGTTAGTAGAAATTTATTACAAATTAGGCATGAAAGAAGAGTCACTTAAATATGCTTCATTATTAGGTTATAATTATAATTCGGGAGAATGGTACAAAGAAACTTATAAAATATTTAATAGAAAGTATGAAATTACAGTCCCTGAAAATAAAAAAGAAAAAAGTAAAATTTTAGGTACAATCAAGAGTCTTTTTTAGAAAATGTCTGATGATAAAATTAATCAAGAATATTTAAAAAAGATAAAATTATTTCAAAAGTATAATAAAAATTATTATGATTTAAATAATCCTTTGGTTAGTGATCAAGTATTTGATAATTTAAAGTCAGAAATAATTAAATTAGAAAAAAAATATAAATATCTAAATAATGTTAATTCCCCATCTAATTCAGTAGGTTTTAAACCATCTAAAGTTTTTAAAAAAGTCAAACATTCAGTTCCAATGCTTTCTTTGGGCAACGCTTTTGATGAAAACGATTTAATAAATTTCGAAAAAAAAATTTTAAATTTTTTAAATAAAGATAAGAATTTTAATATAATATATAGTGCAGAACCCAAAATTGATGGTATATCGGCATCTTTAATTTACAAAAACGGAAAATTTATTACTGGTTTATCCAGAGGTGATGGAAAAGAGGGAGAGGATATAACTGAAAATTTAAAAACCATTAAAGATATTCCACATCTTATAAAGTCAAAAACTTTTCCAAAAGAAATCGATATAAGAGGTGAAGTATTTATCCAAAATAGTGATTTTGAAAAATTAAAAGATAAGTTTGCAAACCCAAGAAATGCAGCCTCTGGATCTTTAAGACAAAAAGATCCTAACGAAACAAAAAAAATTCCTTTAAAATTTATAGCTTATACGTTTGGTTCAGATAAAGGTTTGAAAGCTACATCACAAAACGAATATTTAAAAAATTTAAAAGAATGGGGCTTTAAAACTAATCCTTTAAATAAAATTCTAGAAAAAACAGAAAATTTAATGACCAATTATTATGAGATTGAAAATAAAAGAAGTGACATTGATTTTGATATTGATGGGATCGTCTATAAAGTTAATAATTTTCAATTACAAAAAAGATTAGGGAATGTTGCTAATGCTCCAAGATGGGCTATTGCTCATAAATTTTCAGCTAATAGTGGAATTTCAAAGATTAAAAATATTGAAATTCAAATTGGTAGAACTGGTGCTTTAACACCGGTGGCAAAGATTGATCCTGTAAATATTGGAGGTGTAGTTGTTTCTAATGCAACTTTACATAATGAAGAAGAAATAAATAGAAAAGACATAAGGGTGAACGATACAGTTTTAATTGAAAGAGCTGGTGATGTAATACCACATGTAATTTCCGTAGATTTAAAAATGAGGAATAAAGATTCAAAAAAATTTATTTTTCCTCTTAAATGTCCATCTTGTGGATCAAAAACAATTAAAGATTTTAACTTTACAACTAAAAAAGAAGATGCGGTAAGAAGATGTTCCAGTGAAGGTTATGAGTGTGAAAAAATGTCTGTAGAAAAAATTAAACATTTTGTTTCAAAAGAAGCTTTTAACATCGAGGGTTTTGGTAAAAAGATAGTTGAGAATTTTTGGAATTTGAATTTAATCAAACTCCCACCAGATATATTCAAACTTGATTTCAAGAAAATTGAAAGTTTGGATGGATGGGGCAAACAATCAGTTGCTAATTTAAAATATTCAATAAATTTAAGAAAAAAAATTTCTTTTGAAAAATTTATCTATGCCTTGGGTATTAGGCACATTGGTTTAGAAAACGCTAAAACTATATCTAAGAATTTAAAATCACTTAAAAATTTTTTAGCATTCTCAAAAAAAAGTAATTTCAATGATTTAATGAATATTGATGGAATAGGTGAAACTCAGATTAATTCAATTAAAAATTTTTTTAAAAACCATACAAATTTAGAGGTTTTGAAAAATTTGGATGAATTGGTTGAAGTAAAAGACACAGAAAGAAATAAAACAGGTGGTTTATTAAACAATAAAACATTTATGTTTACAGGTAGACTTTCAAACATGAGCCGTTCTGAGGCGAAATCTTTAATAGAGCAAAATTCAGGATCAATAGTTAGCAATGTTACGAATAAACTTGATTATCTTATCATTGGTGAAAAACCAACTAATAGGAAAGTCGATGCAGCAAAAAATTTGGGTGTAAAAATTTTAGACCAGTCTTCTTGGTTAAAGATGCTTAAATAAAACTTGCTAACCATTTTTTTTCATTTCTATTTAAAAATGGAGATATTTTCGAGTAAACTTTAAAATGATAATTAAAAAGATAGTTTTTTTCTTGCTTTGTTAAGAGATTAAAATTGATTAACTCTTTTTCTATTGGAGCTAAAGTTAAATTTTCAAAACCTAATTTTCTTCCAATTTTTTTTACATACACTAAGTTTTCAATGCGAATTCCAAATTTATCTTTTTTATAATAACCTGGTTCATTACTAAGTATCATGCCTTTCTGAATTTTTACTGAATTAGATTTTGAGATAGCTTGTGGTCCCTCATGAACATTAAGAAAAAAACCAACTCCATGTCCTGTGCCATGATTATAATCTAGGCGGTCTTTTTTAAGAAATTTTCTTGCATCTTTGTCTATGAGTTTTCCAGTTTTTTTTTTATTAAGGTCAGTTCGAGCAACAGCAATATGTCCTTTTAAAACATTTGTAAAAATATTTTTTATATTTTTATTTTGATTTCCAAAGCAAATAGTTCTTGTTACATCGGTTGTGCCAAATTTATATTGACCACCAGAGTCACATAGGAATATTTCATTTCTTTTTAAGAGTTTTGTTTTATTTTTTGTAGCTCTATAGTGAACTATTGCTCCATTTTTTCCACTACCTGCAATAGTATTAAAACTTGGAAATAAATATTTTGAATTCATTTTTCTAATTTTCTCTAACTTATTTTGAGCATCAACTTCAGTAATATTCAATTTTTTTAAATTTTTTATCCAGTAAATAAATTTAGTTAATGCAACTCCATCTATAACATGAGCGTTAATCATATTTTTGATTTCAATATTATTTTTTATAGACTTAAGAATATAAATTGGATCTTCTTTTTTTGTTATTTTCAATTTTTTTTCAATTACTTTTTCTAAATATAAGGAACATGTTTTTTCATCTATTAAAATGTTTCCTTTTTTTAATTTTTCAAAAAAATCTAAAATATATTTTGGATCAATTATCTGATTTTGTTTAAGTTTTTTCTCACGCAAAAGTTTTGTTGTCTTATTTTTTTCAACAATCAAGAAAACATGTTTTTCTTTTGTAAGCAAAAGATAACTATTTGGTATTGGGCTTGTTGGGCTATCATATCCTCTAATATTCAATAGCCATGCAACATTTTCTGGTGCTGTAATAAATAAATAATCATACTTATTTCTTTTTAGAAAAGATGAAACCCTAGAAACTTTTTTATGATAGCTTTCACCAGCTATGCTTTTATCAATTGAGTAAAAAGAGGATTTTTTTTTATTCTGTATTTTTGAAATTTTATCAACAAGATTTTCTTTTATGATAGTAATTTTATTATTTTTTAAAAAAAAATCCTTAATTTGTTTTGAAGTAAATAATGTAGGATCAATTCCTAAATTTAAATTTTTAAAAACACTCGTATTAATAATTTTTAAATAATCTAAAATTTTAAAATCCTTACCACTTTCGATTTTACTTTGGATCGTGTATCTCCCATCGACAAAAAGATAGTTTCTATTTTGTAAAATTACTGCATAACCTGCAGATCCAGTGAAATTTGAGATAAATTTAAGCCTGTCTTTATTAGAATATTCGGAAAAAAATTCATCATTTTTTGGCACGACATATCCATCAATTCCATATTTTATAAATTTACCTCTGAGTTTATTTATTCTCTCTTTTATCATTTAATTCTCTTTTGATATCGAATCCAACCAGGACTTCTTTTAGAATCATCGTCTAATTCAAAATCCTGATTAAATTCAAATTCTTCAAATGTATCTTTGCTTTCGTCAAAATATGAATTTTTCTCTAAATTATTTTCTGGAAGTTCATCGATAAATCTTGATGCCATACTATCTATCCAATCACCTTGATAGAACCTATTCATTGAAAATGATATAATTGCATTTCTTTTAGCCCTAGTAATTCCTACATAAGCTAATCTTCTCTCCTCCTCTAGACCATTGTGTCCTTTTTCCTCTATTGATTTTTGATGAGGAAATAACCCTTCTTCCCAACCAGGTAAAAAAACCACATCAAATTCCAATCCCTTAGCAGCATGCATAGTCATCATATTGATTTTTTCACCCTCCCAATCTTGATCAATAGACGTTGCAAGAGATACATGATCTAAAAAACTCTCTAAGTTATCAAACTCTTTCATGGCACTCAATAATTCTTTGATATTTTCTAAACGATTTTCATTTTCAAGATCTTTTTTATTTTTTAACATTGCAGAATATCCAGACTCATCCAAAAGAATTTGTAATAATTTCACATGATTAAATTTTTTTATTTTTAAATCATTTCTCCATTTAGAAATTAAATCTAAAAATAAATTTAAACCTATTTTTGCCTTTGGTTTTATTAAATTTTGCTCTATCATTTTTCTTGATGAACTCTCTAAGCTAATTTTATTTTTTTTTGAGAATTCGTGTATTGTTTTTATTGTACTTTCTCCGATAGACCTTCTAGGATTGTTTACTATTCTTTCAAAGGCCAGATCATCTTTTTCTTGATTAACTAATCTTAAATAGGCTACACAATCTTTTATTTCAGTTCTCTCATAAAATTTAATTCCTCCTAAAATTCGATAAGGCATACCAATTTTCAAAAATCTTTCTTCAAATTCTCTTGTTTGAAAGATAGCTCTTACCAAAATTGCAATATTATTAAGTGAATATTTTTTTTTAATATTCTCTACTTCATCTGAAATCCCTATAGCTTCATCTTTTCCATTCTTAAAACAATTTAATTTTATGAGATCACCTTCATCCATTGTAGATTTTAAAGTTTTACCAACTCTATTTTCATTGTTAGAAATCAATGATGAGGCAACAGATAAAATATTTTTTGAAGATCTATAATTTTCTTCAAGCCTTATTATCTTTGTATTTTCATAAATTTTATCAAAATCCAGAAAATTTTTAATTTCAGCTCCTCTCCAACTATAAATTGATTGATCATCATCCCCTACACAACATATATTCTTATTTTTTTCTGCTAATAAATTAAGCCATTGACTTTGTATAAAATTTGTATCTTGATACTCATCGACTAGAATGTATTTGAAATTTTTTGAATAAATGTCTCTTATATCTTTGTTTTTTTCCAAAATTTTCACAGAGTGCAAGATCAGATCTCCAAAATCACAAGCATTTAACTCAATCAATTTTTGTTGATAAATTTTGTAAACAGGTAAGATTGTTTTTTCATAAATATCTTTAGAATTTATTTTTACCTCGCTTGGATATAAGCCTTTATTTTTCCATTTATCTATAATTGCAATTATATATCTCGGCGCAAGCTGTTTGACGTCAATATTTTCTGCTTTACAAATATTCTTAATCAATCTGATTTGATCATCAGTATCAATAATTGTAAAATTAGAATTTAAGTTTACCGCTGGTGCATGCTTTCTGAGTAATTTTGCGCATATTGAGTGGAATGTTCCAAGCCAAGACAAACCAACAGCAGAAGACCCTAAAATTTTACTTACTCTGTTTTGCATTTCTTTAGCTGCTTTATTTGTGAATGTCACAGCAAGAATTTGATTAGGAAAAGCATTTTTATTTTTTATTATGTGTGCAATTCTACTTGTTAAAACCTTAGTTTTTCCAGATCCAGCTCCAGCTACTATTAATAACGGTCCATCTAAAGCTAAGACAGCTTGTTTTTGGGCTTCATTAAGATTTTTTAAATAATCAGAGTTTACCATTTGAATAATTTAATTATAAGTCTCAACAATTTATGTTTAATTTAAGTTTTTATAAAAAAAGTTTAAGAAAAATACTATTACAAATAAATCGAATTATAGGAAGTTTTTTTGCTGAATTAAACAGGTCAAAGTCTCAATCAAATAGGCAAACGCACATAAAGAAAAAAATAATTCAGCTAGATAGTAGGATTGAAAGTTTTTTCGATAAATTCAAAAATTTAAGAAAATTCAATCAGAGCAAGAATAAACTTTATTATTTAAATAACAAGATTGCCATCTCTATTACTTGTTTAATTTTACTTTTTTTCAGTTATTTCTTAATTCCTGCATTCTACAAAGAGGATAAAATTAAGATTTCTTTGACAAATCAAATTTTAGACAGATATGACATAAAAATTGAATTTAATGAAAAAGTCAAATATGGATTATTTCCCAAGCCATTCTTTTACACTAAAAACTTAAATATTAAATATAATGAACAAGTTGTTGCTAGTTCAAAATACGTTAAATTTTATATTTCTTTCAATAATTTCTTTTTATCGGAAAATATCTCATTAAAGAATTTATTATTTCAAGATACAGAATTTAATATTAATTCGAATAATATTAATTTTTTTCTCAAAGCATTAAATAGTTCTGATAAAGAAAATCAGTTTATCTTCAAAAGATCGAAATTTTTTTATAAAGATCAAAATGATGATCTGTTGTTTTTATCGAAAATAAAAAATTTCAATTTTTTTTATGATGATGTAAATAATTTTCAAAAAGTAAAATCAAATTTTGAGGTATTTAATATTCCATTCAAACTAGATATTTCAAAAAATTTTATAAATGAAAGCAAAATTATTAGATTAACCTCAAAAAAAATTAGATTAGATGTCGAAACTTCTATTGAATATGACGATGCAAAAATAAATGGTTTTTTTGATATTGCATCAATTAATAAAAGAAAGTTTTTTACTTATGTAATTAAGGACAATACTTTAAACTTTTTATCATCAAAAAAAGATTTTAAAGGAGAAGTAAGTTTTAAACCATTTTATTTTTCAACAGATCTAAATTTTAATTATTTAAGTCAAAAAAAAATATTTCAAAGTGAGTCTTTACTTATAGATTTAATTGACTCAGAATTGTTGAATAACCCAAATTTGAATGCGTCAATAAATATCAAGATTGATAAAATTGACAAGTTTGAATATCTACAAGATTTTATTTCTAAAATTCAATTGGGTGATGGAAGAATCTTGATAAAAAATTTTAATACTCAATGGAATGAATCTGTGTCAATAAAATCGAATGAGATTGAATTTTTAAATGATATGGACGGGAAAAAATTAGTTGGAGAAATTATTTTTAATTTTGAGGACATAGAAAAATTTTTCAGATACTTTCAAATAAAAAGGAATTACCGCGATGTTTTTCAAGAAATTAGATTAGATTTCGCTTATGACCTTACCCTTGATAAATTAATTATGAATAATATAAAAATAGATAATAAATCTTTTAAAAAAACAGATAATTTTTTGAATCAATACAACAAAAGCAAAAGTAATTCTTTTAATAAAGTTACTATCAGGAATTTTATAAAAGAATTTTTTCAGATTTATTCAGGATAAATCATTTTTTTTGGATCCATAATTTTTTCATAATCTTTTTCATTTATAAGCTTAGATTTTAATGCTTCATGTTTTAGAGTTGTTTTATTTTTAAGAGCAAGTTTAGCTATTTTAGCAGCATTATCATAACCAATATGTGGTGCTAGAGCAGTTATTAGCATTAAGGAATTATCTAAGTATTCTTTAATTTTAATTTTATCAGCTTTAAGTCCCCTGATACAATAAAGCGAGAAATTCTTTATGCTGTCAGATAATAGATCAATAGACTGTAAAATATTATGTGCGATTAGTGGCTTAAATACATTTAACTCAAAATGTCCATGCGATCCTGCCATTGTTATACCGTTATGGTTCCCTATAACTTTTACACAAACCATTGTTACTGCCTCAGATTGAGTGGGGTTAACTTTTCCTGGCATAATTGATGAACCTGGTTCATTCGCTGGTAATACTAATTCTCCATAACCTGCTCTCGGGCCAGAACCGAGAAATCTAATATCATTAGCAATTTTCATCAGGCTTACAGCGGTAGTATTTAAAGTTCCTGAAAAACTAACAATTTCATCATGTGCAGCTAGTGCTGCAAATTTATTTTTTGTAGGCTTAAATGGAAGTTTTGTAATTTTTTTTATTTCGTGAATTATTTTTTTATCAAAATTTTTTTTAGTATTTATCCCAGTTCCTACAGCAGTACCACCCTGAGCAAGTAAATAAATTTCATTTAAAGCCACACTAATCCTTTTAATGCAATCATTAATTTGAGATTGATAACCAGAAAATTCTTGACCTAAAGAAAGTGGTGTTGCATCTTGCAGGTGAGTTCTACCCACTTTAATTATATTTTTAAAATTTGATACTTTTTTTTTAAGTTCTTGATCTAGCAATTTAAGAGAAGGTAACAACTTATTTTTCGTTTCAATAGCTATTGCAATATGCATTGCAGTCGGAAAAACATCATTAGTTGATTGAGATTTATTTACATGATCATTTGGATGGATTGGTTTTTTAGACCCTTTTTTTCCACCCAATTTTTCAATAGCTCTATTAGCAATAACTTCATTAACATTCATATTCGTTTGTGTACCAGAGCCAGTTTGCCAGACTTTTAGTGGAAAATGTTCATCGAGCTTTCCAGCAATAACTTCATTAGATGCCGCAACGACTGCGTTTGAAATTTTTGGTGAAAGTTGTTTTTCTTTTAAATGAACTATTGCCGCTGCTTTTTTTATTATTGCAATAGATTTAATTAAAATGGGTCTAACTAAAAATTCTCCAATATCAAAATATTTTTTTGATCTTTGCGTGGAAGCACCCCAATATTTGTCATTAGGAACGTTTATTGGTCCAATACTGTCAAATTCTTTACGAAATTTCATTAATAATTTACAAACATGTATATAATAAAAAATAGATAACTAATAGGAGCAAAATGACAAATTTTGAAAAAGTAGGGATTTTTATGAAAACTTTTGGTCAAGACATTAAACACAGTTCCTCATTTAGTACTGATGAGATAAATGAATTAAGAGTAAGTCTTATTAAAGAAGAACTTGACGAATTAATAGGCGCAATGAATAAAAAAGATTTAGTCGAAGTAGCTGATGCACTAACCGATATTCTCTACGTTACATATGGTGCAGGACATGCATTTGGTATAAATCTTGATGAATGCTTTGAAGAGGTTCAAAACTCAAATATGAGTAAATTAGACAAAGATGGCAAACCTATTTATAATGATAAAGGTAAAGTTATGAAGGGTTCTAATTATTTTAAGCCAGACTTGAGTAAATTTATAAAATAGGAAGGGGCGTTCTGTTGCCCGGCATTAGATTAAAAGTAGCATATTTGCTTACTAATTAAAACTACTTCATTGCAAACTTCATTGCCAGAACGACATGTTTTCTTTTCAGTTGGTTTTATTCTTTGGTACTTCGTTGTAAAGTTAATTAATCGCTGTTCCAAGTAAATAAATCAGCATCAAAAGGTATGTTTCTAAATTTAAGTAAGATTTTATATTTTTCTAATCTTTCTTCTTTCTTAAATTTTTTTAAGTAGTTGAGTATTTGATCATAGGTCAAACCCTTTAAGTATTTCTTTTTAACATCAACATACTCTTCATAATCCAAACCACATATAGAGAATTTTTTTTTAGGATCTATATGTTCAGCATAACTTATTGTGTTTTCAGTTTCGCTAAGGACATCATAAAAATGAGCGATCTGATTTTTTCTTTCAAAGAGAATATCTCTCCTGAAATCAAATAGTTCTTGTTGTTGCATATTTTGGAGTTAGTAAAGTTTTGAAAATTAACTTTAACAATTTAAACTTTATTAAATAAAAGTGTCAGAATTAAGGGGCGTTCAGTTGCCAGGTGCCCAGATCTTTAAAATTTCTTTCCTAAATTTTTGTTATATATTGGTTTTTGCCCATATTTACTCACATGTACTTTTAATGAGATATTCTCAAATTTTTCTCTATCGTTTTTATCCTCAACCAATGAATATTCAATTTTTTTAACCTCACTAATCCATGAGGACTTTTCTGGTGCTTTAAATCTTTTTTTCAGATTTCCAATTCCAATATAAATTATATTATTATCATTATTAAGATATCTATATATACATTGAACATCATCTAAGTTTTCAGGAGAACAAGAACTTTCAAAATTAGGTATTACTTGGAAAAAATACATACTGTTATTCTTATCATATTCAAGATTAAACCTTCTTTGTTGCGCAGTTAAACTTTTATCATTTTTTATCTCTTTTAAAATATCGTTACTATTAATAAAAAAACCCGCTTTGACAGTACGATTAAAATTTTTTTTAGAGTGACCCTGAAGTTCAAAACATGACTCAGAATTATTTTCTGGAAAACCTACATAGAATTTAAATTTATTTTCAGTGTCCTCACCGAATTCAACAAATTTATTTTTTCCTAAGTTGTTATCTTTAATAAATTTTGCAGAAAAACCAAATCCCTGAGAGGAAATCGACAAGTAATGATCAAATCTACTCGTATGTGGTGGTACAAATATTTTAACTCCCATATTTAACTCCTTTAAAAAGGGGCGTTCTGTTGCCAGGTGCCCCAAACCCCGTTTGCCTAATTAACAAAGTTAATTAAGCAGCAAGTGCGTAACTTTCGTTAGCAATTATAAATTAGCCCTTTACGGAGGAACAATTCCGAACGAAAGAATAGCCTTTAGTCACTCGTCGAATCTAGTTCACCCCCATAAGTTGTAAATGGTGGAGGTGGTGGGTACTGCCCCCACGTCCGCAATGGTTATTACGAAATTCGTTTATCGTCATAGTTGGAAAACCAACTTTATTAATATAAAAGGAATTGTATTAGATTCAATAACAATCATGAAATTAACGCAAGAACAACAAGCAGAGATTAAAAACCAACAATCCCAAAGTAAAAATACTAAAAGAGTTACTGTTCCAGAGTTAGAAAAAATTTTATATGAGGCAATTCCAGCATTAGATCATGGTTTTGTAAGAGTAATTGATTATATGGGTGACGATACTTCTATAGTTCAGTCAGCTAGAGTTTCATATGGGAAGGGTACTAAACAAGTTTCAACAGACTCTGGTTTAATAAAATATTTAATGCGCCATTGGCATAGTACACCATTTGAAATGTGTGAAATAAAATATCATGTTAAATTACCAATATTTATTGCACGTCAATGGATAAGACATCGAACAGCTAACGTTAATGAATACTCTGCGAGATATTCAATTTTAGATAAAGAGTTTTATTTACCCTCAACCGAAAATCTAGCTGCACAATCTACTAGTAATAGACAAGGGAGGGGAGAAATCTTAGAAGGTGAACAAGCCCAAGAAGTTTTAGAGCTTCTAAAGAGTGATGCTGAAAGATCTTATACGAATTACGAAACAATGTTAAACCAAAAATACGATGGCTCAACGATTGACGAAAATAAAAAAGGTTTAGCAAGAGAACTAGCGAGAATGAATTTAACTTTAAATACCTACACTCAATGGTACTGGAAAACGGACTTATTAAATTTAATGAATTTTTTGAGGTTGAGAGCGGATCATCATGCTCAATATGAAATTAGAGTGTATGCAGATATAATGTTAGATACTTTAAAAAGGTGGGCACCAATCACATATGAGGCATTTATGGATTATAGGGTTGGTGGAACGGAAATTTCTGCAAAGGGAAAGGAAGTTATTAAAAAATTTATTCGTGGTGAAGATATTGATATTGCCAACTCTGGTTTGTCTAGAAGAGAGTGGAATGAACTAATGTTAGCTTTTGAATTAAAAGACAAATTAGTCAAATAGACAAATAAATTATATGACCAAAAATAAATTTTTTTTTTCGTCTTTTTTTTTATTATTGGTAATACTAATTTTTTTTAGGTCTCCGTGTTTTTTTTTAGATGAAGGATATTGGCAAATTAGATACGACTCATATTATGATTATTCTCTTCAAAATAATTTTTTGAAATCAATTTTGTACGTCTATGATTATGGAGGCTATTTTGAACTTGCGAGGAATATAATATCTAAAACAGCAAGCTATTTTCCTTTTTTTTCTCAAAAAATTGATACTTATTTTTCATTATTAATTTATTTAGCTATTTTTTCTTACATTTACTTTTCGAAATCATTAATTTTCCATAACAAAAATTACAAAATTTTAATTATTTTTCTGATTTTATTCTCACCACCTATGACACCTGAAGTTTGGCTCACTGCTCCACATTTAAAAACTTATTTTGGATTGTTTACTTTTATACTACTTTTGCAAGACTCGAGTGTTTTAAATGGTACAAAAAAAATATTATACAGATTTTTAATTATATTTAGTGGTTTAAGTAGTATTTATGCAAGTGTGTTTGCGCCAATTTTTTTTTTAAAATACCTCTTTGAAAAAAATAAAGATAACTTCTTAAATTTTTTATGTTCTGTAATACCTTTAGCAACAAATATTTTAATATTCTTAAATTTGTTAAATAATGCAAATAGATTTGCTTTCGATATTGGAAAAATTGAAAGTTTTTCGTATAATATTTTAATTAGACCATTTTTTGGCAGCTCTATTCCAAAATTTTTTTTTAATAAGCTTAGTGTCACTAATTTAGAGACTATTTTAATCGCTGTATTTTTGATTTTAATATTTGCAATAACTTTTGCATATAAAATTTTAGAGAAAAAGGATAAAATTATTATATTAATTATTTCCTCTTTTATTTTACATTCAGCTTTTGTTTTAATTGGATCTTTATACCCAAATTTTGTTGGCGGGAGATATTCGGTAATACCTGGAATAATACTTTTATCATTATTCATAAGATTCTATCAATTAGAGAATAATAACTTTTTAAAATATTTGTTTGGCTTACTTATTTTTATGTCTTTATTAATAGGAATTGTTGAGTTTAAGTATTTTTCGCCATTATCTTATATGTTAGAATGCAAAATATAAATGAATAAGATTTCCAAAAAAAAAATTTATGGTGTTGTAATTTGTTATAATAGCGAACTTGTGATCAAAGATCTTTATGAAAGAATTGATAAAGAAAATTTCGATAAAATCTATTTTTTTGATGATAATTCAACTGATAATTCTTATGAAATTGCAAAAAGATTTGATTGGCTTGTAGTGAAAAACAAAATTAATTTGGGTCACGGTGGTAATTTAAAAAAAGCTGTTGAAACAGCATTTTTAGATGGTGCAGATTACGTTTTGGAAATTCATGCTGATAATCAATACAATCCAAATTTGATTACTAAAGCTAAAGAATTTATCGATCAAGACTATGCGTTAATTACTGGGTCAAGATTTATTAATAAAAACCCTCATAAAGAAGAAGGAATGCCTTTTTTAAGATATTTTTCAAATATAGTGATGAGTAATTTTACTAGAAAAACTTTATCCATTGAATTGACCGAGTTTCATACAGGTTTTAAAATTTTTGGTAGAAATTTTTATAATAAGGTTCCATTTGAGAACTGTTCTAATAATTATTTATTTTCTTTTCAGATAATTTTAATGACGAAATTTTTTAATTTAAAATATGGAGAAATAAGTATTTCAGCAGATTATGGAAAAAACGTTAATTCTTGTAACTATTATAATGGTTTTATTTATTTAATGTCTAATTTTAGTGAAATAATCTTTTATTTTTTAGCAAGATTAAATATTTTTAAAAAAAGAATTTATAAACCTAAATAATTTTTTTTAATTCTGAGATATTCATTGATGGATTTGGTGGAAATATTTTTTTCCCTGACTTTTTCTTTACTTGAGGATTATTTTTTTTCGCAAATTCATAAATAGATTGAATTTTTCCACCAATATTTATTGTGCCTTTTTTATTTAAAATTTTAGGAATAATTTTTACAAAATCATCGTGAAACATAAAATTTGATTTAATATCTGAAAATGCATATTTATGTATAAAAGGTTTCTCACACATGCTTAATCTTATTATCAACGAATTTTTATATAATTTTACTGAACACTCTCCACCAAGTTTTGACCACGCGTAGTTATTGATTGGCAATATTGGATCTTGTTCTTTATAATTTCCTTTTTTTCCTGGATAAACATAATTTGTTGAAAAATAGATTAGTTTAATTTTATACTTCTCACAAACTTTTACGATATTCGCTGTTCCAATTATATTTAAATCAATACTTTTTGAAATATTTTTATCATGTATATTCATAGGTCTAGATAAAGCAGCAGCATGAAGAACATATTTTGGTTTTATTTTTTTAAAATAATTATCAATTGACTTAATACTTAATATATTAAGCATTTTTTTATTTGGATAAGAAATATTTAAAATTTTGTTGTTTTTTTTTAGCGTTTTGGCAAATCTTCCCTCACCACCTGTAATTACAATTTTTTTTTTAATAGATTTCAATTTGATTATTAATTAATAATTTATTCACATTATATAAATAAATTATAAGGATAAATATAAATTATGAAAAAAAACTTTCTTAATTTGGGTAAACAACCCATTGCCAATTCCTTTTTAAGTTCCATATCCAAGAAATCACTTAAAAATGAGTATTTTTACAGATTAATCATGTGTTTTGATACAGAAAATTTCTTAGTTTCAGTTAAAAATCCTGTTAATCCAAAAATTCAATATACTGATAAATATGCTCATAGAGCATCAGAATCTTTGACCATGCTTAAGGCTTTTAAGTCAGCTGCTAAAAAACTTCAAAAAAGATTTAAACCAAGAAAAGTAATGGAAATAGGAAGTAATGATGGAGTTTTTTTAAAAAATTTTCCAAAAAAAAAGGTTATAGCTGTAGAGCCATGTAAGAATCTTGCCAATCTAACAAAAAAAAAATTTAAAACATATCCAAGTTTTTGGAATAAAAAGCTTTCCAACAAAATATCTAAGAAACATTCAAAAGTAGACTTAATCTTTTCATCAAATACAATATCTCATATTCCGAATCTTAAAGAAACTTTTGAATCAATAAATAACATTCTTTCTGATAGAGGTGTTTTAGTGATAGAGGATCCGTCATTGAGTTCTGTTTTAAAAATAAACTCTTATGACCAATTTTATGACGAACACGTTTATGTCTTTTCTGCATTATCAATAAGTAACATAGTTAAAAATTATCAATTAAAGTTATTTGATGTAGAAAAAATTAGTAATCATGGAGGATCATTAAGATATTTCATAACTAAAAAAAAAAATTCATTCAAAATAACATCTCGACTTAACAAGATTATTAACGAAGAAAAAAGACAGGGGTTAAATAATTTTGCAACATTTAAAAAATTTGCCAAAAAAGTAGAAAAATCAAAACAAAAATTAGTTGCTTTGCTAACTACATTAAAAAAAAAAAATAAAAAAATAATAAGTTATGGCGCAACTTATAAATCAACGACAGTTTTTAATTATTGTAAAATTGATAATAAATTTTTCCATTATGTAACAGATACAACTAAAAATAAACAAGGAAAATTTACACCCGGTATGCATATTCCAATATTATCACCAGAAAAAGGTTTTAACGAAAGTGTTGATTACGCTTATCTTGGTGCATGGAATTTCAAAAAAGAAATAATGAACAAAGAAAAAGATTATTTAAAAAGAGGTGGAAGGTTTATAACGCATGTTCCGCGAGTAAAAATAATAAAATAAAAAATGATAAACAAAAATTTCCAAAAATGGTTTAATTCACAAAAAAAATTAAATAAAATTCGGGTTAAGATTAAAAGACTCAACGATCTAGAAAACTGGAATTACGGAAAAAAATTGATATTTCATAATAGTCGAAGATTCTTCAAAATAATAGGTATTGAAGTGAAATCAAACTTAGCTGGTAAAAATTGGGATCAACCAATTATTGTGCAAAATGAGCAAGGAATATTAGGAATAATTAAAAATAAAAAAACAAAGAAATATTTGCTGCAAGCAAAAGTTGAACCAGGAAACAAAAATAAATTGCAATTATCTCCAACAGTTCAAGCTACTAAAAGTAATTATCAAAGAATTCATAAGGGAAAAAAAACTCCTTATTTAAATTTTTTTAAAGACAATAAGGTAAAATTTACAAGTCAGTCAGAACAAGGATATAGATATTTATCTAAATTTAATAAAAATTCGATAGTGGTAGTTGAAAAAAAAATAAAAGTTTTAAAAAATTTTTTTTGGTTTAGTAGGGAAGATCTAAAATACCTGATTAAAAGAAAAAGTGTATTAAATATGGATACTGTTTCAGTTTTCTCTTCATTTATAAGAAAAAATACAAATGATTTACCTCATAAAAAAATGCGTGAAATTAAAAATTGGATTAGACAAAATGATAAAATTTTTAAATTAAAAATAAAAGTTAAGCCTTTGGCAAATTTAATAAATTGGAAGGTGACACCTGATAATATAACTCATAAAAATAATAAACATTTCTCAGTAATTGGAATTAACACCCTTAGTAATAAAAGAGAAGTTACAGAGTGGGATCAGCCAATTATAAAGGGAAAGAGGATAGCATTTGCTGGATATCTAATTAAAGAGTTTAATAAAACTGAGCATTATTTGTGTAAATATAATAAGAAGCCCGGATTAAAAAAAAGTACATTATCATGCACAGCCAATACTTCAGATTTAGATAATTTCAAAACAAACAATAATCTAAACAGTTTTGAGAAAAAGATGATAAGAGACATTTTCTTAAATAAAAAAAATAAATATAAAAAAATTTATGACAATATTCTTTCTGATGAAGGTGGGAGATTTTTTAATTGTGAAATAAAATATAAAGTATTGAAACTACATAATAAAACAAAAGTTGAAATTCCATCAAACTATTTTTGGATATCACGAAATCAGATGATCGAAATGATAAAAAGAAAGAAGGTTGATATAGAGGCAAGGCTTCTTTTTGCTTGTGCTAACATAGATAAAATAATTTGAGAAATAGAAATAAAATATTACTGATAGGTTACTCTAACATTGCTAGAAAAAGATATATAAAAACATTCATTAAAAATAAAATACCTTTTTGTGTTGCTTCAAAATCTTTTAAAGGAAAGATTAAAGGTGCCTATAAACATTTTAATAATTACAACAAGGCATTAAATCAATCATATGCAAATATAGTATTATTATCCTTACCAAATTCATTACACTTTTATTGGTCAAAAAAAATATTAGAATCTGGCTTTCACTTAATTGTCGACAAACCAATAACAACAAGAGTTGGTGAATTAGATCAGTTAATAACAATAGCTAGAAAAAAAAAATTATTATTAAGTGAAGCAACATTTTTTAATTATCATAAACAATTCAAATTTTTGGAAAAATCTGTAGGTAACCTAAAAAATGTTGAACATGTATTTGCTAACTTCACGATTCCTATGCCAGGACAAAAAACGATATTGTCATCAAAAAAATTAAAGGGTGGAGCTTTAATGGATATGGGCCCATACGCAGCAGCGATAAATAGAATATTTTTTAAAGAAAATTTAAGTCAAAAAGATATCATAATTAAAAAAAACCTAAAAGGATTAATAATCTCTTTTGATATTTTTATAAAATATGAAACAAAAATTTTTATTGGCACTTTTAGATTTGGAAATGAATATAAAAATAATTTAACTGTTTATACTGATAAAGGATTTATAGAATTAAACAGAGTTTTCTCACCCCCCGAGGATCTCAGACTAAGAATTGTTATTGACAAAAAAGATAAATCAAAAATAATTAAGATTAAAAATGACGATTGTTTTGAAAATTTTTTTTTAGAAGTTATTAAAAATTTAAAAGAAAAAAAATTTTCTTTTTATTATAGTCGAATGTTAAAAGATGAAAGTTTAAGATTAAAGTTAATTAAATAATTCGTCAAAAGTTTTCGCATTTTTATCTTTATCTGTAATTATTATTTTTTTAAGTGGCCATTTAATTGTTATTTTTTTATCATTATATAAAAGAGAATGTTCATAACCAATTGATCGATAATCAGTACAACTATAGTTTACTATATTTTCTTTTCCCAAACACAAAAAACCATGAGCAAAACCTGGAGGTATATAAACTGACTTATTATTTTTAGAACTTAAAATGATAGAATATTTTTTTCCAAAAGTTTTAGATTTTTTTCGTATATCTACTGCAACATCCAGTATTTCTCCTTTAAGTACTGAAACATATTTTCCTTGAGGATTTTTTGTTTGAAAATGCAAACCTCTTAAAACCCCCCTTTTGGATAAAGAAACTATATGAAACTTAAATTTTTTTTTTACTATTTTTTCTAAAAGCATTTCTCTTAAAAAACCTCTTTTATCATAGTGAGTTTTTCCTGAAATAATGAGCAGATCTTTAAATTTAGTTTTTTTAATCTTAAACATTGCTATTCTTAATATAACATTTTTAAATTTTTTGACAAAAATTGTAAAAATTTAAAGTAAATAAGTAGATTTTATTTTATTTGCCAACATCAAATAAATTTTAGAAATTTCGTTTTCGGGATGCGCCTCGACAATTGGTTTTCCATTATCTCCATATTTTCCAACATCAGGATTAACTGGAATTTCTCCCAAAAATTCTTTATTAAATTCATGAGCAGTTTTTTTTACTCCACCTTCCCCAAAAATATTATATTTTTTATTATCGTCACCAATAAAATAACTCATATTATCTACTAAGCCTAAAATTTTCACATTAAGTTTATCAAACATCTTAATTCCTCTTTTAACATCTAATAAAGCAACCTCTTGTGGAGTTGAAACTATAATTGCCCCATCCATTTTTATTTCTTGAGCAAAAGTAAGTTGTGTATCACCAGTTCCTGGAGGCATATCAACAATTATAAAATCTAAATCTTTCCAATTAACTTTTTGTGTAAATGTTCGAATTGCGCTTGTTACCATTGGTCCTCGCCAAATCATAGGTGTTTCTTGATCAGTAAGGAAGCCGATAGACATGCACTGGATATCATATTTGACAATAGGATCTAATTTTTGTCCATCACTTTTTGGTTTTTTATCAATTCCTAACATTTTAGGAATAGATGGACCATAAATGTCCGCATCTAACAATCCTACTTTACATCCAATTCTTTTAAGAGCTAAAGCTAAGTTCGTAGCAAAAGTGGATTTTCCAACGCCTCCTTTCGCGCTAGAAATTGCAATTGTAAACCTGGTTCCATTAATTGGATTTTTCTCAGGCAATTTTCTACTCATTTTATCTCTCATTGCGTCACTTAATTCTGGTTTTTCCTTTGGCATAATTAGATCTTAACTTGTTTTTCCTCATAAAGACATTATATAGATTGCCATATGCCAGACGTTTTTAGACAAAGTGGAGGTAGTCCATGGGGAGCACCCCCAGGTGGAAGTGGCGGCGGAAGTGGTAACGGTTCCGGTAGGGGTCCAACTCCACCAGATATAGATAAGATTATAAGGGAGTTTCAAGAAAAGATTAAAAAATTTTTGCCAGGAGGAAGTTCTTCTGGTGGTAAGCAGGCAATTTTAGTTTTAATAATTTTAGGTTTTGTTTGGTTGGCAAGTGGGCTTTATAGGGTTTTACCTGATGAACAAGGAGTTGTTCTTAGATTTGGTAAATTTGTAAAAACAACTCAACCAGGATTAAACTATCATATACCATTTCCTGTAGAGTCTGTTCTAACGCCAAAAGTTACCAAAGTTAACAGAATTGATATTGGTTTCAGATCTGAAAGAGATAGCGGTTTTACGTCTCAAGGAGGAGTAGCTGATGTTCCTCAAGAAAGTTTGATGTTAACTGGAGATGAAAATATTGTTAACATCGATTTTTCAGTTTTCTGGGTGATTAAAGATGCAGGAAATTTTTTATTCAAAATTCAAGACCCAGAGGGTACAGTTAAAGCAGCAGCAGAGACTGCTATGAGAGAGGTGATTGCAAGGTCTGATATTCAACCTATTTTAACTGAGGGTAGATCGGTTATAGAGACAGATACACAACAAATTATTCAAAAGATACTAGATGAATACACTAGCGGTATTCAAATTACACAGGTACAAACACAAAAGGCTGACCCGCCTGATCAGGTAATTGATGCATTTAGAGATGTACAGGCCGCAAGAGCTGATATGGAGAGATCAAAAAATGAGGCTGAGGCTTATGCAAATGATGTCATACCAAGAGCCCGAGGGGAAGCAGAAAAAATTCTTCAAGCAGCAGAGGCATATAAAAAAGAGGTTGTAGCAAAAGCTGAAGGTGAAGCTAGTAGGTTTTTAGCAATCTATAATGAGTATAAAATGGCTAAATCTGTTACACAAGAGAGAATGTATTTAGAAACAATGGAAAAAGTTTTAGCAGATATTGACAAAGTTATAATTGAAAAAAACGCAGGTTCGGGTGTAGTTCCGTATTTGCCTTTACCTGAACTAAAAAAGAAAGCGACTAATTAAATGAAAGCTGGAAAAATAATCGCTGGAGTTCTAGTTGCTTTGGCAGTAGTTATATTTTTTTCAATTTTTATTGTAAAAGAGGTCAACCAAGCAATTGTTCTACAATTTGGTGATCCAAAAAGGATAATTTTGAAACCTGGATTAAATTTTAAAATTCCTTTTATTCAAAACGTAGTTTTTTTAGATAAAAGAATACTTAACTTAGATACACCTCCAGAGGAAGTAATTGCTTCTGATCAAAAGAGGTTAATAGTTGATGCTTTTGCAAGGTTTCAAATATTTGATCCTCTTAAGTTTTATATCTCAGTTGGAAATGAAAGAGTTGCTAGATCAAGATTAGCTACTATCATTAACTCAAGAATCAGGAATGTTCTAGGACAACAAGAACTCCAAACTCTTCTTTCAGAGGACAGAACAAAACAAATGGCTTTAATACAAGAGGGAGTAAATAATGAGGCTGAAAATTTTGGCATAAAAATTGTTGATGTTAGAATTAAAAGAGCAGATCTTCCTCAAGCTAACAGTGATGCAATTTTTAGGAGAATGCAGACCGAAAGGGAGAGAGAGGCAAAAGAGTTTAGAGCAAGAGGAGCTGAAATGGCAGTTACAATTACATCAACTGCTGACAAAGAAGTTACTGTGATATTAGCTGAGGCTCAAAAGAAATCAGAGATTATGAAAGGTGAGGGAGATGGAAAAAGGAATAATATCTTTGCTGGTGCTTTTGGACAAGACCCAGAATTCTTTGCTTTTTATAGAGCTATGCAAGCTTATGAAAAAGCTTTAATAGGTGGTGAAACATCTTTAATTCTTTCTCCGGATAGTGAATTCTTTAAATTTTTTGGAAACATAAAACCACAAACAGAGTAAACATTTATGAAAGAATTGATCATTGCGTTTGGTCTATTCTTTTTTATTGAGGGAATTTTATATGCCTTATTTCCATCAAAAATGAAGAATATGTTAAAAAAGCTTGAGTTAATCAAAGATAGTCAATTACGTACCGGTGGATTAATTTTTGCTTTAATAGGATTTATAATTATTTATTACGCTAAAAGTTAAAATGATGAAAATAAAAGCAATATTTCTCTCTTTATTATTAGTATTTAGTTTTTCATCAATATCAAATTCTCAAAATATTCCTAATTCGTTTGCAGATTTAGCTGAAAAATTAATGCCTTCAGTAGTGAATATTTCAACAACTCAAACTGTTGTTGAGAGAAGCAACCCTTTCCCAAATTTTCAATTTCCACCAGGATCACCATTTGGTGATATGTTTAAAGAATTTGGAACACCTCAAGAAAGACAATCTTCAGCACTTGGCTCAGGATTTATTATTGATGAAAAAGGAATACTGGTCACAAATAATCATGTAATTGAGGGAGCAGAAGATATCGTAGTTCAGGTCAATGGAGAAAAAAAGTTTAAAGCAAAAGTTATTGGAGCAGACCCTCTCTCAGATATTGCAGTTTTAAAAATTGAGTCAAATGAAAAATTTTTACCTGTGAGATTCGGTGATTCTGATAAAGCAAGAATAGGCGATTGGGTTATAGCTATTGGAAATCCATTTGGATTAGGTGGAACAGTTACATCAGGAATAATTTCTGCAAGAAATCGATCAATTGGATTATCAAGATATGAAGATTATATACAAACAGATGCATCTATAAATTCTGGTAATTCAGGTGGTCCTTTGTTTGATATGAATGGTGATGTGATTGGAATTAATACGGCAATTCTTGGAAGAAGTGGAAATGTCGGAATAGGTTTTTCGATACCATCGAATAGTGCAAAGATTGTAATTGATCAATTAATTGAATTTGGAGAAACAAAAAGAGGATGGCTTGGAGTTAGAATTCAAGATGTAACAAAAGAAATTGCCGAAGTTGAAAAATTAGATGAACCAAGAGGAGCTTTAGTAGCAAGTGTTGCACCTAATAGTCCATCTGAAAAAGCTGGGGTTAAAAGTGGAGATATTATTTTGGAATTCAATGGTGAAAAAATAAATCAAATGAAAGAACTCCCAATAATTGTTGCAAGAACTGAAGTTGGAAAAAAAGTAAAAGTAAAAATTTGGAGAAACAAAAAAGAAATTACCAAGACGATTACACTTGGAAGACTGGAGACTTCAGAAGATTTTAAAATTTCAGAAAAAAAAGAAGAATTACCAAAAGAAACTTTAATAGAAAACCTTAATATAAAAGTAAGAAAACTTTCTGATCAAGATATTAAAACAAGAAATTTACCTAATCAAACAAATGGTTTAGTGATTACAAGTATTGAAAAAAATAGTCCTTTAACTGGCTCGATCGAAGTAAATAGTATAATTCTAGAGGCTCAAAAGAAAAAGATAAGAAATGTTGAGGATTTAAATCAAGCCCTAAAACGAGTTTTAAATAGTAATCAGAAGACAATTTTACTTGTGATTTATAATAGCCAAAATCAGAAAAGATATATAGGTGTTAAATTAGATTAGTTCATGGATTTAAAATCCAAAATTATTTTAATTTATGGACCTACTGCATCTGGTAAATCTAAATTTGCAATTAAACTAGCAAAAAAAATTTCAGGTCAGATTATAAACGCTGATAGTATGCAAGTTTATAAAGAGTTAAAGGTTTTAACAGCAAGACCTTTTAAAAAAGATTATCAAAATATCAAACATCATTTATATGGATTTCAAAATGCTAAAAAAAATTTTTCTACAGGAGATTGGCTTAAATTAGCAAAACAAAAAATTTTGTATTGTAGAAAAATAAAAAAAACACCGATATTAGTAGGAGGCACTGGTCTTTATTTTAAAGCTTTAACAGAGGGCTTAGTAAATATTCCTAAAATTCCTATCAATTTTAGAAATAAAGTAAGAAATTTACATAAAAGGATAGGACAAAAAAAATTTTTTTTAAAGTTACAAGAGATTGATCCTATGATTAAAGATCAAATTAATTCTCTAGATATGCAAAGATCTTTAAGGGCATATGAAATTAAATCATTTACAAAAAAATCTATGATTAGCTGGTTTAAAAACACAAAGTCAGATTATGATAACAATGATTTTTATAAAATTTGTGTTGATTTTCCAAGGAAAGATTTATTAGACAGAATAAATAAGAGATCTGAAGATATGATTAAACTAGGTGCAATTTTAGAAGTTAAAAAATTTATCAAATTGAGAGTTCCAAAAAATAAAAGCCTTAGTAAAGCAATTGGTATAAGTGAGACTAAGCAATATCTTCAAAAAAAAATCCAAACAGAACAATTAATCGAGAAAATATCAATAAAGACTAGGCAATATGCCAAAAGACAGAGCACCTGGGCTCGAGGACATATGAAAGATTGGAATAAAGTTAATCCCGCAGGTTTGGAAAAGCTCTTAAAAAAAATTTAGATATTCTCTACTTAGTCTTGACCAATTAGCACAACTTCAGCTAGATTGCTTGAATGTCTAAATTATATACTGGTGCAGAAATTGTATTTAAATGTCTTGAAGATCAAGAGGTTGAATTTATTTTTGGTTATCCAGGTGGAGCAGTTTTACCAATCTACGATGAACTTAAAAATCATTCATCAATTAAACATATACTTGTTAGACATGAGCAAGGAGCAGGTCATGCAGCAGAAGGGTACGCACGATCATCTGGTAAGCCCGGAGTAGTTTTAGTAACATCAGGACCCGGTGCCACTAATGTTGTTACAGCATTAACCGATGCTTATATGGACTCAATACCTTTAGTTTGTATTTCTGGACAAGTTCCTACTCATTTAATAGGCACTGATGCTTTTCAAGAGTGTGATACCACAGGAATTACGAGGCCTTGCACAAAACATAATTGGTTAGTTAAAGATATTAAAGAATTACCAAAAGTTATGCATGAAGCTTTTAAAGTAGCAACAACTGGTAGACCTGGACCTGTATTAATTGATATCCCTAAAGATATTCAATTTGCAAAAACTAATTACACAAAATTTAAAAAAGAAAAAAAATTAAACGGAAAAATACATAATAAATTTTCTGAAAACGAAATTAATCAATTAATTGACTTGATTTCAAAAGCAAAAAAACCAGTTGTTTACACTGGGGGTGGAGTAATAAATTCAGGCCCTCAGGCAAGTGAAACTTTAAAAGAGTTTGTTAGATTAATTGGTTTTCCAATCACATCAACTCTACAAGGATTAGGTGCATTTCCAGGCGATGATAACCAATTTATTGGAATGCTAGGTATGCATGGAACTTATGAAGCTAATAATGCAATGCATGATTGTGATTTGTTAATTAACATCGGTGCAAGATTTGATGACAGAATAACGGGTAAGATCGATGAGTTTTCTCCAAAATCAAAAAAAGTTCATATTGATATTGATCCATCGTCAATCAACAAAATTATTAAAGTAGATCTTGCAATAGTTGGAGATGTTAATGAAGTAATAAAGTCAGCTATCAAGAAAATAAATAAAAAACAAAATGGATTAAAAGATTCAAATAAACAAAGAATTTCAAAATGGTGGGAACAAATCCAAAAGTGGAGAACAAAAGACTCCTTAGGTTTTATTAATAGTGATAAAGAGATCAAGCCTCAGCATGCTGTAAAAAGATTATATGAATTAACAAAAAATCAAGATACATTCATTACAACAGAAGTTGGTCAACATCAAATGTGGGCTGCCCAACATTATAAATTCAATAAACCTAATAGATGGATGACATCAGGAGGTCTTGGAACAATGGGATATGGACTTCCAGCTGCAGTAGGTGTTCAAATTGCTCATCCAGATAAACTTGTGATCGATATTGCAGGTGAAGCATCTGTATTAATGACAATTCAAGAAATGTCTACAGCAGTACAGTACAATTTACCTATAAAGATATTCATTTTGAATAATCAGTACATGGGTATGGTTAGGCAATGGCAAGAACTTCTGCATGAAAAAAACTATTCAGAGAGTTACACTGAAGCTTTACCTGATTTTGTAAAATTAGCAGAGGCTTATGGATGTAAAGGTATCAAAGCAGATAATCCTGATGAATTAGATGACAAAATTAAAGAGATGATCGATTATAATGGACCAGTAATATTTGACTGTCATGTAGATCCTAATGAAAATTGTTTTCCAATGATACCATCTGGAAAGCCTCATAATCAGATGATTTTAGGTCCAAATGATAAAGAAGAAAATAAAATTACTGGTAAAGGGAAATCATTAGTTTAATGCCTGCTCCGAAGTCAGCATATAGTATACCGACAAAAATAGGTAAATTAGATACTCATATATTTGTTGTTTGGGTTGATAATGAGTCTGGTGTATTGGCTAGAGTAGTTGGGTTATTTTCTGGTAGAGGTTATAATATAGAGTCTCTGGCAGTTGCTGAAGTTGATGCAACAAAAAATATTTCCAGAATTACAATTGTAACAACAGGAACTCCACAAGTGATTGATCAAATTAAACTTCAATTGAAAAAACTAGTTCCAGTCCATAAAGTTGCAGATTTTAAGAGAGAAGATAAAAAGGTGATTTTTAAAGAAATGGCATTACTTAAG
>CABZDW010000006.1 GCA_902524545.1 uncultured Pelagibacteraceae bacterium
TACCCCAGGTAGTCCAAGAATCGTTATTATCTCTTATTCAATGAATTATGGAGTTGGTAGATGTGTATGGTCTGCACTAGGAGATGTATCTGCAAATTTAGTTCAAGCTACCTTAGTAATATTTGTGATTGGATCCTTTTTTTCAGAAAGCTCAATATTTTTAAATATTTTTAAATGGATAGGAATAATTTATTTATTATATCTTGCTTATGATATTTATAAGTCTAGGCCCAACGATATAAAAAATAAAATAGAGATAAAAAAAAGTAACTTATCTTTTTTTAAAGATGGTTTTATTGTTGCAGGGACAAGTCCTAAAGCATGGATGTTTTTTCCTTTTATATTTCCCCAGTTTATTGATTTTAGCTCAAACTATTTGAGTCAATTTATAATACTAATTACAACTTATATTGTATTAGATTTTTTATCTTTGATTGGTTATGCAATTCTTGCGCAGAAATTAATAATATGGATAAAAGCAAATCCAAAAACAATTAATACAATCTCTGCGAGTGTTTTAGTAGTTATTGCATTAATAATTGTTGTTACTCAACAATATTAGAACTTTTCATCAGTAATTTTTGACACTTGCATTAGTGTGATTTTCTTTATTTAATTAAAAATTAATTAATTAATAACAAAAGGAAATAAAAATGAGATTAAATAAAATAATTTTAAGTTTTATTTCTGCATTAGCGATTTTATTCTCAACTTCAGTTGTATCACTTGCAAAAGTAGTTGGTGATAAGATTGTATTAGGTGCAGCTATTTCATTAACTGGAAAATATTCATCTAATGGTGTTCATACTCAAAACGGTTACAACATGGCCGTTGATAGAATTAACAGTATGGGTGGAGTTAAAGTTGGTGGAAAAACTTATAAGTTTGACATTATTTATTATGATGATGAGTCAAACCCAAAAAGAGCAGCACAACTTGCAGAAAGACTTATATCACAAGATGGTGTTGAGTTTATGCTTGGGCCATACAGTTCAGGATTAACTAAAGCAATAGCTCCAGTAACTGAAAAGTATGGTGTTCCAATGGTTGAAGCAAATGGCGCATCTAGATCTTTGTTTACAAAAGGTTACAAATATTTATTTGCAGTTTTAGCTCCTGCTAATTTATATCTTGATGTTGCTATTGATTTAGCGGTCGAAAAGAATAATGGAAAAGGTGTATCAGTTGCGATGGCATTTGAACAGGATGCGTTTTCACAAGACGTGAGACTCGGCGTTTTAGATGCAATTAAAAGAACAGGCTCTAAAAAAGTAATCGATGATAAATTACCAAAAGAGCTAAACGATATGGCAGCGACTTTAGTAAAAGTGAAACAAATGAAACCAGATGTTTTAGTGGTTTCAGGCCATACTAAAGGTGCATTAACTGCTATTAGACAAATATCTGAGATGAAAGTAGACGTTCCAATGTTAGCTATGACACACTGTGATGCAGCTAAATTATCAAAGCAACATGGAAAAAACTCACAATATGCTCTATGTGCTTCTCAGTGGCATAAAACACTTACTTATAAAGACGACTTTTTTAAAGACGGTATGACTTATGATGCAGACTTTACTAAAGAGTTTGGTTATGCGCCTCCATATCAAGCAGCGGAGTCATCAGCAGCTCTATTGGTATTTAAAGACGCATTTGAGAGAGCAAATTCTTTCGATCAAAAGAAAGTAAGAGATGCTCTTGCGGCTACGAACATGCAAACTTTTTATGGAAACATAAAGTTTGCTGAAGGTGGTCAGAATGTTGATAAACCAATGGTGCTATTCCAAGTAATGTGTGATGATGCAGGAAAATGTGAAAATAAAGTTGTTGCTCCAACTAAATGGGCATCAGCTAAGTTAATTCACCCAATTCCTTCATGGTCTAAAAGATAAAAACAAATCTATAGATACCCCCTAATATATTATATTTAGGGGGTATTTTTTTAAAGGTTCATTATGGATTTCATGGTCTTCCAATATCCGATGATTTCCGTTCAAGCATGTTTGGACGGAGTTTTACTTGGAATTTTATTTGCATTGATTGCATATGGTATGGCACTTCAATGGGGAGTAATGAATATAATTAATATTGCTCAAGGAGATCTTGTTATATTAGGTGGATACATTGCTTACTTCATGTATCTGTATGGAATTCATCCAGCTTGGGGAGTTATTGTTTCTCCGGTAGTAATGTATTTTGTTGGTATAGCAATTTACAAACTTGTAATTAATAAAGTGGTAGACAGAGATTTATTTATTTCTATTTTAGCAACTTTTGGAATAAGCATTCTATTCATGCAATTAATGAACTTCGCATTTGGAGCAGATGTTGTCCTTGCAAATTCAGATTACGGAACAACTATGTTGTTCAATAATAATGTTGTGCTACCTAATTCAAAAATATTTTCAGCATTCATAAGTATTTTGTTTGCTGTTTGCTTAGTTATTTATATGAAAAAATCTAAACTTGGTCGTGCGATTAGAGCTACAGCGCAAAATGCAAGAGCAGCAAAGATTTTAGGTGTAGATACAGAAAAAGTGTATGCAGCTACTTTCGGTATTAATGCAGCTCTTTGTGGTGTTGCTGGGGCATTAATATCTATTACTTTTACAATTCACCCTTATATGGGACTTCCATACACAATTAGATCTTTCATGATTGTCATTGTTGCAGGATTAGGAAACTTACCTGGTGTTGCAATGTCAGGGATGGGCTTAGGTGTATTTGAAGAATTTGCAGATTACATACTGGGCACAGAATTTAGAATTGGGTCAGTATTTTTATTGTTAGTTTTAATACTTGTTTATAGAAGATTTAAACTTTCAAGAAAAAGAGAGTATTTAAAATGAGTATTAGCAAAAATAATCTAATTTTATATATTGGAATATTAACTTTTGGTATAGCAGCTCCATTCTTGTTTCCGGCTTTTAAAGTTCAACTTTCAATTCTTTGTGTATTAATAGTTTTAGCAACCACATGGAACATTCAAGGTGGTGAAATGGGCTATAATTCTTTTGGTAATATTTTATTTTATGGACTTGGAATGTATCTGTGTGCATCTGTTCAAGTTGGAATGTTTTTTCCATTAGCTGAGTGGACAGAAAGCGGTGGTGAAAAAACTTTTGTACATACACCTACGCAATTTTTTCAAGGAATGGCTTTTGGGTTACTAGTTGCAGCGTTTGTACCAGCCATTGTAGCAGGTCTAATTGGATACTCTATTTTAGGACTAAGAGGACATTACTTTGCAATTTGCACATTAGGCTTAGGTGTTGCAGCAGGTGAAATTTCTGGAGGAATTGAAATAATTGGAGCTGGACAGGGTTTCACTACTCCACCATTTCCTGATGTAGGAAGTTTAGATTCAAGAGGTGAATTTTTCTATTTCTTAAGTTTTTTTGTTTTAGTACTGACTTTCATAACTGTGAGAGGAATTTACTCAACTAGATTTAAATTAATTCTAAATGCAATTAGAGATAATGAGGATAAAGCTGAGGCTATGGGAATTGAAACAATGAAGTATAAGATAGTTGGATGGATGATATCAGCTTTCTTCTGTGGTTTAGCTGGAGGAATCATGGGTGGCTTAGTTGGATATATCGATTCAACCGATGTTGCTTTTGATGGAAGAGAGATGGGAGTATTCATGGTTTTAATGGCAATCTTAGGTGGAAAAGGAACCTTATGGGGACCAATAATTGGTGCAACAGTGTTTCATATTTTTAAAGAGGGGTTTTGGACATTCTTTTTAGGTTGGCAATATGTTGCGCTAGGAGTTTTAATTGTAGTTATCGTTATTTATTTCCCAGAGGGAATAATGGGATGGTTGAGAGAAAAATACCCTGAAAGATTTGGTGAGGTTGTGGATGAAAAAGATCGTAAAGCACAGGTGGAGCTCAAATGAGTATTTTAGAAGTTAGCAACGTAAGTAAATCATTTGGTGGTGTAAAAGCTAATGTAGATATTTCAATGAATGTTGAAAAAGGCAGAATAGTTGGATTAATTGGTCCCAATGGATCAGGTAAAACAACACTGTTTAATTCAATAGTTGGAACGTACCCAATTGATAATGGTTCAATTAAGTTTAATGATAAGGAAGTTTCGGATCTACCAGTTCCGGTTATTGCAAAACTTGGATTGTTAAGAACTTTTCAACAAACCCGAATTTATGGAAAATTAAATTGTGTAGAAAATATGCTAATCAGCCACAAAGGAAGTGATGAGAGCTTAATGAAGATTTTTTCAACGATTCCTAAAGGACTTAAAGATAAGGCAGAAAATTTATTAAATTTTGTAGGTTTATATCAAAAAAGGAATTTGAGAGCAGGCGATTTATCTTTTGGACAACAAAAATTATTAGAACTGGCTATGGCATTAATGAATGAACCAGAAATGTTATTATTAGATGAGCCAACAGCTGGGATTAATCCAACATTAATTAATGGAATTATAGATAGATTAATTAAAGTAAATCAAGATTTTGGAATTACTCTTTTGGTCATTGAACACAATATGAGAGTGATAATGCAACTAGCAGAAAATATTTTTTGTTTGGCTCACGGAAAGATGCTAGCCAATGGTTCACCAGATGAAATAAAAAGTGACAAAAGTGTAATAGATGCGTATCTGGGAGCTCAATAATGACAAATCAGTATGAGGTTTTAGGAAAAGCTCCAACAGCAGAAGAGCTAAAAAATTTAGCTCCAGATGAAATTCATTTAACAATCAAAAATTTAAATGCTGGTTATGGCAAAATGGAAATACTTCATAACTTTGATTTATTCGTAAAAAAGGCTCAGTCGTTATGTTTGATTGGACCAAATGGTGCAGGTAAATCAACAATACTTCATTCAATATATGGGTTTACAAACATTTTTTCTGGACAAATTGAATTAGATGGAAAAGAAATTACAAATCTTACACCAGCTGAAAAATTAAAATCGGTAGGTATTGCGTACATTCTTCAAGATAATTCAGTATTCCCTGACATGACAGTTGAGGAAAACTTATTAATGGGTGGATATATTAAAGAAAATACAGATGAGTCTTATCAAGAGGCAGAGAGAATATTTGAAAAATATGAAAGATTAAGGAATAGAAGAAATCAACCTGCTAAAGTACTATCTGGTGGGGAGAGACGTTTGCTAGAAATTTCCAGAGCTTTAGTAATGAAACCTTCTGTGCTATTAGTCGATGAACCATCAATTGGATTGGAGCCAAGATATATTGAAATGGTATTTGAAATTTTAAGAGATCTTCAAGAGAATGAAAAAAAAACAATCATCTTAGTTGAGCAAAATGCAAAAAAAGGACTTGAGTTTGCTGATATTGGTTATGTTTTAGTCTCTGGTCAAACAGCAATTGCTGGTAAAGGTGATGATCTTTTAAGTAATCCTGATGTGGGTCGCCTTTTTCTAGGTGGTTAATGATCAACACAAAATATTTTTTAAAGGGTTTTAAGTCAATAAAAGGTGTAGGAAGTCCAGCTATTGCTCTAGCAGCTAGTTTTGTTGCAATTGGTGCATTATTAAAAAGTTTAGGTTTCACAGTTAAAGAAAGCATTTTTTCTACTCTTTTGACATATGCTTTACCTGGATCGTTAGTGATGGCTGAGTCAATGTTAATTGGGGCGTCATTGATAAATATTTTTTTAGCTGTTTGGTTAGTTAATGCAAGATTATACCCAATGACCGTAGCACTAATGCCTTTATTGTTACATGAAAATCAACCTAGATGGAAATATTATTTATCATGTCACTTCATTGCTGTCTCCTCTTGGCTTATTATGAAAGACAATTATGAAGTAATTGAAAAAAAAAATAGGATAGATTTTTGGATAGGTATTGGGACAGCAACATGGTCTGTTGCAATATTTGCAACAGTTGTTGGCTATATAGCATCTGATTTTCTCAATAAAGATATCCTTATTGGTTTAGCTATAATTAATCCAATCTATTTTACTTGCATGATGTTAAGTGCAATGAAAACTATTCAAATAACTTTATCCGTCACCTTAGGAGCGATTATAGGTCCAATGTTTTATTTCTTATCTCCTGAGTGGTGCATTTTATTTGGTGGTTTTTTTGCAGGTACAATTGCTTTTTTAATTGGAGAAAAAAATGGCGAATAACATTATAATCATAATTATAGTCACGTCTTTAGCAACATATCTTTCAAGATTTTTAGGTGTTGTAAGTGCAGAAAAAATCAAAGAAACTTCAAAAATGTTTAGATGGTTTAATTGCCTAGCATACTCAACTCTAGCGGCACTTATTACAAGAATGATAATTTTTCCATCAGGATCTTTAAATGAAGTAGACTACTTTATAAGATTTATAGTTGTTTTTTTAGCTATAATTATTTTTTATATAACTAAAAAAAATCTAGTTTATCCAACTCTTTTATCTGGTATCATATTATCAATTTTTAATATTTATTTATGATAGAAAAAATTGATGGCTTTGAAATTAGTTTTAACGATAAATCCTCTAGGATAATAAACATTGATATAGGTGAAGAAATTTTAAATAAACTCATTTTTCCATTTAATAAATTTGATATTACAGCTTTAGAGTACAAGCCTTTTACTAGATTCACCATTGCTAAAAGCTTAGATGATTTGAGTGAAAATAGATTATCTAAATTTATAAATAAGATTGTTCGAGATAGAAATACGGGTTGCTTTATAATTAAACCAAAAAACCTAATTTCTAAAATAGATAATAATTTTTTGGTAAAACTCTCTACAGCAGTAGCACATTTAATTGGTGTACCTAATCATGATGCTATGGCTGGAAAATATTACGCAAGATTTCATGTTAAGCATGAGGATAAAAGTGATTCTTATCTTAGAAAAGCTTATACAAACATGGATCTGCACACCGATGGAACTTATGTAAAAGAAAAAACTGATTGGTTATTGATGTCAAAACTAGAAGAAAAAAATGTTGAAGGAGGAGAGTCTGCCATGTTACATCTTGATGATTGGGAGCATTGTGATGAGTTATTTAATGATCCATCTGCAAAAGAGAATTTTATTTGGGGATCTCCTAAAAGTAAAAATATTGATTATAAAGTTGAACATCCAGTATTTTCATCTGATAAAAATGGTAGAGCCCAAATTTCTTATATTGATCAATTTCCTGAACCGAAAAATATGAGACAAGGAGTTTTTTTACAAAAATTGTCTGACAGTCTAGAGGAAAGTAATCATAAGATAATTACAAGACTTCCAGTGGGTTCTTCTGTAATAGCTAATAATTATTTTTGGCTACATGGAAGAAAGCCTTTTAAGGAAAATATAGACTTGAGCAGAGAACTTTTGAGAATAAGAGGGTCTTTTTTTAAGGATACAAACTCAATTTAAATTAGAAATTCTTGAAAAAACTAGATTATTTTATGTTGTATTATTGCAACATAAATTATTTTTTGTCTTTTAAACTTGAAAATTGTCGCAATTTTCTTAAAAAATTTGATTTTTAATGATATGAGTCTCTCAAAATTAACATTTAAACAAGGATAATAACAATGAAAAAATTTTTAATAGCAGCAGTTGTGCTTTTAGGATCTATGTCTCTTGCTAACGCAGAGAGATTTAGCATAGGTGTAACTGTTACTGGTGGAGTGTTTGAAGCAGATGGAGCATCAGAAATTTTCTCTGGTGATCACGCAGGTAACAGATCATCTTCTAAAGTGACAAAAAATACTGCGAGTGAGGGTGAAGATGCTGAAGCAGCAGTTGCAATGGGATCTATTTTTGTGGAAATCAACGCAAATGAAAAGTTTTCTCTTGGAGTAAGTTATGTGCCACATTCAATGGACTCTGAGACTACAGAAAACGTCCAAAATATTGTACCAGGCGGTACTGGGAATGATTCAAAATCAACTAACACAGTTAAACTTTCATTTGATGATTTAACTACTGTGTACGCTTTATTAAACGCAACTGATAATATTTACGCAAAAATTGGTTATGTTGAAGTAGAAGTAGTAACTGATGAAAATCTAGCAACAGGTGGTGCATATGGTAACACTGATTTAGATGGCTATACAATTGCTTTAGGATATAGCATGGATTTAGCTGATGGAATGTTTGCAAGATTTGAAGCTAGCTACATGGATTTAGATGGAGCTACTGTAACAAACGATAATGACGCAACAAAATCTGTTAAAGCAGATGGTATTTCTGGATACGGTGCAGGAATATCACTTGGAAAAACATTCTAAGTATAATTAAGATAGTTTAAATTGTTAATTCTAAACCCCCTCTTTTGAGGGGGTTTTTTTTTGTTTTAATTAAATAGAGGAATTTTATTAAAAATTAAATTATTATCATTTGATGAATCTTGGTTTTATAGGAACAGGAAATATTGTTTCAGACGTTATAATTGGCATAAGTAAGTCAAAAATTAAATATAAAAAAATAATCATTTCACCAAGAAATAAAAAAAAAGCACTTTACTTAAAAAAAAATTTAAAAAATATTATTATAGCTAAAGACAACCAAGAGGTTGTAAATAAAGCTGATTTGGTTTTTCTTGGAATTTTACCTAAAGTTGGAGAAGTAATATTACCTAAACTTCAATTTAGAAATAAGCAAATTATAGTAAGTTTTATGTCAACTACAAAATATCTAAAATTAAAAAAATTGATTAAGACAAAATCTATAATAATTAGAGCTATTCCTATGCCACCAATTAGATTGGGGAAAGGTCCTGTAGCAATTTTTCCACCAAATAAAAAAATAAAAAGTTTTTTTGATAAAATTGGTACAACTATTGAAATTAAAAACGAAAAATTATCAAAGAATTTTTGGACTATTTCAGGAACTATGGCATCATTTTATGAATTATTGAATATTTTATCAAAGTGGTTGATTAGAAAAAAAACCAATAGTCTAGATTCACAAAAATACGTAACTTTGTTATATTCAGCTCTGGCAGAGTTGGCACTGACGAATTCCTCTAAGCCACTTAAAAATTTAGTCGACGAACAAACACCAGGAGGACTAAATTGGCAGGGTGTAAACGAATTAAGAAAATCAGGCTATTATAGATTATTAGAAAAATCACTTAAGAAGATTTATAAAAGATTATAATCTGTCTCAGGAATGCAAGATAATATTTTAGATATAAAAAACTTATCAAAATATTTTGGTGGATTGGCCGCTATATCTAATTGTTCTTTAAAAGTAAAGAAAGGAACTATAACTGGAATAATAGGACCCAACGGCTCAGGCAAAACAACTCTGTTTAATCTAATCGCTGGTAATTTAAAATCATCTACTGGAAGTGTTTTATTTAATAATGAAAATATTACTAATATTCCGTCTTATGAATTATTTTCAAAAGGACTGCTAAGAACTTTTCAAATAGCACATGAATTTACAAATTTATCAGTGTTAGAAAATTTGATGATGGTACCAGGTAACCAGTCTGGAGAAAAGCTGATGAATGCTTTATTGAAGCCTGGATTAGTTGCAAAAGAGGAAATTCAAATAAAAGAAAAAGCAATTGAAGTGGTTGATTTTCTAAATTTAAGTCATTTAAAGAATGAATTAGCAGGAAATCTCTCTGGAGGACAAAAAAAATTATTAGAATTAGGAAGAACGATGATGGTGGATGCAAAATTGGTCTTATTAGATGAGGTTGGTGCAGGCGTAAATAGAACCTTATTAAAAGATTTAGGGACAGCTATTGAGAAATTAAACAAAGAGAAAGGCTATACCTTTTGTATGATTGAACATGACATGGATTTTATTGGAAGGTTATGTGATCCAGTAATTGTAATGGCAGAGGGATCTGTTTTATTTGAGGGTTCGGTTGAAGATGCAAAAAAAGATGAGAGAGTTATTCAGAGTTATTTAGGCAGAGGTTCAAAACTAAAAGATAATTAAATATGGCATTTTTTGAGGGAAAAAACATGACAGGTGGATACGGCAAGGGTCCAGACATAATCAATTCATGCACTGTTAATGTTGAAAAAGGGGAAATAGTATCAATTCTTGGACCTAATGGTGCAGGAAAATCTACTGCAATGAGAGCAATGTTAGGTTTATTAAATCTAAAATTAGGCTCTGTAATTATTGATGGAAAGGACATTTCAAAACTTTCCCCACAAGATAGAGTAAAAGAAGGAATTTCGTTTGTACCACAAACTAAAAATGTATTTGCAGGATTGACAGTTGAGGAAAATCTAGAGATGGGAGCCTTTTTAGTTACTCAAGATTATACGAAAGTTATTGATGAAATTTATAATCTTTTTCCGATTTTGAGTGAAAAAAGAAAACAATTTGTAGGAGAGTTATCAGGAGGTCAAAGACAACAAGTTGCGTTAGGAAGAGCTCTAATGATTAAGCCGTCTGTCCTTATGTTAGACGAACCAACTGCTGGAGTTTCTCCAATAGTGATGGATGAACTTTTTGATCATATTATAAAAGTAAAAAAAACAAATGTTGCAATTTTAATGGTTGAACAGAATGCAAAGCAAGCTCTCAATATTTCTGATAGAGGATATGTATTAGTCAATGGAGAAAATCGTTATTCGGGGACAGGGGAAGAATTACTTAATGATCCAAGAGTAAGAAGCTCTTTTTTAGGTGGTTAAATGGATTTTCTAAATGCAATAATTCTTTTATTAAATTATATATTTGTTCCTGCTCTTGCTTATGGATCTCAATTAGCTATTGGAGCTATATTTGTAACTTTAATTTATGGAATTCTGCGTTTTGCAAACTTTGCAACTGGAGATATGATGTCTTTTGGTACAATGATTGCCATCCTTTTTACTTGGTACTTTCAGTCGATTGGCTTATCACTTGGTTTTTTACCCACTGCACTTTTAGCAATCCCTTTTGCAATTCTGTTTATGGGTTTATACATGCTAATTATTGATAATTTTGTATTTAAATATTACAGGTTAAACAAAAGTCCTCCAGTCCAATTAGCAATGGTGAGTATTGGAGTAATGTTTGTTACCCAGGCAGTAGTAAGAATTATAATTGGTCCATCGGATAGAAGATTTTTTGATGGTGAGAAATTTTTGATTAAAGCTAATGAGTTTAAGGAAATGACAGGTTTGAATGAGGGACTTGCTATTAAGTCAACTCAAGTAATTACAATTGTTGTTACTTTAATTTTAGTTTCGACTTTATTCTGGTTTTTAAACAAAACTAAAACTGGAAAAAGTATGAGAGCTTATTCTGACAATGAGGATTTAGCATTACTTTCTGGAATAGATCCAAAAAGGATTGTTATGATAACTTGGATGATTGCTGCAATTTTAGCAACAATAGGTGGTGTTTTGTATGGTTTAGATAAAAGTTTTAAACCATTCACTTATTTTAATAACATGCTCCCAATATTTGCTGCTGCTATAGTTGGGGGAATTGGTAATCCTTTTGGAGCTTTCCTTGGAGGTTACGTAATTGCTTTTTCTGAAATACTTCTGACTTACGCATATAAGAAATTCTTTATGTATGTGTTACCAGAAAGCATGGAACCAGATGGTTTAATTCAATTACTTTCAACTGATTATAAATTTGCAGTATCTTTTTCAATATTGGTAATTGTATTGCTTTATCGTCCATCTGGAATATTTAAAGGAAAGATATTGTGAGAAAAAATTTAAATGTAATTGCAGCTTACAGTATTATGATGGGATTAATTATCCTTGTTGGTATATTTCAATCTTGGAATATTGCTTTATCCATCTTTAATTTATGTTTGATCTCAGCTGTCATGACTATGGGTGCTAATATTCAATGGGGTTATGCTGGTTTAATTAACTTTGGAATAATGGGCTTTACAGCATTAGGCGGTCTAGCTGCAGTTTTAATTTCTGTAAATCCAGTTCAAGAGGCTTGGAGTGCAGGGGGCACCAATATTCTATTAAGTCTATTTCTTATTATTGGAATTGTTTTAGCTGTTAGATTTGTTCTTAAAAGATATCAGAAATCTAAAATTAGAAATTATATAATCGCTGTAATTATCATTTCAGGAATAATTATTATACGACTTGTCTCTGAACCTGGTATTGAAGCAATTGAGGAAGTAAATCCGGCAAGAACTGGATTTCTAGGTGGGCTAGGGCTTCCAATAATTTTTTCTTGGATTGTGGGCGCTTTCTTTGCAGGAGGATTAGCTTTTGTAATTGGAAAAGTAGCCTTAGGATTAAGAGCTGATTATTTGGCAATTGCAACTTTGTTGATCTCAGAAATAGTAATAGCAATTATTAAACATGAAGATTGGTTAACTAGAGGTGTAAAAAATGTTATCGGTTTAAAACGTCCTGCTCCATATGAAGTCAACTTACAAGAAACAGAATGGTTTATAAATCTGGTTGAAAAATTTAATTCAGGAAAATTAGCTTTGATTTCTGATATCACAGAAAGACAAGTAGCTCTTAATCAATTTGTAATTGAGGGATCATCAGTATTTGTAAAACTTTGCTATTCAGGTTTATTTTTTAGTTGTTGTGATTATTCTTTTAATCTTAACTCAGAAAGCTCTTTACTCTCCTTGGGGAAGAATGATGAGAGCTATTAGAGATAATGAAGAAGCTGCTAACGCAATGGGAAAAAATGTGGTTAAACAACATCTATTAATTTTTGTTTTAGGATCAGCTATAGTTGGTATTGCGGGAGCTATGCTTGTCACTCAAGATGGATTATTTACACCAGGAAGTTATAGACCTTTAAGATATACTTTTTTAATTTGGGTAATGGTTATTGTTGGTGGAAGTGGAAACAATTTTGGAGCAATTCTTGGAGGTTTTGTAGTTTGGTTCTTATGGATTGAGGCAGCACCAATTGGATTATATTTAGTCAATCTAACAACAGCAGGTTTAGAAGATACCCATTTTTTAAAAGTTCATTTAATTGAAAGTGTTCCTTATTTCAGATTTTTAATGATGGGAATAGGTTTATTATTAATTATGAGATATAGACCAAAGGGTATACTTCCTGAAAAAATAGAAATAAAATAAAATTATGAAATATATTATTACAGGTGCTGCCATTGCTTGGGCTTTATATATGGCAGATAAATATTTATTTTTTTAAAAAAAACCCCCAACATCAAAGATGTCAGGGGTTCAATTCTTTTAAGATAAATTATCTTTGTTTTTTAGTTTTGAATTTACCGCCTTTAACTTCTTGTTCTAAGAAAGAACCTTCAGCTTCACCGACGCTAGTAAAAGTAACTCCAGTTGCACCTTCGTAGTCAACTTTTTTACCTTTAGCTAATAAATCTAAACCTTTTTTAAGTTCACCTGGGTAAATTTTTGTTCCAGGACCATTAGCAACATCCATTACATTTTTTGCAATTGATGCTCTGTCAGTTGAGTTACCTGCTTGCATTGCTAAAACTATTAAAGCGGCAGCATCATATGACTCGCCTGTGTAAGGACCAGAACTATCAATACCAGCTGCACTTGCTACTTTAGCAAATACTCCAGCACCTTTTCCAGTTGAACCAGGTAATGAACCAAAAGATTTATTTAAATCTTTACCAAATGCATCAACTAATGATTGACCAATCATACCATCTGATAAAATAAATCTATCAAATGCACCTGAGTCTAAAGATGCTTGGATAATACCTTTACCACCTTGGTCTAAGTAACCGATTACAGCTACTGCATCTCCACCTGCTGAAGCAAGTGTTGCTACTTCAGATGAGTAGTCTGCTTTACCGTCTTCGTGTGCAGTTACTGTAGTAACTTTAATACCATGAGCTTCAACAGCTGCTTTGTAAACATCTGCTAAACCTTTTCCATAGTCGTTATTTGTGTAAGTAATTGCTACACTTTTAATTTTTCTGTCTTTAGTAACATCAGCTAAGATTTGACCACCTCTTGCATCTGAAGGAGCTGTTCTAAAAAAATATCCTTTATCGTCTAGAGTCGTTAAACCTGGAGATGTTGCTGAAGGTGAAATCATTACAACACCATTTGGCACTGCAACATTAGATGCAATCGCACCCGTTACACCTGAACAATCAGCTCCCATAATTGCTGTAACACCTTGTGATATAACTCCTTCAGCTGCTGCAGTTGCTGCTGCTGAGTCTACACAAGTTGAGTCTGCTCTAATTGATTTAATTTTTTTTCCCCCTAATAGTGACCCTGAGTCCGAAGCTTCTTTGAAAGCTAATTCAGCAGAGGCAGCCATAGCAGGTGTTAAGGACTCAATAGGACCAGTAAATCCTAAGATAATCCCCATTTTAATTGAATGACCATCTGCTATCACATTTGTTCCAAAACTCGATACAAATATAAATGCAGCAATAATTAATTTTTTCATTATTATCCTTTTATTGTTAACAATTTTTTTAAAAACTAAATTAAAAACTAATTTAAGAAACTTTCAATAAGCAAATTATTTAATTTTTCTTAAAAAATTGTTATTTTATCAACAAATAATATAGTTAAAAATATTTTTTGAAAGTTTCGTTAATTGATAGGACACCATAATCGTTTAATCCACCAATAATCAGCTGTAATGCAACTAATAAAATAAAACCTAAACCAACATAGGCAATCCAAAGATGTCTTTGAATATAATTCGCTAAATATGTAGCTAATGCACCAGTTAGAACGACTGACAAGATCAGTCCAAACATCATGTAACCAAAGTTACCTTTTGCAGCACCAACAACCCCAATCACGTTGTCAAAGCTAATAGTTATGTCTGCAAAAAGGACTTTATAAATACTTTTAATAAATGATGGTTCCTTTGATTTTTTTGTTGGCGATTTAATTTTTTTAATCTCGAACAAGTCCTTTCTCAAATCATTCACAATCCATATTAATAAAAGTCCTCCAATAATTTTAACCCAATAAAATTGGAAAAGATAAGTTGCAAAAACTGCAAATAAAACTTTGAAAACAAGTGCACCTACCACACCCCAAAAAATAATCAATTTTCTATTTTTAGGTACAAAGTTCGCAGCTATTAAACCAATTATAATCGCATTATCTGCAGCTAAAATTATATCAATAAAGATAATTTGTAGGAGTATGAGAGATTCTTCTAACAATGTATTATTATTTGAAAGATGATTATAATTATCTAGATTTTATTGTCTATTAATAGAAATTAATATTTTGATTTTTTACCAGCAATGACTGCCTTTAGTTCCTCATACTCTTCACAATTGCAACTTTTTAAAACTTCAAGTCTTTCAACAGCAAGGTTATGTCTGTTTGTGGCAACATATAGTTCACCCAGATATTCATTAATACCGATGTGTTTTGGATTAATTTTTAATCCTTGCAAATAATACTTTTCTCCATTTTCAAAATCACCAAGTTTTCGAGTGGTAAAACCAAGGTAATTTAATGTGTCTGGTTTGTTTGGAAAATTTTTGTTAGATTGAATTAATAATTTTTGAGCCTTCTCGTATCTTTTTTTTGCTTTATCTAATTTGTCTTTTTTTTCAAAGTTTTTCGCTGCATTAATATGAGTAACAGCCATGTCATATTTAGTTTCAGTCTTTGAAGAGTCACTATCGCTAGAACCAGCTGCAAAAGAGTTAGTAACTAAAAATATTGAGACTATTATAGAAATAAAAAATTTTTTTATCATATAAATTTCTTCATTTTATTTAAAGTTTTAAGCGTTAGCCCATTATACAGTAAATTTTTTTTTATTGATTTAGCGGTTTCTAACGAACTAATATTATCACCATGTATGCATACAGAATCAATTTCACAAGCTATTTGTTTCCCACTGTGACAATTAAGTGACTGGGTTTGAACCATTTTTAATACGTGTCTTTTAGCCTGCTCTGGGTCAGTAATTAAAGCATAAGGCTTTTTTCTTGATACAAGATTTCCATCATCCTCATAATTTCTGTCTGCAAATATTTCACAAGCAATTTTCATATCTAACTTTTTAGCAGCGTGTTGCATTTTAGATCCAGTTGGTACTAAATAAATCAACTCTGGATTTATTCTTTTGATTACTTTTGCTAATGTTGTTGCTAAATCGATATCCTCGCACGCCATATTATTTAAAGCACCATGCGGCTTTATATGAGTAACATTTTCACCATGGTTAGATGAAATTGTTTGAAGAATTTCATATTGATCAATTATTAATTTTTCTATCTCTGAGTCAGATAAATCCATTCTCTCTCTGCCAAAATTTTCAGGATCATTAAAAGATGGATGCGCTCCAATACTAACACCATTTTTTTTTGATATATTTACAATTGTATTCATAGTTTCTTCATCACCCGCATGATATCCACATGCTACATTTGCTGAATTAACTATTTCAAGTAATTCAGGATCATATTTGTTAGAATGATGTTTAGATTTTTCCCCTAAATCACAATTTATATTAATTTCCATACTCACTATTCTTCAGTATAACATGGCATGTTAATAAATATATCAAATCTTGGTGACGCAGCTTTATACTGTGACTTTGGAAAAGAAGTAAATAGAAAGATTAATAGTCAAGTAATAAGATATTTTAAAACTATTCTAAAAAAAAATATTGTAGGAGTTAATAATCTAGCTCCGTCATATAATAAATTAATAATTTCCTTCGATCTAAAAAAAATTAATTTTAATAAACTCAAAAAAATAATTGATAACATTGAAATTATTGAAGATGATGGTCTTCAATATAAAAAGTTTGAAATTCCCGTTTGTTGTGAAAAAGATTTTTCCTTAGATATAAACAGACTCGAAGAAAAACTTCAGATGAAAGAGGAAAAAATATATGAAAATTTTTTTGAAAAAGAATTTTTTTGCTATATGACAGGTTTTATTGCAGGAATGCCTTTTCTTGGAGACTTAGACGAAAATTTAAGAGCAAAGCGTCTTGATACTCCTAGGGTTAAGGTACCAAAAGGTTCAATTGGTATAACCGAGCAATTTGCAAATATCTATACATTTGAAAGTCCTGGGGGGTGGAATATTATTGGTAATACTCCTCTGAATATTTTTAATAGCTCTAAAGAAAATGAGCCTAATTTAATTAATCCAGGTGACTCAGTTTTATTCAAAAGAATTACAAAAGAGGAATATCAAAATTATCATGAGTAAAAATTATTTTGAAATTATAAGAGCTGGTATTAATTCAACTTTCCAAGATATTGGTAGAAACAATCTCTACCACATAGGAGTTCCATTTAGTGGGGCCATGGATAATAGAAATTATTTATTAGCTAATAAACTTGCTGGAAATAATGATAACTACCCTGTGATAGAATTTGCTTATCAGGGCCCTCATTTGAAATATTATGGAGATAAGTTAAATATTGCTATCACTGGTGATGTGACTTTTAAAATTAAAAAAGGTGATAATTCAATTGATGGACAATGTTATCAAACTTTTATTTTAGAAAATAACGATGAGCTAGATATTATATCGACAAATAGATCTGTATATGGATATCTAGCAATAAGTGGTAAATTTGATTTAAAATATCAATGGTCTAGTTGCTCAATAAATACAAAAGCAAAAATAGGTTCTAACAAAGGAGAAAAAATATCTGATAATCAAAGGATTAGACTTAAAGAAATTAATATATATTTTGAAAATAAAAAATTAAATTATATTAATACAAAGATAGAAAATATTAGAGTAATTAAGGGAACAAATTTCAATTATTTTTCCGAAGAAGGAAAAAAAAATCTTTTTTAAAAATGAATTCAAAGTTTCTAAATTATCTGACCGCATGGGAATGAGACTAGAGGGAAAAAAAATAGAAAACATTGTAGATACCAATATTAAATCCGAGGGTTTGATTAAAGGGGTAATACAAGTACCGGCAGATGGTAATCCAATTATCATGCTTTCGGATCATGGTACTATTGGGGGCTATCCTAAAATTGGTGTAGTTATAAGTGCTGATTATGACAAATTAGTTCAACTAACACCTGGCTCAAGAGTCAAATTTCAAGAGGTCGATTTAGATAGTGCAGAAAATCTTTTTAAATTGTATGAATTAGAAACTCAAAATTTAATTTCACAACTTTAATGAATATTTTAAAAAGTTTACCTGGTCCATCACTCATATTTTTTGGTGCTCTAAGTTTGAGCTTTGGTGGACTAATAGTTAAATCATTTGAAGGGGCAACGTTGTGGCAGATATTATTTTGGAGATCTTTATTTTTTTCTATTACTGTCCTAACTTTTTTGATTATCAGTTACAAAAGTAAAGTTTTAAAATCATTTTATAACTCTGGATTACCGGGCTTTATTGGTGGATTAATATTATCCATTGGTTTTTGTGGTTATGTTTTTGCAATGTATAATACTACAGTTGCTAACACTAATTTTATTATATCTCTTCAAATTTTATTTTTAGCAATATTTGGTTTCTTTTTCTTAAAAGAAAAAATTAATTTAATAACATTAATATCAATAATTCTAGCAATGTCTGGGGTATTGTTAATGGTTGGAAATTCATTATCTTCAGGAGAATTATCTGGAAATTTAGCAGCTTTCACAATGCCAATTACATTTGCAGTTTTGATAATTATCGTCAGGAAATTTCCATCTGTCGATATGGTCCCAGCACAATTCGTTGCAGGTATTAGCTCATGTCTTATTGGTTTATCACTTTCACCTACTATAATAATTTCACCTCATGATATTTTTTTAGGTTTTTTGGCTGGATTTTTTCAAATAGGTTTTGGTTTTATATTTATAACTATTGGTGCGAGAACAACACCTTCTGCAATGGTTGGAATAATCATGTTATCCGAATCTGTTCTTGGTCCTATTTGGGCCTTTCTTTTTGTAAGCGAAATACCATCACTATATGGGTTGATAGGAGGAGGGATAATACTTTTTGCAGTATTACTGCAGTTTTATACGCTTTTAAAAAAGCCAAAGGCAATCGTTTCCAATTGACATTTTAAGTTACTTATAGGACTATTGATACACGGGAGAGACTACAGATTATCGTGGCGCCGAAGGAGCAACTACCCAGGAATCTCTCAGGCGAAAAGGACCGTAACATATTAACTCTGGAAAGAGATTTAGTTCTCGCCGAAGGAGCAAAACTCTCAGGCAAATATACAGATGGGTATAATGAGTTAATATGGAAATAAAAAAAACATCTCTTTACCAATTACACCAAGATTGTAACGCCAAGTTTGTTGAATTTGCTGGTTATCAGATGCCAATCCAATATTCTAAAGGTATTGTAGAGGAGCATAAATTCACAAGAAATCACTCAGGCATTTTTGATGTTTCACATATGGGTCAATTATTTATTTATGGTGGTGATGAACTAATTAAAGATTTAGAAAAAATTTTTCCATTAGATTTGAAAAACTTGAAATTAAATCATTCTAAGTACAGCTTCTTAATGGATAAAGATGCTGGGATACAAGATGATTTAATCATTACAAAAATTAATGAAGGTTTTTTAGTAATTCTTAATGCAGCGTGTAAAAAAGATGATTTTAAAATTTTACAGGAATTGTTAAACGAAAAGTATAAAATGGTCTTAGATGAAAATAGATCCTTAATTGCGATTCAGGGACCTAAATCATCACAAATCTTAAATGAAGTTTTTAGTGGGGTAAAAGATTTAAATTTTATGTCTGGAGACTGGTTCTTATTTAATAATCAGAAAGTATACATTACTCGATCAGGGTATACAGGTGAAGATGGTTTTGAGATATCAATTCCAAATAATTTTGCAGATAAATTGACTAGAGAATTGATTGATAAAGGCTCAAGTTTAGTGGGTTTAGGAGCAAGAGATACTCTAAGGTTAGAAGCTGGCTTATGCTTGTACGGTCATGATCTTGATAAAGATAAAACTCCGGTTGAGGCAAATTTAAAGTGGGCAATTTCAAAAGAGAGAATATCTAAAGGAGACTTTATTGGTTCAGACATTATTATTAAACAATTAAATAATGGTGTAACAAAAATTAGAGTTGGAATTAAACCTGAGGGAAGAATTATTGCTAGAGAAAAAACAAAAATATTTAATCAATCAGATGTTCATATTGGAGAAATTACCAGTGGTTCATTTGGGCCAAGTGTAAATGGACCTGTAGCAATGGGATATGTGGAAAATGAATTTTCAAAAAAAAATACTAAAGTATTCTTAGAGGTAAGAGGTAAAAAATATGCGGCAAGTGTTTGTAGTTTACCGTTTTATAAAAAAAGTTATGTAAAAGGACCGAATTAATGAGCGAGGTGAAATATTCTAAAGAACATGAATGGATAAAATTAGAGGGTGATATTGCAACAATTGGCATAACAAAACATGCAACAGAAATGCTAGGAGATATTGTCTTTGCAGAGCTTCCAGAAAAAGGCGCTGGTGTAGAAAAAGATGGAACAGCAGGAGTTGTAGAGTCTACTAAAGCTGCAAGCGATGTCTATACCCCGGTAAGCGGTGAAGTTGTTGATACAAACCAAGAGATTGTGGATGATCCATCAAAAATAAATCAAGATCCTGAAAATTCTGCATGGTTCTTTAAATTAAAAATTAGAGATAAATCTGAAATGAACTCACTAATGAATAAAGATGATTATGATAAATTTGCAAAGGAGAATAGTAATTAAATGCTACATAATTCTGAAAAAGATTTTATAAAAAGACATATTGGTCCATCTGAAGAGGATCAATTAAAAATATTAAAAAAATTAAATTATAAATCATTAGATGATTTTATTGATAATACTGTTCCAGAAAAAATACAGTTTAAGGGTGAACTTAATATTGGTGAGTCTAATTCAGAGTATGAAGCATTAAGAAAATTAAAAGCAATTTCAAAGAAAAATCAAATTTACTCAAATTTTATAGGCATGGGTTACTATGGAACTTATACACCATATGTAATTTTAAGAAATATATTAGAAAATCCAGGTTGGTATACCTCTTATACACCTTATCAGCCAGAGGTAGCACAAGGAAGATTGGAAATGCTTTTAAACTTCCAACAAATGATCGTTGATTTTACAGGAATGGATATTGCAAATGCATCTTTACTTGATGAAGGTACAGCGGCAGCAGAGGCTATGGGTTTAAGTTATAGACTTGATAAAAGTGATAGTAATTTAGTCTTTGTCTCAGAAAATTGCCACCCTCAAACTGTTGAGATTATAAGAACTAGAGCAGAGCCTATGGGTCTCGAAGTTCTTGTTGGAAATGAAGACAAAGTTTTAGGACAATTAAAAGAGGATATTGTTTGTGGAATATTACAGTATCCTGGAACCTTAGGAGACATTAAAGATCCAAGCGAGGCGATAAGTAAAATTCATAAAAAAAATGGTAAAGCTATTTTAGCTTGTGATCTTCTTGCGCTTGCTAAACTTAAAACGCCGAGAGAACTTGGGGCTGATATTGCAGTTGGCAGTTCACAAAGATTTGGTATTCCAATGGGTTATGGAGGACCACATGCAGCATTTTTTGCAACAAAAGATGAATACAAAAGATCTATGCCAGGTAGAATAGTTGGTGTTTCAGTAGATAGACATGGAAACAAGGCCTATAGATTGTCACTACAAACTAGAGAGCAACATATTAGAAGAGACAAAGCTACAAGTAACATTTGTACTGCTCAAGCATTGTTAGCCATAGTATCAGCAGCCTATGCTATTTATCATGGTCCAGATGGAATTAAGAAAATTTCTGAGAGAGTCTCTCAATTGGCAAAAAATTTTGCTGATAAAATAAAACAATCTGGATATGAAATATATTCTGATTACTTTTTTGATACTGTTACAATTATTACCAAAGATAAGACTGATCAAATTTATAAAAATGCTTTAAATCAAAAAGTCAATATACGAAAAGTAAACACTGAAATGCTTGCTGTTTCTTTTGATGAGAAAAAAAATGTTTATAGAGTAAATCAACTTTTAAAGATTTTTAATGCTGCTGAGTCTATAAAAAAGGAAGATCCAACAGTAAGTTTACCCAATTTACCAAAAAGTTTATTAAGAACTTCTAAATATTTAGAACATCCTGTTTTTAACTCATATCGTTCTGAGACAGAAATGCTTAGATATCTTAAAAAGTTAGAGGATAAGGATATAGCTCTCAACAGAACCATGATAGCATTAGGTTCTTGCACTATGAAATTAAATGCTACCGCAGAAATGATACCTATTTCATGGAGAGAATTAGCTGAGCCTCATCCATTTGTGCCTATTGAGCAGATGGAGGGATATAGGACATTATTCACTGATTTAAAAAACTGGTTAAGATCAATTACTGGTTTTTCGGGAGTTTCACTTCAACCAAATGCAGGTGCTCAAGGCGAATATGCAGGACTAATGGTAATTAGAAAATATCATTTAGATAGAGGTGAAAAAAATAGAAACATATGTTTAATACCAAGCTCTGCACATGGAACCAATCCTGCTAGTGCACAAATGGTTGGAATGAAAGTGGTTGTAGTTAGTTGTGATAAAGAAGGCAATGTTGATTTTGATGACTTAAAGAAAAAAGTGGAGCTTCATTCAGAAAATTTAGGGGCTTTGATGGTTACATATCCATCTACTCATGGAGTGTTTGAAGAAAAAATTATGGATATATGTGAACTAATTCATAAACATGGCGGGCAAGTTTACATGGATGGGGCAAATTTAAATGCACTGGTTGGTATAGCCAAACCTGGAAATTTTGGTCCGGACGTTTGCCATATAAATTTACATAAAACATTTTGTATCCCTCATGGTGGGGGTGGACCAGGTATGGGACCTATTGCATGTAAAAAACATCTACAAGTTTATTTGCCTAATCATCCAGTTGTTAAAGATTGTGGTCCAGCAACGGGAATTGGAGCTGTGTCTGCCGCTCCATGGGGAAGTTCAAGCATTTTGTCAATTTCTTGGATGTATATAAAAATGATGGGATCAGAGGGACTAAAACTAGCTTCTAAAGTTGCGATACTAAATGCAAATTATATTGCTGAAAGACTGAAAGATCATTATCCAATCTTATACAAAGGTTCTAATGGTAATGTTGCTCATGAGTGTATAATTGATATTAGGTCAATTAAATCAGAAACGGGAGTCACTGAGGAAGATATCGCGAAAAGATTAATTGATTTTGGTTTTCATGCACCAACAATGTCTTGGCCTGTGGCTGGAACAATGATGATTGAACCTACAGAAAGTGAGAACTTGTCAGAGCTTGACAGGTTTTGTGATACTCTAATTAAAATTAAACAAGAAATTGATCTAATTAAAACTGGTAAATTTGATAAAGTTGATAATCCAATTAAAAACGCTCCTCATACTGACACTGAGTTGGCTTCTGATAATTGGACACACAAATATTCTAGAGAGCAAGCTGCTTACCCAGCAAAATTTCTAAAAGTAAACAAATTTTGGCCACCAGTTGCAAGAGTAGATAATGTTTATGGTGATAAAAATATTTTCTGTACATGTCCTAGCATGGATGAATTTAAAGAAGATGCAGCATAATTATTGATGAAAATTGCTGTAGTTGGCTCAGGCATTTCAGGATTAAGTGCTGCCTATTATCTATCAAAAAAAAATCACGTAGATTTATTTGAAAAAGAAGATCACTTTGGTGGTCATTCCAACACAATTGATCTAATGGTTGGAACCAAAAAAGTACCAGTAGATATTGGCTTCATTGTCTTTAATTTTGAAACTTATCCAAATCTAATTAATTTTTTTAATGAAAATAAAATTGAAATTGAAAAAAGCAACATGTCCTTTTCTGTATCAGTAGAAGACTCAAACTTTGAATACTGTGGAAAAGGATTAAATGGAATTTTTTCCAACAAGATGAATTTATTTAATATCAAATTTTTAAAAATGTTTTTTGATATTATAAAATTTTATAAAAAATCCGACAAGCTAGATAATATAAATGAGAAAATCACATTGGGTGATTATTTGATTAAAAATAATCTTTCAAAAGAATTTATCAATTATCATTTAATACCTATGGTGTCTGCAATCTGGTCGATGCCACCATATGCTGCAAACAAGATGCCTTTAAAATTCTTTTTAAAATTTTTTCAAAATCATGGATTATTTAAACTTAAAAATAGACCACAATGGTACACAGTCTCAAATAGAAGCAGGTCGTATGTAAAAACAATTCTATCAAAAATTAGCGGAGAATATTTTAAGAATTATAAAGTTAATAAAATCATTAGTAAAACAAGTGGTATTGATTTGTATTACGGTGGAAAAAATGAATTTTTTGATTACGACAAAGTAATTATTGCAACTCATGCGGACGAGGCATTATCAATGATTGAAAATCCAACTGATCAAGAGAAAGAAGTTTTGTCAAATTTCAGTTATAAAGAAAATTTGGCTTATATACATACAGATGAGATAGTTATGCCAAGAAATAAGAATGCCTGGTGTGCTTGGAACTCATCTATGAAGAAAAATGAAATCGAAAAAAATTCAATCACCTATTGGTTAAATTTACTCCAAAATTTAGAGTGTGAAAAAAATATTTTTCTTACATTAAATCCATACCTCGATATTGATGAAACAAAAATTTTGCAAAAAGTTAAATTCACTCATCCATATTTTGATCAATCTGCTTTAGATTATCAAAGTAAGCTTAAAAATTTGCAAAATAAAAGAAATATTCTTTTTTGTGGTAGTTATTTTGGTTACGGTTTTCATGAAGATGGAATAAAATCATCAATTGAAATGCTAAAAAACCTTGATGACTAGTTCAATTTACAATGGAACGGTAACACACAAAAGATTTAAACCAAAAAAACATTATTTTAAGTACAGTGTATTTTCATTATTAATCGATTTATCTGATCTAAATAATCTAAATAAAAATACAAGATTTTTCTCGTATAATCGATTTAATTTAATCAGTTTTTTTGACAAAGATCACGGTCATAGAGATGGCTCGTCTTTGACTGAATGGGTGAAAAAAAATTTAGAGGAAAATAATATCTTTTCAAAAGATATAAGAATAAAGCTTTTGTGCTATCCAAGAATTTTTGGATATGTGTTTAATCCTCTTAGTGTTTTTTTTGTTTATGATCATAATGAAAATTTAATTTCAATATTATATGAGGTAAAAAATACTTTTGGAGAACAACATACTTATATTTTTAGAGTAGATAAAAATAACATGTCACAACACAACTGTTTTAAAAAATTTCATGTGTCTCCGTTTATTGAAATGAATTGTAATTATTTTTTTAGAATCCTAAAACCCTCTGAAAAAATTTCAGTTATTATTGATCAATATCAGCAAAATGAAAAAATTTTATTTGCATCACAAGAAGGAAAAAGGGCAGATTTTACAACCACAGAGTTACTTAAATCATATATAAAACACCCGTTAATGACATTTAAAATTATATCTGCGATACATTTTGAAGCCTTTAAATTATGGCTCAAAGGAATAAAATTTGTAAAAAAAAAACTTAAGATTAAAAACAATATTACTTTTGAGAATTAATGGGATTATATAACTTTTCAGATCAAATCGTCTTCAAGATTTTAAAAGATATTAAGTATGGGTATTTAGAGATCACAAAATATAATGGTGAATTATTAAAATTTGGAAACCCGAATAGTTCTTTAAAATCAGTTTTAAAAATAAAAAAGCCAAATTTTACTTTTAACCTAATAAAAGGAGGAAGTGTTGGTTTTGCAGAATCTTATATGAAGAATGAATTTGAAACTGATAATCTCTCAAACTTGATTGAAATTACTGCAAGAAATATTAAAATAATTTATAAATTTTCGGGTCTATTTGACTTTCCAGTATTCAATTATGTAAGAAATATATTTATTAAGAACACTAGAAATCGAAGTAAAGATAACATTTCAAAACATTATGACTTAGGCAATGAGTTTTTTGCACTATGGCTTGATAAAACTTTAACATATTCAAGTGCGATATTTGATGAGAAGAATAAAGATTTGTCTAATGCACAAAATAATAAATATCAAAAATTAATCGATTTAATTAAACCGAACAATGGTGATAAAATCTTAGAGATTGGATGTGGCTGGGGTGGTTTTGCTGAATATTTAGGAAAAAAATATGATGTTAAATTGGATTGCATTACTATATCAAAAAAACAATTTGAGTATACAAAAAAAAGAATTCACGAATGTGGCTTAAACGAAAAAGTAAATATTGAAATTAAAGATTATAGAGATTTAAAAAATAAATATAATTCAATAGCTTCAATAGAAATGATAGAAGCTGTTGGACAAAATTACCTAGAAAGTTATTTTAAAACTATTAAAGACAATCTATCAGATGATGGAAGAGCTGCTATTCAGGCTATCACAATAGATGATAATATGTTTGACCGATATAAAAACAAGACAGACTTTATCCAAAAATATATTTTTCCTGGAGGTTTTTTACCAAGTAAGAATATTATTAATAAATATGTCTCAGAAAATGGTCTAGCTATCAAGTCATATGACTCCTACGCAGATCATTATTCTGATACATTAGCAATATGGAGAAATGAATTTAATAAGAAGTGGGATTTAATTAAGAAACAAGGATTTGATTTAACTTTTAAAAAAATGTGGGAATTTTACCTTTCTTATTGTGAGGCAGGATTTAAATCGAAAAATATAGATTTAATTCAATTTTCACTTCAAAATAAATGATCTTTGAAGGAAATGAATGATTAAACTAAAAAATAGCAAATCAATTTTATTGATAATTTTTCTTTTCTTAATTACAAACTGCTCAAAAAATAGCGCTATGAAACCAGAAGATTTTAAAAATAAAGAACCTAGATTAATTATTGAAAATTATTTGTCCGGCAATTTAAAAGCTTGGGGTGTGCTTCAAAATAGATCTGGAAAAGTCACAAGACAATTTTCTGCAGATTTAAACGGAAAATGGGATGGTAAACAACTGATACTCGACGAAAAATTTAACTGGGATGATGGGGAAATTCAAACTAGACAATGGCAGATAACTAAAATTGATGAAAATAATTATGAGGGTACGGCAGGAGATGTTGTTGGTAAAGCTAAAGGATATTCGTATGGTCCAGCCTTTAAATTTGAATATGTTTTATTAGTTCCAGTTAAAGGTAAAGAGATGAAAATTACTTTTGATGATTGGATTTTTAAACAAGATGAACGTGTAGCAATTAACAGGGCTACAATGACTAAGTTTGGTTTCAAAGTCGCTGAATTAACTGTTGTTTTTGTAAAAGATTAATTTTTTTTTTGATATTTTGTAAGTTTCCCAATTAAGCCAAAATAAATTTTGTTTGGTAAGAAACTTAATAATTTCAATATAGTTGTTAAAGATTTTGGAAAATGAATTTCAAAAGAATTTTTGTTTACTAAACCATCATAAATTTTTTCTGCAGCATATTCAGAAGTTTTTAAGAAAGGCATTTTAAAATCATTTTTGTCAGTCATCGGTGTTTTAATAAAACCTGGTGAAACAAGACACACCCGAACATTCGATCTACCAAAATCAAAATATAAACTTTCAGCTAAATTATTTAAAGCTGATTTTGATGGCCCATATCCAGTTGAATTAGGTAATCCTCGATAACCAGCAATAGAGGAGACTATAGTTATTGTCCCACTTTTTCTATCTTTAAAATATTTTTCTACAGCTTTAATACTATTTAATGTTCCAAAAAAATTTACTTTAAATACATTTTCAATTTGTTCAACATCAATATCTTTTTCTTTCTTGGGATCCCATGTTCCAGTTGAGAAAAAACAAATATCTACACTCTGGAAAATATCTACTATATTTTGAAAAACTTCTTTACATTTATTCTTATCGGTTACGTCTAATGGAAAAGAACTAATATTTTCATGCTCTCCACAAGTTTCTTTTAGTAAATTTTCACGTCTTGCAGATATTGCAACATTCCAACCTTCTTTGGCAAATTTTATTGCTAAAGCTTTACCAATTCCTGTGCTACCACCTGTAATCCAAATAGTTTTTTTATTCATATTATAAAGATGTATAATACTAATATGCTAAAAAATAAATTTTATTCATTGATTCTTTTTTTAATTTTCACTTTTTCAGCATCATTTATCGGTGGTTTAGTCTCTATAAGCTTCAAAGAGCCTTGGTACTCTGGACTTGTTAAATCGAATTATAATCCACCAGATTGGATATTTGCTCCTGTTTGGACAACACTTTACGTAATGATGACATTAGCTATTTGGTTCTTTTGGCACAGTAAACAAAGAGATATAAATACAATTTACATTTATTTTATACATATAGTTTTTAATGCAACTTGGAGCATTGTTTTTTTTGGACTACATCAAATATTTTTCGCATTAGTTGTTCTTATAATTTTGATAACTTTGATAATAATTTTGATCATTAGATTTAAACGTGTCAATTTTGTAAGTTTTTACTTAATGATTCCATATTTACTTTGGTGTTTCTATGCTTTATTTCTTAATTATAACTTAATGGTACTAAATTAAATGGATGATATTGTAATAGTTGGTGGGGGAATAATTGGTGTAGCTACTGCTTATTTTCTATCTAAAGAAGGAAGAAAAGTTAAAGTAATTGAGAGAGACCCAACTTATAAATCAGCATCTTTCCCTCTTTCTCTTGGCGGTTTTAGAAGACAATTTTTTCAAACAGAAAATATTTTGTTAGGTAAATTTGCCAGAGAATTTATTTTTCAAATACCAGAATTACTCAAAACGGAAAAAAATCCTAATCCTACAGCAAGCATGGTACCAAATGGATATTTATTAATGTTCGGCCCAGAACATGCAGACGAACAATATAGGGCTCTTGAAAATCATAAAGCATGTGACGCTGGAACAAAGAACATCAAAGGTGCCGAGTTGGATAAGTTTTTTCCTTATATAAACAAAGAAGGAATAGAAACGGCTACATTTACTGACAATAAAAGTGAAGGATGGATTGATCCTTTCCTTTTTCACACAGCATTAAAAAGTAAAGCGATAGAGCAAGGTGCAGAATTTGTTAAAGGTGAAGTTAAATCATTATCGGAAATAAATGCTAAAACGATAGTATCTGCCGCTGGATGTTGGACAAAAGAATTATTGGAAGATATTCCAGTTGAGCCTCAAAAGCACACAGTCTTTAGAGTTAAGTGTCCAAAACATATTCCTGAAATGCCATTAACCGGAGATTTAACAACAGGAGTTTATTGGAGACCTGAAGGTAAAGAGTATTTAGCTGGTTCACCAAAATCAGTTTTTGATGCCACAGATCTCGAACCAGCTTGGGACGATTTTGAAGAATTGGTTTGGCCTGCTTTAGCTAAAAGAATTCCAGTATTTGAAGAACTGAAGTTAACTGGTGGTTGGGCAGGTTATTATGATTGTAATAGATTAGATAATAATGCTGTTGTTGGAAAACATCCTAAATTTGAAAACGTATACTTAGCAACTGGTTTTACTGGAAGAGGGTTAATGCAAGCACCAGGAATTGGTAGAGCTTTAACAGAACTAATTACCACAGGCTCTTATCAATCGATTGATATTTCAAATATGGCTGTAGAGAGAGTATTAGGTACAAAAGCAAGGCCAGAACCTTACGTTTTATAATAACTTTTTAAATGCAAAAAATTTTTAATTTTTTTCCACTTACTGTTTATAAATCAACGCTCTCAATTTCAGAAAATGAAAAAAAAGAAATGATCGAAGAAGTTCGATCAATGGAAAAAAAAAGTAAAAATTTAGACTACAAATCAGCAAGTAAAGCCTGGACAGGAGATACCCAAGGATTTGAATATCTGCACAACAATCCAAAATTTAAAAATTTATTTATTCAAATTAATAATTGTATTTTGGAATATTTAGAGAGTTTATCAGTTAATCATAAAAAGCTTGATCTTTATTTTCAGAGATCTTGGGCAACAATTTCAAAAAAAACAGAACATATTGATAATCATTCACATGACCAATCACATATTTCTATTGCATTTTATTTGAGGAAGCAAAAAGATGATGCTAAAATTATGTTTTTTGATAATTCTAAACATAATGAATTTATTCCCCAATTATTTAATTCAAGATCATTAGCTAAAGAAAATATTTTTAAAAAAAGAGATATATTAAATTCAAGTAAAGTTGTATTTGATACCAAAGAAGATGATCTGTTAATATTTCCTTCAAAAACAATTCATGGTACAGAACAAGGCAAATCTAATTCTGAGAGGATATCAATTTCGGCGGATATAGTATTTTTAGCAAAAGACTCATCAACACTAGAACATTTAGTTCCACCAGTCGAAAATTGGAAAAAATTTTCTAATTGATAAAAAGATTAAGTACCACAAAAGGTTTTATACTCTTTTGAAGAACTGTCCATTTTTAGATATTCTGAAATATTGTCTTGTTGTGTATATGGTTTTTTTAAAATTTCTAAAAGTTTATTGAATGACTCAAAATTGTTGTCATAAGCGTTTTCTAATGACTCCTCAACTTTATGATTTCTGGGTATCACAATAGGATTAGCACTTCTCATTAATTTTATATATTTTTTTGGATTGTTATCATTTAATTTTAATCTTTCTTGCCAATTTTTTTTCCAGTTTCGAAAATTATTATCATTATATATTTTGTCGTCATATTCTTTAAGATTCATTAAATGACAAAAGGTATTTGTGTAATCTACTTTGTTCTGATGCATCCAAGTAAGCAAATCAACTATTAAGAATTTGTCTTTATTATCTGTACCTAACAATCCAAGTTTTTTTCTCATCATGTTCAACCATTTTTCCTCATATTTTTCTCCAAATGTATCAATTAATTTTGTTGCACTTTTTATTGCTTCTTTTTCATTTTTGTCGATTAAACGGATTAAACATTCAGCAAATCTTGAAAGATTCCATTTTGTAATAGCTGGTTGATTACAGTAAGCATATCTTCCCATCTTATCAATTGAGCTAAAAACAGTTTTCGGATCATATCTATCCATGAACGCACACGGACCATAATCAATTGTTTCCCCTGAAATTGTCATATTGTCTGTATTCATAACACCATGAATAAAACCAACACGCATCCAATTGACGACAAGATCAATTTGTTTATCAATAAGAGTTTCCAAAAGGTCCAAAGCTTTATTTTTTGAATTATCCAGACTTGGATAATGTCTTTTAACAACATAATCTAATAAAGTTTCCAACTCATTTTTTTTATCACGTGCTGCAACATATTGAAAAGTTCCAACTCTAATATGACTTGAAGCAACTCTTGTTAAGATAGCACCTTGTAATGGATTTTCTCTCATTATTTTTTCACCTGTTTTAGCTACTGCCAAACTTCTTGTCGAAGGAATATCTAGATTATGCATTGCTTCACTAATTATATATTCTCTTAGCATTGGACCTAGTGCAGCTCTACCATCACCATTTCTAGAAAATGCAGTTTTTCCAGAACCTTTAAATTGAATGTCATATCTCTTGTTGCTATTTGTCAAATGCTCTCCGATTAGGACTGCTCTTCCATCCCCCAACATTGTGAAATGTCCAAACTGGTGGCCTGCATAAGCCTGAGCAATCGCATTACTTCCCTCCGGAAGGATATTACCACAAAATAAAGCTGACAAATCACTTTTATTAATTTTAGTAAAGTCTAGATTTAATTCTTTAGCCAAATCTTGATTTACTAAAACTAATTCTGGATTTTTTACAGCGACGGGTTCAATATGCTCTTTAAATACATTAGATAATCTTGAATAAGAATTATCAAAATTCCAATTTATAGTATTCTTCATAAAGATTTATTGACTCCAAATTCTTTTTAAAATTTCTTCTCTTCCACAAGCTTTTTTATAGCTAAGATATCTTTGTAATTTAATTTTATAAAAATCTTGATGGTATTCCTCTGCTTTATAAAATTTTTCAAAATTTCTTACATAAGTAACAACTTTTTTATCAAATTTTTTTTCCAACGCTATTATATCTTTTTCTATCAAAGTTTTTTCTTCTTCACTTTGATAAAATGCAACAGATCTATAGCTATATCCTTTATCACAAAATTGGCCATAGGCATCAAATGGATCAATATTAATCCAAAAATTTTTTAACAATTCTTCATATGAAATAATTTCTTTGTCATAAATTATTTCTACAACTTCAAAGTGTCCAGTCTTTCCATATGTTACCTCTTTATAAGTTGGGTTTTCAGTGATACCACCTGAATATCCAGAAATAACTTCTTCAACCCCTTTTAATTTTTCAAACGACTCTTCAACACACCAAAAACATCCACCAGCAAAATATGCATTATCTTTTTGAGCAGAATGAGAAAAATTTGAATTGATTAAAAAAAAGAGAATTATAAAAAAATATTTCATTAAATATCATAAACAAATTCATTATGATAAGTCCAGATTATAAAGGTAGCTACTTTTCAGTAACTACCTTTAATAAGTTAAGAATTATTTTTTTTTATATTTGGCTGCTTCTTCTGATCCGCCTGTAGCTGAACCTTTACTATATGAGTGAGCACCCATACCAGCTAACTGACCATCTTTAACAATTAGATATTGATTTCTAATCTCTTTACCTTCAAAGAAACATTCTAGTATCTCTCTTACTCCATCAGCATATCTTGATTGGGCTGTCAAAGAGGTTCCTGAAGTATGAGGTGTCATACCATGATGCGGCATGTTTCTCCACGCGTGATCATTAGGTGCTGGCTGGGGAAACCACACATCTCCCGCATAACCACTTAATTGTCCACTCTTTAATGCTTTTGCAATTGCATCACGATTACAGATTTTTCCTCTTGCAGTGTTTACAATGTAAGCACCTTTTTTCATTTTACTTATCATTGTATCATCAAATAGATTTTCTGTTTCAGGATGAAGAGGGCAATTAATTGTTACCACATCACAGACTTTTACCATTGATTCTACTGACTCATGAAAAGTAAGATTCAATTCTTTTTCAACTGAATCAGGTAGTTTATGTCTATCAAAATAGTGTAAATGAACATCGAATGGCTTCATTTTTCTTAAAGCATCTAATCCAATACGTCCTGCAGCAACTGTTCCAATATGCATACCCTCAACGTCATATGATCGTTGCACGGCATCAGCAATATTCCAACCACCCTCATTAACAATTCTATGTTGATTATGATAATCTCTAACCATCGAAACAATCATCATAACAATGTGTTCTGCCACCGATCTAGAATTACAGTAAGTTACCTCAACAACATCGATTTTATTATCCATTGCAGCTTGTAAATCAACGTGGTCTGAACCAATTCCTGCTGTGATTGCCATCTTAAGATTTTTAGCTTTAGCGATTCTCTCTTTTGTTAAATAATATGGAAAGAAAGGTTGAGAAATAACAATGTCAGCATCAACAATGTGTTTATCAGCTTCACATCCGTCTCCATCTTTACTGTTAGTTACTACTAATTCATGACCATTACTTTCCAAAAATTTTCTTAATCCAAGCTCCCCAGATACACAACCGAGTAATTGTCCAGGAGTATAATCTCTCCCTTTTGGTGAAGGTAAAGTCATTCCATCTGGATATTTATCTATCTTAGGTAGTTGTGAAAGTGCATATGATTTTGGCATTCCACCTTTTGGATCATCGTATAAAACGCATAATATTTTCATTTATTCTCCTGTATAATTATAAATTTATAAGCTATATCTAACCTCATTTTGAGATCCCAAGCAAACAAATTATTCTAAGTTTGGATAGGACTTTTTCAAAATAAATTTGTTAATAATTATTGCAAAAATAATAATTATTACTGACCCTGATATTACAGGACTTAGTAAGTAATTATAAGATACACCACCTATAATAACAATGATTGGATTGCCACCTGCTGGTGGATGAGTGATATTTAACAAGATCATAAGTCCAACCCCAAATCCTACAGCCAATGGAATAGTTAAAAAAATTGGTAATGGAACAAAGTGTAAAAAAAGTAAACCTACAATTGAAGTGATTAAATGACCAAAAAAAACATTTTTCGGTTGAGCAAATGGACTTTCGGGATATCCGTAAAGAAGTACCATTGACGAGCCAAATGAGGCTAATAAAAAAATTCCAAATTCGGCTCTATAAGTTAAAAAAGTTAAAATTCCAATCGTAATAATAGAAAATAACCCAGCTAAAAAAGATTGTTTTGGATTACCCATATATTAACTCGATACTATTTTTTTTAAAGCTTTGAAAGGTAACATTATACAATCTTTTTTGTTAATATTTTTCTTTTTAATTAGCTTTTTTAGAGAAATTAATTTCTTATCAGAAACTTTATAATTATCATCAAAATAAAATTCAGCCTCATCACATAAATTATTAATTTTTTCTTTTTGATTATTTATTGAAATTTTTGACAATAAACTAGCTGACGCTTGGCAGTATATACAAGATTTTCCCTGATATCCAAAGTCTAAGATTTTTTTATTCTTAATTAAAAGCTCTATTTGCATTTCATCTCCACACAAAGAATTTTTTAACTTTGAAATATGTGTTTTCTTCTCAATATTTCTATTATTATCTGTGTCAGCAGCAATTTTTAGCACCTCTAAATCCATATTAACTTTAATTACATAACAAATAAAAACCAATCAAGACTTTATTCAAAATTCGTTAAACACAACTTTAAATGGAATAATAAATTTTAAGATCAAATTATTGATTGTTTTTTTAGCAAACTCTTCTAACGAAATTCGTGCTCATAACTATCTCATTTTTGTTGTAGTTATAAATTTTTAGATCTAATCTTCCGAGATGATTGAATTAAAAAATCCAAAAATCGCAGTTCCAGTCGTCTTGTTTGCAGGAATTCTATGGTCATTTGGTCCTCTTGTTGTGAGATATATGGATAATCCAAATCAAGTACCATGGCAATATATATTTGGAAGAGGGCTTACAATTTTTATTCTTTTGAATCTTTATCTTTATTTTGAAGAAGGGATTAAATTTTATAAAAATTATTTGAAGATGGGATATTCAGGACTTATTGGTGGAACCGGGTTAGGAATTGCCATGATAAGTTTTATTTACTCAATTACTAATACCTCAGCTGCAATCACTTTACTTTGTTTGGCTGCAATGCCTTTTTTTACGGCACTTCTTGCCTTTCTATTTCTTAAGGAAAAAATTTCATTAAATGTTTGGATTTCTATTTTAATTGCAACTATTGGTATTATAATTATGGCTTTTGGTAGCTCTGGATCCAATTCTGTGGTTGGTTTTATTTTTGGAATGCTCTCGTCGATAGGATTTTCAGTTTTTTCTGTCACCTTAAGGTGGAGAACAGAGACACCAAAGTTTACAACAGTAGCTTTTTCAGGATTTTTTTGTTTAGTTTTCGCGTCTATAATACTTTTAAGCACCAAACAGGTATTTTTTTCAACAAGTTATAACGGTGCATTATTTTCTCTTCATGGAACGTTAGTTTGTTTAGGATTAATTTTATATTCTATTGGTTCAAAAGCTATTCCAGCTGCTGAATTAACATTGTTGTCATTAACTGAAGTTATTGGTGGAATTTTTTGGGTTTGGTTACCTATATTAGGTATAAATGAAATACCTGATACTCCTACAATAGTCGGAGGTTTTTTTCTATTTATTTCATTAATTTATTATAGTTTATTAATGCGTTGGAATAAAAGATTTATAGCTTTAAATTAATCTAGAAACATGAGTAAAGATAAAGTTATTGTTAATAGCTGGAATGAGTGGGATCCACTTAAACATGTTATTGTAGGAAAAGCAGATGGTTGCTGTATACCTGCTCCAGAACCTGCTTTAGATGCTAAAGTGCCTGAGGACTCAGCCATGAAAGGTTCTTATGGACCCCGAACTAAAGATACAATTGATAAAGCAAATGAATTATTAAATAATTTTGCAGCAATGCTGGAAAAAAGAGGAATCAAAGTTGATCGACCTGTACCACTTAATCATAACCAAAAAATTTCTACTCCTGATTGGGCAGTCAATAGTATGTTTGGCTGTATGCCTGCAAGAGATATTATACTTACAGTTGGTAATGAAATGCTTGAGGCCACAATGAGTTATAGGTGTAGATGGTTTGAATATTTAAATTACAGACCTCTAATTAAAAAATACTTTGAACAAGACAAGAATATGCGTCATGAAACTGCACCAAAGCCAAGGTTAACAGACGCTGATTACCATGAAGATTATTTGTCAGACAAAATTGGAGTTCTAAAGAGACTTGAATGGACCGAGAAAAAATTTTTTGTAACAACAGAAGAAGAACCACTATTTGATGCTGCAGACGTTCTTAGATTTGGTAAAGACTTAGTTGTACAACACGGTTTTACAACAAATTTGAAGGGAATTGATTGGCTTAAAAGACATTTTAAAAATCATAGAGTTCACGCAGTAAACTTTCCTGGTGATCCGTATCCAATTCATATTGACGCAACTTTTACACCAATCAAAGAAGGGCTAATTATAAATAACCCTCAAAGGAGACTACCACAAGAGCAAAGAAAATTGTTTGAAGATAATGGATGGGAAATAATAGATAGCGCACAACCAGCGCATAATGAACCACCACCTCTTTGCTATTCGTCTGTATGGTTGTCAATGAATGTTTTAGTGCTTGATCCAAAAACAGTATGTGTTGAAAAAAGTGAAACTTATCAAGCCGAACAACTTAATAAATTAGGCATGGAAGTTATTCCTGTAGATCTAAGAGATGCTTATGCTTTTGGAGGAGGCGTTCATTGTTGTACAGCTGATGTTTATAGAGAAGGTGATTTAAAGGACTATTTTCCTAAACAAAGAAATTAGTTTTCTTTTGCTACATCTATTTTAAATTTTTCTAATCCTGAGGAAAAGTTTTTATCAACATTACTCTCTTTTTTCTCAAATGATTTTAATTTTTCTACTTCCCTTTGTCTTAACCTTTCCTCTCTTAAATTTTCCCTATGCTCTTTTGCTTTTTGCTCTTTATCGAATTTTTCTTCCCATTCTCTGATTTTTATATACTCCAATTCTTTTTGTTTTTCCTCTTCTTCTTTAATCATTTTTAAAGCTCTTTCTTTTCTTCTTTTCTCTTTGAGCTCAAAGTTTCTTTGTTCTTCTTCTCTAACTTTTAAATCAATATCTTTTCTATTTTGAGCCTCTTCTCTTAATTTTTGATCTTTTTCTTTGGCTCTTAATTCTTTACTTATTGATATTAATTCTTCATCTTTTTTAACTAATCTTGTAGCTTCTAATTTTTGAGAATCTTCTTTAACTTTAATTTCTTTCTCTTTTAATTTTAATTCATCTTCTACAAGTTTTAACTTGTTAGTCTCTTTAATTAGCCTCTCCTCCCAAACCTTGAGTTCTTTTCTCTCTTTTTGAATCAGATTTTTTTCTTTTAGTTTTTCTAATTTAATTTCTTTAATTTTATTAAGTTCTTTATTTTTTTTGTAATTAGAAAATGCATTACTTAAAAAAGATTTTGTAGCAAAAGTACTTACTTTAGGTATTCCCGTCTTCTTTTTTGAATTTTTATGTCTAATTTTTTTTTTAATCATTTTTTTAAAAGCTTATTGAAACAAATATTTTAAATATTTTCAATAATACAGTTTAATATCTTTTAGAAATGTTGATTATTTTGAGTTTCAACCTACAAGTGATTAATTTCATTTTTAAATGAGAAATAGCATAATTTTTTTGCATTAAATTAATCTAAACATTATTAAAGCTCAGTGAAAAAATTTAAAAAATTAATTATTGCCTGTGATGGGGAGTCGGCTAGTGGAAAAAGCACAGCCGCAAAACTTATTTCTAAAAAATACGGATTATTATTAATAAACTCAGGATTGTTATATCGTTTTGCCAGTAAAGAAATAATCAATAATAACCCAAAAAATAAAGTTACATTTTTAAAAAAAAAATTTAGAAATATTTCATACAAAAAAATTGTAAAATTAAATTTACACTCTGAAGAGATTAGTAACCATGTTGCTCTTCTCGCCAAAAATAACAATGTGAGAAAAATAGTAAATTTTTTTCAGAGAAAATTAATTAAAACAAATAAAAAAATTTGTGTAGAGGGAAGAGATATTGCTAGTAAAATATTAGCCAAAAATCCAAAATATGATCTAGCTTTTTATTTTAAATGTAATATTAAGATTGCAAGTTATAGAAGGTGGATGGATGTCAAAAAAAAAGTTTCCCTAAAAACAGTGAAAAAATCTTTAATTAATAGAACTTATATGGACAAAAAAAGAAAACATAGTCCTTTAATTAAAGTAAGTGATGCAATTTTGATAAGAACAGATAGATTAAATAAAAAACAAGTTTTATCTAAAATGTCTGAGCACATAGAGAAGTTTAATTAAAACTATTTAATTTCATCTTTAATTGGCTCTTCAATAGGCTCTGTGGTAGGATTTAGCTCAATTCCAGCTGGTGTAATTGTTTGAGGCATTGCTACAAATTGAGAGTCTGGATTCTCTACTGTTTTTCTGATCCTCATTCTATAAATTCCAAAAAGACCTATTAAAGAATGAAAAATAAACAAAAAAACAAAAAATCCATTAGAACCAACTAAATCCATAAATATTGAACATAAAAAAGGGCCACTCATTGCACCCAAACCAAATGTGAATTGAAGACCCGCCCCTGCAGCAACAAATTTATCTTTTGTGATATAATCATTGGTATGCGCAAGAATTAATGAAAACATGGGCAAACTACAAAAAGAAAACAAAATAAAAAATATGTAAAACCATTTTTTACTTGTCGCCAATCCATCAGGCAAATACATTTGCCCTGATACAAATATTGTGATTAAAGCAAAAGTTGCAGCTCCAAAAGTTGACATAACGATTACCTTTCTTCTATCATAAACATCAGATATTTTTCCGATAGGAAATTGGGCAATTGCACCAGAAATTGCTAGAAGAAAAGTTACAATTGAAATCTCTAAAATAGTAAAATTCATTGATGTTGCATAAACTGCTAGTAAAGTGAATAAAGCAGATTGTATTGTCCCATAAAAAAAAGAACTTACTATTCCAAATGGGGACACCTTATAAAGCTCATTAAAAGTCATAACATTAATCTTTTTAAAAGTCGGTGGTTTTTTTTTAGTTAGTAAAATAGGTATTAATGCTGCTGAAGTGATTACAGAAACTAATATGAATGGTTGAAAATTTTTTGGAGTACTAAAATTTAACAAAAACATTCCAATACCAATTGACCCATAAAGGATGACCATATAAATTGATAAAACACTTCCTCTATTTTTATTAGTGGATCTATCATTAAGCCAACTTTCTGCGACTGTGTACATACAAACCATGCTTACTCCAGTTAATAGTCTTAAAAGGAACCATATAAATGGATGAATTAAAATTGAGTGAACTAGAATTGTTAATGATGCTAAAGATGCGAATGCTGCAAAAACTCTCACATGACCAACTCTTGAAATAATATTAGGAATTGTCGCTGCGCCTATAAAATATCCAATAAAATAACCTGACATCAAAAAACCGGTTGCTGTCAAACTAAATTCTTCCTGAACTGCTCTTACTCCAAGTAATGATCCTTGAAAGCCATAAGCCATCATTATAAAGCTCATACCTAAAAATAATGCCCAAGAATTCTTTAAAACTTTATACATAAAAGTGCGCTAATTATCTGCGATCTATTAGTAAATCAAGACTTAATTGTGACAGTAATTAAGATTTTCTCAATTTCAAAAATGAGTGAATAGCTATCGTTGCAACTATAACCACCCCACCTTGAAGTGTTTCAATACTAGGTTGCTCTTTTATAATAAACCAAACCCAAATTGGACCTATAATTGTCTCTAATAAGAAGAAAAGATTTACCTCAGCAGCAGGTATAAATCTTGGGGCAATCGTTACCAAAACAAATGGTATAGCAACACATAAAATACACATTAAAGGTACAATGATTAAATCTTTTTCTATCAGTGTAAAACTTTCAATGAACAATAAGGCAAAAGTAGCAACAAATAGTTTACCCACAACCGCTGCTGGAACTAAATTTTTAGATTTTGCAGACCTGATAGTAACCGCACCTACTGCAAGACCAATAGCAGTAATAAAACCCAAGATATCTCCATAAAAGTTACCTAATTTAAGGGAGTCAAAGAAAATATAAACAATTGCAGCAAAAGTAATAATTATCGAAACCCATGTCTTTCTATCAGGAGGTTCTTTTAAAAATAGTGCTCCTAGTATAGCTGATAGCATAGGTGCAGTCGCTATCATTACTAGTGTATTTGCAACATTAGTGTTTTGAATAGAAACTACAAAAGTAATATTTGTAATACTGAAAGTAACCACATATATGATTCCGTGGTAACCACTCTTAAAAAGAGTCTTAAAAAAATTAAGTTTGTAGATTAACAACATCCCAAAAAAAACAGTTAAGAATGGAATTATTCCTCTATAAAAAACAAGACCCCAAGTATCAATATTAGAAAGTCTAATAAATAAAGAATCGGGGGTTATGAACAGAACAGCGATAAATGCAAGCAATGACCCTTTTTGTTGGTCAGTGAAGTTTTTCATGCCTTTAGATATTTCCAAAAAGTTTTGGCAAGATTAATCTTGGAAATATCAAATAAAGTTTTTAAACCAGTAGGAGAAGTAACATTTATATCTCCATTGAGTTTTTGATCAATAAAATCAATCCCAGCAAAATAAATTTTTCTTTTTTTCAAATCTTTGCCAATTAATTTAGATATGTTTTTTTCAAATTTTGTTAATTGAGTATTTTTTGCAGTTGCACCTTTGCTCATGTTACTCAGATATGAGCCTTTTTTAGGCACTCTAGATATAACACCACATATTTTTCCATTAATTAAAAATACTCTTTTATCTCCTTTAATTATTTTGGGTAAATATTTTTGGCACATTATATAATCATGTTTTTTAATTAATCTTTGAATAAACTTTAATTTAAATTTGTTAAGTAAGTGAATATTATTTCCGCTAAAACTATGGATAGGTTTTAAAATTACGTGCTTATTTTTTTTAAAAAAATCTTTAATTTCATTTATATTTTGAGTAAAAATTGTATTTGGCATAAACCTTTGATATTTAACTGAATAGAGTTTTTCAGAAATATTTCTTATTGAAGTAGGATTGTTAATTATTTTTACTTTATGTTTAATTGTTTCAAGTATATATGTTGTTGAAATGTATTCTAGATTGAATGGTGGATCCTGTCTTATTAAAATATACTTACATTTAATAAGATTTAGTTTTTGTTTTTTTAAGATTTTGTAAAATTTTTTATTATTGTAATTAAAATTTATAAAAAAACCTTCAGCTATAACTTTTGAGTCTATAATTGATAAATTTTTAGGATCATAATAAAAAATTTTATAATTTTTTTTTTGAATTTCGTTCGCTAAAAAAACACTTGTGTCTGTTTTTGGATTTAGTTTAGAGGGGTGGTTGCCCTGTATAGCAACAATTTTATTTGTCATATAAATCTTTTAAATCATCGCTCTTAGAAAATTTATTAATCATATGATCTGCATTTGTTGTTCTATTATCAATAACTTTTTGCAAGTGATTTAAAAATAAAGTTTCATTTTTTCTGCTTTTATTTAGTATATCTCTACTATCTAATCCTTCTCTTGAGATTTTTAACAAATTTGATGCCCAATAAAAAAGGTCTTTACCCATCAATTGAGTGTTAAAACCTTTTTGAGGAGCATCTAGATAAGCATTAATTATCTTATCTTTATCCCATGATGAAATTAGATTGTAAACTTCTTCCAAATTTCCATATAACATTCCTATAAAAAATGCAGGTCCCGCACAAAGACAATCCCAGCCGCAAGTATCCATAGATCTTAATTCAATATATTTTTTTAATCTATTTTCAGTAAATATAGTGCTTAAGTGTAACGATAAATCACTTTCTGTTGGAAGACGATTTTTTATTTCATCTATTTTTCCATTCATAAAATCTTTAAAAATATATTTCTTACCTGAAATATAATTTTGCTTATCTTTTATAAATAAAATTGGAAAATTTATTATAAAATCAGCGTATTTTTCAAAATTTAAATTTTCAAAAAATAATTTTGGAAGACCACCCCTGGAAGTATTTTGCCATACTTTGGATCTATAAGATAAGTAATTGCTATTTTTTTTTTCAACTATTGATGAATTAGCAAATAGAGCAATAGAAATTGGGACTATTGAATTTACTACTTTAAATTTTTTGAAAAAGTCTTCCTCTGAGGAATAATCAATATTTAATTGAGTTCCACAAGTTCTGTACATCATATCCAGACTTAATTCTCCACCTAATGGCATATCCTTTGTCATTAATTTATATCTTTGTTTGGGATTGTTGGGAATTTCATAAAGCTTTGAAATGGGATCAAAACCAGTGCTTACAATTTCTATATCAAGCTTTTTTGTTACTTGTTTAAGTTCAAATAAATAATCATGAGATTCTGAGCACGCTTCATGAATATTATTTAGTTTTTCTCCAGATAATTCAATTTGGTTCCCTGGCTCAAGAGTAATATTTTTATCTCCTTTATTTAAACCAACAATATTTCCACTTTCTTTGATTGGACTCCAACCAAATCCAATTAAAGCAGAAAACATTTGTTTTACTTTTGAATAATCAATTCTTTTATTATTTTTGCTATCAAATAAAAATTTCTCATGCTCAATACCAATCTTGAAATTTTTCTTTTCTTTTATTCCAGATTTAAAGTATTCGATTATTTGTTCTTTAGAAATAGTCATATTTTAAAATATAGCCTTTAAAATTTTACAACGAAGAATACGGTTTTCTTGAAAAAATTTTTTTTACAAAGGGTTTAAAGAAATCTAATGATAAAGATTTATATTTTGGATCAAAAGAGTTTTGATCATATTTTTCACAAAAATTTACAGTATCTTGGTAATATTTATGATTTTTATACTCGTCTCTTTTATTCTTGTTCCCTCCTAAATGGTGAGCATAATAATACATTTGAAACTCACCATGTTTTTCAACAATCCAATGAGTTTTTTCTGATACATACGGTTTAAGAACTGCCGCAGCATATTCTGAATGATTCATTGGTGCTAGTTCGTCACCAATATCATGTAATAGAGCAGCCACAATTATTTCATCACTTTCACCGTTTCTATAAGCTCTTGTAGCACTCTGAAGTGAATGTTCTAATCTTGAAACCTGGTATCCTTCCAAAGTTTCAGTAAGTCCAGACATAAATTTCAATATTCTGTCTGCTATTTTATTTGCAAAATCTTTTTCATGTTTATCAAGAAAAAGATAATCCTCTTTGGTTCCATTTTTCATTTCTGTGAAACTTACTTTTTTCATAAATTAATTATTTGATGCTGTGCTAAGTAAAGAAAGCTGTGTTATCTTACTATCTCCTAACTCATCAACGGGTTTTACAGGATAATCTCCAGTAAAATAATGATCTGTCAACTGTGGATAATTTTCATTTCTTTTATCAAATCCAATAGCCCTATACATACCTTCAATAGATAAAAACTTTAATGATTTAGCACCAATGTATTCACAAATTTCATCGTTATTTTTATTTGCAGCTAACAACTCTTTTTTTGTTGGTGTATCAACTCCATAGAAATCTGGGTATCTGATCTCGGGGCAAGCAATTCTCACATGTACCTCTTTTGCGCCAGCATCATAAAGCATTTTAACTATTTTATGAGATGTTGTTCCTCTAACTAAAGAGTCATCAACAAGAATAATCTTTTTGTTTTCTATTGTTGTTTGATTAGCATTAAGTTTTAACTTAACTCCCAAACTTCTTATTTTTTGACTTGGCTCAATAAAGGTTCTTCCAACGTAGTGATTTCTAATTAGCCCATGCTCATAATTTTTATTTAAGTGTTGCGCAAAACCCAAGGCAGCAGCATTTCCAGAATCAGGAACTGGAACAATGATATCAGCATCAATATTATTCTCTTTTGCCAATTCTTTTCCTAAATTTTTACGATGTTCATATGCAGTTTTTCCACTCAAAATACTATCTGGCCTTGCAAAATAAATATATTCAAAAACACAAGGTCTAATTTTTTTTTCAGGAAATGGTTTAATACTTTTTAATTTATCATTTTCAATTAAAACAATTTCACCATTATCAACTTCTCGTATAAATTTTGCACCTATAATATCTAGAGCGCATGTTTCAGATGCAAGAACATAATTATTTTTTAATTTACCTATGACTAGCGGCCTTATTCCATAAGGATCTCTTACACCTACTAGTAAATTTTGTGTCAACATAACCAATGCATATCCACCTTGAATTTGAAATATTGCATCAATTATTTTATCAATAGTTTTTAATCTTTTTGATTTTGCAATAAGTTGAACAATAGTTTCAGTGTCAGAGGTTGTGTAAAAAATTGCACCGTCTTCAACAAGTTTATTTCTCAAATAAATCGAATTTGTTAAATTTCCATTGTGAGCTACTCCTATTCCACCGGCATTTGTATCTGCAAAAAAAGGCTGAATGTTTCTTAATGTATTGTTTCCGGTAGTACTGTATCGATTATGGCCGATTGCAAAATTTCCTTTCAGATTATCTAGAACTTTTTCTTTATTAAAGTTGTCTCCAACTAATCCAAATCTTTTTTCTGAATAATATCTTTTTCCATCAAATGTCACTATTCCACACCCTTCTTGTCCTCGATGTTGGAGAGAGTGCAATCCAAGAGCAGCTAAAGCTGACGCATCTTTTACATTACTAATTCCAAATACACCACATTCCTCATTCAACTTTGTATTATAAATCTTCAATTTTCTCTTTTGAGTCTTGATACGTTTTTTCATTTGGAAAAACTTTCAACAAATAATTACTACCTTTTTCAAGATATGGGAAGGTGAATGATTTGTCTAAATTTACTGGCCATTTATCGTAATTATACACAATATGTATTCCTGAAAATATACATATTGAGATAATATATGCTCGAATAAATCCAAAAAAGAATCCAAATATAGCATCTAAACTTCCAAGACCAGTATATTTAATTGCTCTACTTATCCCTTTATTAATCAATAGTATTAAAAAGATAATTATAATAAAGATTGTTATTCCAAGACCTACATCAAGCACATATTCATTATCTATTATATTTTTGACGTATGGTTTTAATCTTGGGAATAGTATCAAAGTTATAATATATGCCAATAACCATTTTGACATTGAAAGTATGCTCAAGACAAATCCTTTACTGTAACATTTAATTAGTGAAAGAATAGTTATCAATATATAGATTAAATCAATTGAAGAAATTGAATTAAAAATTTCTCCAAAAAATTCTAGAGTTATTTCAAACATATATTCTTATTTTCCAAAAGGCTTAAAAACTAATATTAAAGATGGAAGTAAAGTTAAAACAGAAATCATCGCAAATAACATTGCTAATCCCGTGAAAATCCCAAAATAGATTGTAGGAATGAATTTAGATAAAACTAGAATAGAAAAACCAAAGACTATTGTTATAGAAGTGTTAAGGATTGCAACACCAACTGATGAATGACAAGTTTTTAAAGTTTTCTTATAGTCATTAATATTGTTGAACTCTTCTTTGAATCTGTAAATATAATGTATGCTGTTATCAACAGCTATACCTATTGTTATAGCAGCGATTGTGATAGTCATCATATCCAAAGGTATCTCTAGCATACCTATCATTCCTAAAATAAAAAATGCTGCAATAAAGTTTGGAACAACTCCGATTAAAGATAACTTGATGTTTTTAAATAAGATTACAAACATTCCAAAAATACCAAGCATAACTAGTCCCAAAGTAAGAATTTGAGATTTAAACAAGCTTTGTAATAAATTATTAAATAAGATCATCACCCCAGCCAATTTATATCGATCTTGGTTTAATCCAAATTCATTTTGCAGGTCACGATTTATTTTTTTGATTAGCTTATTTCTTTTAAGATCTTTTTGAGAGTCGATTATTCTCAAACTTATTCGTGCCTCGTTATCTTTTATTGAAATATAAGGATCAATTATCTCAGTTTTAATATTCTCAGGTATTTTAGTGTACAAAACGCCCATCTCTAAAGTCCCAAGAGGTTTATTATTATTTAATTGAGTTGCAACATCAACTATTGATGAAAACGACAAGACTTTTCCTATTTCAGGAAGACTATCTAGATAATTATGTATGTTGGAAATTGTCTCTATTTTATCTTTTGTAAACCAATACTTATCATCATTTTTTTCCTCATCACCCCAATCTTCAAATTCATCATCCTCCTCTAATTTATCCTCTTTTTTTTCTGGAAATTTTAGAATTACCTCTAGGGGTGTTGTTCCACCCAGTTTTTCATCAATTAATTTCATACCTTTATAAATTTCTGTTTTTTTACTAAAATAATTTATAAAACTATTCTCAACTTCTAATTTACTTATCCCAATTATGCTTAAAATAATTACTATCCCAGTAATTATAAAAACTTGATTTTTAAAATTAATAGAAATTTTTCCTAATAATGAAGTTATTTTGGAGTCAACATCCTCCTTTATAAGAGTCTTATTATCTTTTAAAAAACTTAATAAACTTGGAAGCAAGGTAAAAGTAATAATAAATGATGTTATCAATCCAAAAGTCATCATTAAACCAAAATCTATGACTGGTTTAATTTCACTAAATATTAAAGACAAAAAAGCGATAATAGTTGTTAAAGCTGTGTAGAGTATTGGCCAAAACATTTTTTTTGTAGTTAAAGAGATTATTTCATGTCTATTTTTATTAGGATAAAACTTTCTTAATTGTATAAATCTAGTACACATATGAATATTCATTGCCATTGTTAAAATTAACATCAGCGCAATAAAATTTGAGGAAATTACAGTAACTTTCCATCCGATAAGACCTAAAAGACCCATCATAATTATTACGGAAAAGAAACAACTACTTATTGGAACTACAACCCAAATTAAATTTCTAAAAACAAACCACAAGGTTGCAATAATAAATGCAAGCACACCTAAACCAAAAACAATGATATCTCTTTTAATAAAAGTCATCATATCATCGGCGATCATTGGTATACCACCTAAATAAATTTTTCCTATGTCATCATAACTTTTGATCACCTCTCTAATTTCTAGAATATTATTATGATTCTTTTTTTTTATTTGATCTTTAAATATTTGAATTTCCTTATCTGATTTATTTTCAATATCATTTAATTTTTCATTTTCTTTTATATTAACAATTATTCCACTTGTCTTTCCATCTTCACTAATAACAAAGTTCCTAAAAACTGGACTTGCTAAAATTTCTCTAAAACCTCTGTCTTTATCAACACCTTCATCTTTTAAAGTTTTAAAATTCATGAGTCTTTCTTGGAGAGGTGCATCAGAATTATTTAATAGAGGTATATCTAAAAGAGTAATTACACTATGTACCCAATTTAAGCTTTGAAGTTTGTATTTTAAACTCAGTAGATTGTTAATTGCACTGTCGGTCACCATGCCATCATTAGGTGTATGAGTTAAAACTAAAAAATCTTTTGAACCATATCTGTTTGTTACTTCTTTTAAATACTCAAGATCAGGGTCACCCTCAATTAATAATGTCTCAGATGAAGCATCAAGCCTAAAATCTTTTGAGAAATATCCAAAACTAATTAAAGAAATTAATAGAATTATTAAAATAGATTTTGGATTTTTTAAGATTGTATTTTGGTATAAATGATCAATCATCTATCCAGTTATATTGTAAATTAATTATTTTGAGTATCCTTAAATTTTGTAAATCTTTCTTCAAACTCAAGTGTTACTTTACCAATAGGACCATGTCGTTGTTTACCTATGATAATTTCGGCTAAATGTGCAACTTCGTTCATCTTTGCCTGCCATTCCGCGTGTTCTACTGTTGCTTCTCTAGGTTCTTTTCTTTGTAGATAATAGCCTTCTCTGTATACAAACATAACTACGTCTGCATCTTGTTCAATTGAGCCAGATTCTCTTAAATCTGATAATTGTGGCTTATGGTCGTCTCTCTGTTCAACCTGTCTAGATAATTGAGATAATGCAAGAACAGGTACACCCAATTCTTTAGCAACAGCTTTTAAACCTTGTGTTATTTGTGATATTTCTTGAACTCTACCATCCTTATTATTAAATGGGCCTTTCATTAATTGTATGTAGTCAACAACAATTAAATCTAATCCATACAATCTTTTTATTCTTCTGGCTCTATTACTCATCGCAGCAATACTTATTGCTGGCGTTTCATCAATAAACAGTGGAAGTTCTGATATATTTTTGGAAGTTTCTAAAAATTGATCGAATTGTTCGTCTGAAATTCTTCCTCTTCTTATATCATTTGAACCTATTCTTGCTTGTTCTGAAATAATTCTGGTTGACAGTTGTTCTGAAGACATCTCTAATGAGAAAAAAGCTACCGTTGATTTTGTGCCACTCTCCTGAATTTTTTGAGCTGCATTAAAAGCTATATTAGTTGCGAGAGATGTTTTACCCATAGAGGGTCGTCCTGCTATAATAATTAAATCTGATTGATGAAGTCCACCTAATCTATCATCTAAATCTCTTAGACCTGTTGGAACACCCACAATTCCACCCTCGTTCTTATACGCTGCCGAAGCCATTTCAATAGTTTGCTTCATAGCATCATCAAATTTTATCAATGATGAGCTGAATGTTCCTTTTTCGGCTAAGTCGTAGAGTAACTTTTCGGAATTCTCAATAATTTTTTGACCATTAGAATCAAGATTATTCTCTTTAGCATCATCTATCATTTTTTCCGATATTTTAATTAACTCTCTTCTTACGTACATATCATATATTATTTTTGAATACTCGATTGCTTGTCTTACTGAAGTAGAAAATTTTGTAATCTTAACTAAATATTCTGGAATATTTAATTCATCCTTTTCATTCTCAAAATAATTTTTTAGCGTTATGGGATTAGCAAGCATGCCTTTATAGATCATATTTTCAATTGCATCGAAAATTTTTTGGTGCATTGGATCATAGAAATTACTGTTTGAAACAATTGTATTGACTTCATCAAATATTTCATTGGTTACTAAAATTGATCCTATAACTGCTTGCTCTGCTTCAATATTATTTGGTAACTCTTTATAAGTTTCCTTAACAATACTAAAGTTATTTTCCATAAGATTTTTATATTATAGAAAATAATAATATTTTAAATTTTAAAAAAAGCTGTGGATGAATTTGTATAATTATTGAATAGTTTCTGCTGAATTTACTATGATCGTTACTTCAGCCTCAACTTCCGAGTGCAAAGAAATTTTTACTTTAAATTTTCCAATTGATTTAATTTCTTTAATCGGCTGTATCATTGAGGGTTTAATTTCAGTCTTACTTGATTCATAAATTATTTTAGAAATTTCCGTTGGTTTTACTGAACCATATAATTCGTTATTTTCAGTGCTTAGTTTATTGACAGTGTATTCTTTTTTATTAATCTTTTCAGAAATTTTTTTAGCACTATGTTTTTTTTCATCATCTTTTTTGGAAAGAGTTAATTTAATTTTTTCAACTTGTTTTATATTTTCTTTGGAGGCATATAACGCTTTTTTGTTGGCTATTAAAAAATTTCTAGCAAAACCTCTTTTTACATCTATTACTTCTCCAATAGATCCTATTCTTTTTAAATTTTCTAGCAATATTACTTTCATTATATTAATGCTAAGTTTCTAGCTCTCTTAATACATAAGGCTAGTTCCCTCTGTTTTTTTTGTGAAACATTTGTAATTCTGGAGGGTAAGATTTTACCATTTTCTGAGATATATTTTTTTAAAAGTTTCACATTTTTATAGTCAACTTTTGGCGCACCCTTGACTGATAAAGGACAGTTTTTTTTAAATCTATATTTATTAGGTTGAAAAATACTTAATTTTGCAAAATTACTTTGCTTATTTTTTTTATTTCCACTTTGTTTTTTTGGCATACTTTTAGTTTTTAGATTTTTCTTTCTTGTCTATTTTTTCCAAATCATCATTTTTAAGAAAATAGTTTGTGTCAAGATCAAATTTTTTAACTCTTACAGTTAAATGTCTTAATAATTTCTTATCAATAGCCTCATTTTTTTCTAATTGTTCAATTACTTTTCCGTTTCCCTTAATTTTAAAATGAATATAGCTCCCTTTTCTATTTTTTTTTATGAGATAAGATAAGTTTAAAAGACCCCAATTTTCAGTTTTAATTATTTTACCTTCATTTTGTTCAACAATTTTAGAATATTTGAGAGTTAGTTGTTTCAACTCAGTAGGTGATGTATCTTGCCTTGCTATAATAGTATGTTCGTATAAGTTCATATTAAATTTTAATAAAAATTGAGGATATACTATTATAAACTCTCAATTACAATAGTTAAATAAAAAATAATTAAATAATTTTTAAATGTTTTCTGTAATTTTTCCTGGCCAAGGTTCACAAATAGTGGGAATGGGAAAAGAGTTTTTTGATAAACATAAAATTGTAAAAAAGTTATTTAAAGAAGCTGATGAAACACTAGAATTTAATCTCTCCAAACTTATTTTAGAGGGTCCTAAAGAGAAGTTAGATCTTACAGTAAATACTCAACCGGCAATCTTTTTAATAAGCTATTCAATCTTTCAAGTAGCCAAAGAGGATTTCAATATTAATTTAAATGAAGCAAAATATTTTGCTGGTCACTCATTGGGTGAATATTCAGCATTATCATGTGCTGGATATCTGAACTTTACAGAAACTATAAAGATATTAAGAGTTAGAGGGCACGCCATGCAAAATTCAATGCCAAAAGGTGAGGGTGGCATGCTGGCAATCTTGGGATTAAAAGTTGAAGAAGTTGAAAAAATTTTAAAAGATAACAAAAATAATTTTGAGGCTCAAGTCGCTAATGATAATTCAGATGGTCAAATAGTTTTGAGTGGAAGAACAAAAGATTTGAAATTCCTAAGTGAATTTTTGAGGGAAAAAAAAATAAAGAACATTAAATTACCAGTTAGCGCACCCTTCCATTGTGATTTAATGAGTAAAGCTACTGAGGTGATGAAAAAAGAATTGCAGAAAATTGATTTTAAACAATCCAAAAATATTCTAATTTCGAATGTTACAGCAAATGAAGTTAACAGCATTGAAGATTTAAAAAGTTTACTTATAGACCAAATTGAAAAAAAAGTTAGATGGAGAGAAAGTATAATAAATATGATAAATAAAGGAGTAAATCAATTTATTGAAATTGGTCCTGGCAAGGTACTTTCTGGTCTAGTTAAAAGAATTAATAAAAATGTAAAAATTTCTTCAATTAACAGTCAATCAGATATAAAAAGTTTAAATACATGAATGATTTAAAAAAAAATAATATTATCGTCACTGGTGCAACAGGAGGAATAGGGAATTCTATAGTAAAAAAATTATACGATGCTGGAGCTAATATTTTGGCCACTGGTACTAGAAATGAAAAGTTGGAAAAACTAAAAAAAGAATTCCAAAATATACAAATATTGAAATTTGATATCTCACAATTCGAGGATTTAGAAAACTTTATCGATGACGCCACAAAACAGCTTGGAGGTAAACTTGATTGTATAATCAATAATGCAGGCATTACTCAAGATAACCTTGCTATACGTATGAGTATAAATGAGTGGAAAAAAGTAATAGATATTAACCTTACTTCCACATTTTTAATCAGCAAGTTTGCAATAAAAAAAATGCTTAAAAATAAAAAAGGTAAAATTATAAACATTACATCTATAGTTGGACATACAGGAAATTTAGGACAAACAAACTACACTGCCTCTAAGGCAGGAATTGTTGCTATGTCTAAAAGTTTAGCGATTGAATACGCAAAAAAAAATATTAATATTAATTGCGTATCACCAGGTTTTATTAAAACAGCAATGACAGATAAAATTGATGAAAAATATAAAGAGTTTATTATTTCAAAAATACCTTCTGCAAGGTTAGGAGAGCCTGAAGACGTCGCTAATGCAGTTATTTTTTTAGCATCCTCACAGTCTGACTACATAAATGGAGAGACATTGCATGTAAATGGGGGCATGTATATGGCTTGACAATCTAAGTAATTAAACTAAGAACGATTTATAATAAAAAAAGGATCAATATGTCAGAAGATGTTTCAAGTAAAGTTAAAAAAATTGTAGCAGACCATTTAGGAATTGATGAGTCGAAAGTTACTGAGGAGTCTAGTTTTATCGACGACTTAGGTGCTGATAGTCTAGATACTGTTGAGTTAGTAATGGCTTTTGAAGAAGAATTTGGGTCAGAAATTTCTGATAGTGAAGCAGAAAAAATTTTAACAGTCGGTGATGCAGTCAAATTTATTGAAGGCAAAGCTAATTAATAAATTTTAAATGCCCTCATCAAAAGATGGGATAATGGTTATTCTGTCCTCTCCATCCGGAGCTGGTAAAACCACCTTAGTTAATTTGCTTTCAAAACAAAAAAATTTCGAAACTTCTATCTCTCATACAACAAGACAGCCTAGACCAGGCGAAATACCAAATAAAGATTATTTTTTTGTAAATGATACAGAATTTAAAAGGTTAATTAACAATCAAGAATTTTTAGAATACGCTAAAGTTTTTAATAATTACTACGGGACAACAATAACACCAATCATTGACAACTTAAATAAAGGAAAAAATGTTTTATTTGACATTGATTGGCAAGGTGCTGATCAAATCAAAAATAAGAAACTTAATTACAAGTTGATTACTTTTTTTATTTTGCCACCTAGTAAAGAAATTTTATTTGAAAGACTCTCAAATAGAGATATGAAAGATAAACTTATTGTTGAGGAAAGAATGCAGCAATTTGGAAGAGATGTACTTCATTGGATAAATTATGATTATGTCGTAATTAATGATGAATTGAATAATTGCTATACAAAAATAAAAAATTTAATAAATGCTGAAATTAAAAATGGACCAAAAGATTATGATCTTGATTATATAAGAAATCACGTTGAGAAACTAACTTCTTAAATTCTCATACTCTTTGGTTAATTTAAAGTATGTTTCAAAATCTAAATTCTGAGGCCTGGAGTTTAGATCAACCCCAATTTTTGAGGCAGTATTATTGTTATCATTAAACAATTGGCGATAAGGTTTTTTAATCATTTTTCTTCTGTGCATAAAAAATATTCTTGTTATTTTTTCTAGATTTTTTGAATTTTTAAGTAAAAAAAATTTTTTTTTAGGTCTAAAAAGTAAAACAGTGCTATCAATTTTTGGTTTAGGTTGAAAACTTAGTGGACCAACATCACAAATCTTTTTTATATCCAGTCTCCAATTAGCTAAAATTGTCAATCTTCCATAATTTTTTGAATCAAAATTAGATATTATTCTTTCTGCCACTTCTTTTTGAAACATAAGTATAAGGTAATCAAACCATATTCTTTCCCCAATATTTAATATCCATTTACATAAGATTTCAGTGGAGATATTATAAGGCAAGTTACCAAAAACAGTTAAAGTTTCATCACTTAATGAGTTTTCATTTATCTTTAAGATATCTTTATTTATTACTTCAATTTTACTTCCAAATTTCTCATATAATGCGCTTGCCAAATTATTATCTTTTTCAACCACCAAAACTCTTTTTGGATTTTTTTTTAAAATTCCTTCAGTCAAATTACCTGTACCGGGGCCTACTTCGAGGATATTTTTATTTTTTAATTCTAGAATATTTACTATTTTATAAATTACGTCTTTATCAATAAGAAAGTTTTGTCCGAGGCTTTTTTTAGCCTTTATCATTTTTTGTCTAAAAACTCTAATGATCTTATTAAACTAATTGGATTTGAAATATTTTTTCCAATCATTTTTTCATTAGGGCCGTGGTCTGGTGTTACCCTTAAAAAAGGTAATCCCAAAGTTATATTAATAGCATCATATTCGAATATAGTTTTTATTGGTGTCAATACTTGGTCATGGTACATTCCAACAATAATATCAAATTTATTTCTATTATTTTTTAAAAATATTGTATCTGCTGCAAAGGGACCCTTTACGTTTATCTTACTTTCTAAAGATTTGATAACTGGACTTATAATTTTAATATCTTCATTAAATTCTAAAACACTTTCACAATGAGGATTTAAACCCACAACAGCTATTCTAGGTTTAAATCCTAAAAATTTTTTGTAAAAATCATTAATAATAATAATCTTTTCTTTGACCTTTTTTTTTGTAATTTTTTTTGCAACTAACTTTATAGGTAGATGTGTTGTCACAGGGCAAACTGATAATTTTTTATTATAAATTAACATTGCAAATTGGTTTTGTTTAAAATTTTTAGCTACAAACTCAGTGATCCCAAGGTATTTCTTTTTTAAAGTTCTAGTTTTATTTATCGGTCCATTAATCATTTTATAAGTTAAACCTTTTTTTATTAATTTGAATGCAACTTTGAAGCAATTATGTACATAATTATTAGAGGCTTGAAATTTTACATCAATTACATAAATCTTTTTTTTATAAAATTTTTTAGAAAAAGCTTTATCTAACTTTATTTGTTCAATATTTTTATTAAAATTGTGTTTTCTTAGTTCTTTATCCAAATTTTTTTTATCACAAATTAGAATCAAAGGACTTGAAAAAAATTTTGATCTAAGAGATTTAAAAAAAATTTCAAAAAAGACACTTCTTTTTTCTCCAGGAACTATTAAAATTGGATTAGAACTCACTTATTGTACTGTTTAATTTAATTTTATTATAAAAAACGTTAGAAAACTTGTCTAATTGTTTTGATGTCTCTCTCATGATCATTTTATTAAGTTCTTTCTGCTTATCAAATTCAATATTTATTTCTTTAATATCATTTATTTTCAAAATTAAATAATTATTACCTACTTTAATTGGATTACTATATGAATTTATTTTTAGGTTTTCTATTTCTTGATTTATTTCTATCGATAGATTATTTTGTTTAATCCAGCCAATTTTACCACCCACTTTGGCACTGTCAGATATACTGTACAAATTAGCAGTATTTTCAAAACCGTTAATTTTTATACTTTCTAAAATTTTTTTTAATTGTTCTTCATAAGAAGAATTTTTGTTATTATCAAAAACTATCTCAGATATGTTATATTCAAAAGAAAATTCTTCCTTACTTATTTTTTCAATTTTATTGATTAGATCATTTTTATCAATTTTTACACTTTTAGAATATTTGGCATAAACTAAACTTTTCCATTCATTTTCAATTTCAATCTTTTTTTTAAGATCATTTATAGAAATATTAAAATCATTTAAGTAATCTTCAAATTGGGACTCGTTTGAATAATTCAAATTTTGTATCATATTTTTTAAAACCTCATTAATTTGGGTATTTTGTAAATTTAACTTTTTGTATTTAAGTATTTCACTTTTTCTAATCATTTCTTTAATCATTGACCTTTTAGCAAGTTCTAGCAGATCATTTTCGTTAATTTCGTTTAGTTTTGGATTTAGAGCTAAAAGATAATTACTTTCCTTTTCAAGATCATAAGTTGTAACAATCTGATCATTTATTTTCATGATGATTTGTAAATTAATTTTAGAATAAGAAAAATTATTAAAGAAAAAAAAAATCAAAACTAAAATAATAGTTTTTTTATTTAAGATCATTTCAAATTAGGAGTATTGAACCCACCAAATGGTAAAATTGATAACTTAAATAGAAGATTTTCAGATGGCTTCAAATCTTGGTCACTATAATATTCTTTGTTATATTCTATGGCAGCAGTTAAACAATCATTTTGGAATTGATAGATAAGATTATAATACTCTGTAAAGTTTTTTTCTTTATTTTCTCTAGTTTCAAAAATCAAACTATTTTTATCATTAAATTCATAACGTGTTTCGTTTTGTAAATAAGAAGTTTTTAAGTCGCTATTATTTTCATTCAAGTACTCAAATTTTGTAGTTAGATTTTTTAAGAAGTATTCAAAACCGAAAAGTTCATAATTTTGGTCGACCAAATTGTTTTTCAGAGAAAAATCGTAATTAATTTTGATACTTTCAAAAGGATTATATTCAATTAACCCAACAAAATCTGAAGTTTTGTCACCTAAATTAGTTTTGGCTGGTAGGTCCTCATTTTCCTCTAATCGAAGATTATTTGCAAAACCAAATTTTATTTTTTGATTAAAATTTGATCTGTCTATTTTAGTATATTCATAACCATATGTTGCTGATACTCCCCCCTCATTTATTTCATCCAAACCTAATCTGTTAATATCATAAATGTTATCATAATTTATTTTAGTATTATTTTTACGCACATCTTTTGTATGAAATGTACTTAGATTTAAAGTAAATTTTGGCGTGAGTGTGTAATTAAATTTATCAGTTTGTTTTTGAAGTGGGTAAGTATAATTATTCTGCAATGTGGGCATTATGCTACTTGTATCTTTATTTTTAAATTTTTTCGAATTTCTCGCTTCTGAGTTTACATTTTTGATTAAGATTTTTTTGTTATTTATAATCCCATTATTAAAATATTTTGAATCTGAATTAAATTCAAAGTTATTTATTAAAACTTTTTCGGTTATATTTGTATTATAATTTTTATAATATCCATTTGATCTATAAGAATAATTATTATTAATATTTTTAGAAAAATTAAAATTTGGAACATATTCATATCTATCACTATCTATTTTACTTAAGTCTTCATAAATATTTAAGTTAGTATTAATTGTTCGAGTTTCATCGTATAAATTTAAGTTTATGGAATTAATTAGATTAGAGGTATTATTTATGATTGGACTTTCAATCTTATAGGCCTTTAAATATGTATCATCTGAGACTTGTTCTAGCTTAATATCTAGGTCAATATCTTCGAAATTTTCACTCTCATAATTCTTTTTAAAATTATAAAATAAATGCCCCTTTGAACTTTTATCAGTTGAAACAAATTGACTGATATCTCCTATATGTTCAGATTTTCTATTTTTTTGCCTTAATTCAGACTGTAATAAGAATTTATCATCATTAAAAAATCTTGGACTTAATGTTATATCTTTATTTTCAGCTACGGCTATAAAGTAAGGCAATTTTAGAGATAACCCTGTTGTACTATTTTCCTGTAATCTTGGAATTAAAAATCCCGTTTGTCTTTTGACTGTTGGGTCAGGATGAAAAAACTTAGGAAAGTAGAATACCTTTCTATCATAAATTTTTAGACTTGCGTCTTTGTAATAAATTATTTTTTTTGTTTTGTCATGTCTTATTTCATCTGCACTCATTTCCCATGGGGGGCATTTATCTCTTTTTTTACAAAATGTAAAAGTTCCCTTTTTAACTATTGTATTTTTTTCATCACTAACCAAACTTCTTCCTTTTAATCTTGGTTCATTTTCTGAATTTTCTGAAATTTTAAAGTTTAGACCAATATCTTTTGCAACAATTTCTTTTTTATTTAAATCTAGATATGCAATTTCTAAATTAAATGTATTTTTATTTCGATCTGTAACTTTAGTACTAGCTAACTTAATAATTTTATCTTTGGTATCGTAGTTAAATTCACTTACTTCATAGGTGTTATAAAATTCATCTATTATTGTGGTATCACTCTCACCAAAAATTTTTTGGTTATTTATTTCGTAAGTAATTTTATCTGAGTAAACGACCAAATTATTCATTTTATCATCGATTCTTACATTATCTGTGAAGTTAATTTTTCCATTTTCTAAATTATATTCAATTGTGTCTGATGCTATTTTCAGATTTATGTCAATTTTTGAAATTTTACCTTGACTTACTATGATCAAAGATTGATCCTTGAAGTATTTTATCTTAACACCCTCTAAAACAATTCCGTTGCTTTTGATTTTTGCGATACCATTGTTTGCGATTGTTAAATTTTGATTATCAATAACCTCAATATCTGAAGCCTCAAATTCAATTTCTTTAGCAAAGACCTTATTTAAGAAAAAGATTTGACAAAATATTAATGAAATTATTAGAATATTATTTTTCATTAATCCTTATTAAACCAATTATTGAAATTATACTTAAAAAAATTATAGGAAAAAAGACTGACAAATAAATTGGTATTTTATTTGTTAGTCCAAAAACACTAAAAATATTATTTATGTAATATATGATCACAGATAATGAGATACCCAATAAAACATGAAATATATATGGTTTATTTTTTTTTATGTTTAGCATGATAATTGATGAAATAATTACCAAAATAGCAAAATAAATAGGTAGTGATAAGATTTTAAGAAAATGTAAATCAATATCCTGTGAAGAATAGCCTAACAACATGTTTTCTTTTTTTATATCAATTAATTGAAGTAAATTAAATGAATTGAGGTTCCTAAAAGCACTATTGATTTTATCAATATTAAAGTGGGTGTTTAATATTAAAGTGTTTTCTAACTGAATCTGACGATTATTTTTAAATATTATTGGATTTTCAATAATCCACTTGTCGTAAGTTATATCAACTTTTTTAGCAAAAATATTTTCTTTTAAATCAAAATTATTGTCAAATTTTGATATAAAAACATTTTCAAGAAAAGGATCTTTTTTTTCAGAACCATTTATTATATAAATCTGATTCTCTATTTCGTCTTTAATCCATATACCGTTATCATTAATATGTTTTAGGTATTTACCATCTTCAGAATAAATATTTTTAATATCAGAATAAATAAATTTTAATTTCGAGGAAATAGGATAATAAATTGTAATTATTATTACACCAAATAGAAAAGAGCATATCGTTAAAAGTTTAATTAAATAAAAATTATTTAAATTGTTTATTTTAATAAGTTCATTTTCTTTTGTTTTAATCAAATCCATAAAAAAAAGTTGTGCTGCGATTAAAATTACAAAGGGAAAGATTTCAAGCAGGGTAGTTGGTGCATTGAAAATTGCTAACATAAAAGGTAAGTAAAAAGCTGATGTCGATTCACTAAAAAAAGTAATTTCTTCAAAAATTGTCAGTGTAAACGATAAAGAAAAAAAGATGACACTAAGTATCAATAACTTTTTAAAAAATAAACTTATAAAATATCTATCTAGTGTTTTAACCATAGTTAATTTTTGAAATTAAAAATTTATAAATTAAAAAATAGATCATCATTGGAAAAAATATAACTATAATAAATAATAATTGTGAGGTCTCTATATATCTCATCAGAATTTCCGATAAAACTAAAATTAAGAAGACATATAAAAAAACTTTTATGCACTTTAAAGAAAAATTATTTTCAATTTTTGAAAACGTTAATAAAAAACAACACACTAATGTTAAAAGTGGAAAGTACATTGGTTTTACAAATCTTTTGTAAATCTCTTGTTTAATATTTTTTAAGCTATTAAAATCACAAAGAAACATTTCTTCCCTGTAAGTTATATTTTTCATAAGACTTACTGAACACTCTATAATTTTACTTGAGGGCAACTCTTGCATTTTTGCAATTTTAATCGTTCTAGATTCAAATTTTGATAAATCATAATCTATTTTATCGAATTCAAAACTTATCAATCTATTATTATTCGTACTTACTATTTTACCCTTTAATAATTTAAAAATTTTATTATCTCTACTATCTAAAAAGCCCTCGTTCGCATAAATTATTTGATTATCATCAGATGTTAAATCTAGTATATTTCCCTCTTGTATATATATATTCTTAAAAGAATTTTTACCTGTTTTTTCATTTATAAATATGGTCAATCCAGAAACTGTGTCAATGAATTTTCCTTGCTTAATTAAATTGGGAAGAAAATCCATATTTGAATTTTTTAAAAATTCTCGTGCTTTTAATTGACTCGATGGAGATATGAAGCTTCCAATTAAAATTTGGAGAAACATAACAATTATTGAGAAGTTAATTAAATTAGAAATAAATTTTTTTTTTGTAATACCATTAATCCAAAATATAAGTAATTCATTATTTCTTTCATATTTGATTAATTCAAAAAAAACAGAAATACCAAATACAAAAGGAAGAATTCTGTGAATTATTTTTGGAAAATTAAATAAATTGTAATAAAAATAGATTGTAAAATTGTGTCCATCATCAATTACAAAATCAAGGTAATTTGCTGCTTGAATTATCCAAACAATTAAACCTATAGTAAACGTTATAATTAGAGCTCTCAGAGATATGTCTAAAATTAATTTTCTAAAAAGTATTTTTTCCATTGAAATATAATTATTTTACTCATATATAGCACTATCTCGTATAGATTGTATTTAATTTTTATGAATATTAAAGTTAATTTTAAAAAACAGACCATTAGTAAAACCAATGCAAATTTAATATTATTTGCAGACGAAAAATTCAATATTACACATTTAAAAAAACATATCTCTAATTCTGAATATTCTTATCTTTCAGATTTGCTTAATAAAAAAGACCCTAAGAAAAAAATCTTAATTTTTGATATAAGTTCAAAAAAAAAAATAATTTTAATTTCACTTAAAAAAAATCTTATCGATACTGACGCAGAAAATTTAGGTGCCAAATGTTACATTATTTTAAATGAATTAAAAGAAACAGAATATAGTGTTAACTCAGATACTACTCCTAAAGGATTAAAAAATATAATTGGACATTTTTTACATGGTATTAAGCTGAAATCATATAAATTTGAAAAATATAAAACAAAAAAAAATAAAAGTAATATTTCTATAAATGTAATAGGTAAAAATGTTCCTAATCATAAAGATCAATTAAAATTTAATTCTATAGAAGAGGGTACTTTTTATACAAGAGATTTAGTCTCAGAACCTGGAAATGTGTTACACCCTGATGAATATGCTAAAAGAATAAAATCTTTGAGTAAGTTTGGCTTAAAGATAAAGATTTATAATGAAAAGGAATTAAAAAAATTAGGTATGAATACCTTGCTAGGTGTTGGTCAAGGTAGTGTCAGAGGATCTTATCTAGTGACAATGGAGTGGGATGGATCAAAAAATAAGTCTAAACCTTTAGCTTTTGTAGGAAAAGGAGTTTGTTTCGATACCGGTGGTATATCTTTAAAGCCAGCAAAGTTTATGGAAGACATGACCTATGATATGGCTGGATCCGCAGTAGTAGTTGGTTTAATGAAAAGCCTTGCAATGAGAAAAGCAAAAATTAATGCCGTTGGTGTAGTTGGTCTTGTTGAAAACATGCCAGGAGGTAATGCTCTTAGACCAGGAGATATTTTAAAGTCATACAGTGGAAAAACAGTTGAAGTATTAAATACTGATGCAGAAGGGAGATTAGTGCTTGCTGATGCTCTGACTTTTACAGAGAAAAAGTTTAAACCTAAATTTATAGTGGATTTAGCAACTTTGACTGGAGCAATAATTGTTTCATTAGGATCTGAGTATGCAGGTTTATTTTCTAACGATGATAAATTATCTAATCAGTTGGCTCAATCAGGGGAGCGTGTTGAGGAAAAAGTTTGGAGAATGCCTTTAAACAAAAATTATGATAAATTGATTAACTCAAAAAATGCAGATATGCAAAATATTAATTATGTTGGTGGTGCTGGGTCTACTACTGCAGCACAATTTTTACAAAGATTTATTTTAAACAAAACACCTTGGGCGCATTTAGATATTGCTGGAATGGCTTTTTCTAAATACGGGGGAGCTTTAAATTCAGGTGGTGCAACAGGTTACGGAGTTAGACTACTAAACAAACTTATAGAGGATCATTACGAGTAATATGGAACAAACTTTATCAATTGTTAAACCAGATGCTGTAGAAAGAAATCTTGAAGGTGAAATTAAGGAAATATTTAAGAATAATGGTTTTCAAATCCTTAAAGAAAAAAAAATTCAAATTGAAAGGTCGGAAGCCGAAAAATTTTATAAAATACACGAAACAAAGCCATTTTATAACGATTTATGTGAGTATCTTTCCTCTGGCCCAATAGTTGTTATGGTTCTTGAAAAAGAGAATGCAGTAAAGGGAAACAGAGAACTGATGGGAGCTACGAATCCAAAAGATGCAGATGATGGAACTATTCGAAAAAAATACGGGATTTCAATTGATAAAAATTCTGTGCATGGTTCAGATAGCCTTGAAAATGCAAAAATAGAAATCAATTTTTTTTTTAAAGACTAGTAAAGAATTTTTGAAATAGCTGCCGGATAAAGTTTATGTTCTTCTTTAATGATTTTTCTGTCTAGTGAAATTTCAGTCTCATTTTTTGTAATTCTAACTTTTTTTTGAAGAATTACTTTTCCAGAGTCTAGTTTTGATGATACGTAATGAACCGTACAACCAGAGAATTTTTCATTATTTTTTAAAGCTCTTAGACTAGTGTTTAAGCCTTTATATTTAGGCAGATATGACGGGTGAATGTTGATAATTATACCTTTAAATTTTTTTATGAAATTTTTTGATAGAATCCTCATAAATCCAGCAAGACAAATTAATTCTATATTTCTTTTTTTAAGAATTATTAAACATTTCTTTTCAGCAATTTTTATACTTTTGAAGCTAATTATCTTTTTTTTTATTTTATATTGATCAGCATATTTTAATCCAAAAGCCTTTTTATCTGAAATTACCAAATCGATTATAATTGGAGATTTTTTGGTTTTTGAGAATTTAATTAAATTATTTAAATTACTTCCTCTCCCCGAGATAAACACTGCAGTTTTTACTTTTTTAAGACCAGTCAATTTTTCCGTTTAGTTTTACTTTATGTTTTCCAGACATAATTTTTCCAATAACATAAGGTTTAAATTTTTTTATAAAATGCTTTTTTATTTTGATTAAGTTTTTTGAATTAATTATTAAAATAAAACCTACCCCACAATTAAAAGTTTTAAGCATTTCTCTATCACTTATTTTATTAGTCTTAAGCCAATTAAAAATTTTAAGGGGTTTAATTTTAGTTAAATTTATTTCTGCACATAGATTATTAGGTATAACTCTACTAATATTATCGGCTAACCCGCCACCAGTTATATTAGCGCAACCATTTAATAAATTCCTTTTTACAAGATTTAAGATTTCTTTTACATAAATTTTGGTCGGCTTTATTAGTTCTTTTTTAAGAAAGGAATCCTTTTTAATATTAATTTTTTTTAGTTTTAACAAATGTCTAACCAACGAAAAACCATTTGAATGTAGGCCACTAGATGGAACAGCTAAGATTAAATCTCCTTTTTTTATTTTATTTTTATTTAGTATCTTTTTTTTATCTGTAATCCCAACTGCGAAACCCGCTATATCAAATTTTCCTTTCTCATAAGTATCTGGCATTTCGGCAGTCTCACCACCAACTAGACTACATTGTGAAATATCACATCCTTTAATTATTCCGCGAATTATTGATTTCATTTTTTTTAAATCTATTTTATTAATTGAAATGTAGTCTAAAAAAAATAAAGGTTTTGCTCCTTGTACAATTAAATCATTTACACTCATAGCAACAAGATCTATTCCTATAGTGTCATATTTATTTAGTAAGTTTGCGACTTCAATTTTAGTTCCCACACCGTCAGTACAAGCCACTATTTTTGGATTTTTTATGTCTTTGGGCAAATTAGTGATAGAACCAAAACCACCAATATTAGCATTCTTTTTATTGCCTCTTTTTTTTGATGAAATATTAGATATGAAATTTACAAATTTATTTGCTGCACTAATATTGACCCCGCTTTTTTTATAGGTAAAGAGATTTTTATTCATTAATATATGTTTTAAATTTAAGTATGTATTATATCAAACATTTATATATTTTTTTTTCTACTCTAGCTGTAATAATATTTTTTTTTTCCACAGAGTTAGTTAAAGCTAAATCTTTTGAAATCAATGATATTGAAATTACAGAGCCATTTGAAATTAATTTTGATAAAAATAAAGTAATTGATTTAGGGTTTAAGAAAGCTTTTTTTGAGCTAGCTTATTCTCTTATAAAATCTCCGGATTTCAAAAAAATCGATAATATTAAATTAAATGAAATTAAAAGCATGGTTGAAACTTTCTCAATTAAAGAAGAAAAATTTATAGATCAAAAATATTACGTAAATTTGGGTGTTTCATTTAATAAAAAAAAAATTTTTAGATACTTAGAAAAAAAGAATATTTTTCCATCACAAATTCTTAAAGAGCAATTTTTATTCGTCCCGATAATAATAAATGAAAATGGAAATAATCTTTCAGTTTTTTCGAATAATCCAATCCATCTTAATTGGAATAAAACAAATAAAAAATATCAACTAATTAACTATTTACTTCCAACAGAGGATCTTGAAGATTTTAATCTTATTAAAGCAAAATTAAATACAATCGAAACTTACGATTTTAATGAGATTACCAAAAAGTATTTAATAAAAAATTCTATCATTTCTCT